>CAZSRI010000001.1:0-1165 GCA_964609145.1 uncultured Chloroflexota bacterium
ACGCGATCACCGAGCGCACCTTCTTCGTCGGCGTGTATCCCGGGATCGACGTAGTCCGGCGGGCGTACGTTCTCCAGCAGTTCGACCGGTTCTTCGAGGCGAGGGGGCTCGTGCCGTGAGCGCCGCCCCGCACCTCGCGCGCGTCGCTCCTGCTAGGGCGCGGCGAGCGGTCAGCCGCGCGTTCGAGGCAGCTCGCCGCCTCGAATTCCTTCCATGGCCGCCGCACGCCATCGCGGCCGGGTTCTCCGGGCTGTTCCTCGGGATCGGCGTCGGGCTGCCGCTCGGAGCCGGGCAGGTCGGCCCGCTCACCGCGGCGCTCCTCCTCATCGCGACGATCCCCTTGGTCGTGCGCATCCTGCCGCCGGCGTTCCGGCTCCCGATGGGCTCGCTCCTGCTCGTCGCGCTCACGGCGCGCTTCGCCGCCGCGGTGCTCATCCACGACGGCTCGATCGCCGTGGGACACGACGGCTGGGTCACCGGCGACGACTGGAACTACGCGGAGTTCTCGTGGGGCGTCGCGTCGTGGCTGCACGGCACTCAGTACGCGGGCTACTCCCCGCCGGAGTGGAACACCGACGTCTATCTCTTCGGCAGCTACGTGTACCTCGAGACCGCGGTGTTCTTCCTGTTCGGCCGCCAGGTGCTGCTCATGGACTTCCTCAACGCATGGGCGCTGGTGGTCGCGGCCACGCTGATGTTCGACATCGCCCGCCGCATGTTCGGTGACCGAGCCGCGGTGCTCACCTGCCTCATCGTGCTGTGGTTCCCCTCGATCTTCGTGTGGTCGGTCCTCAACTTGAAGGATGCGCTCTCGATCCTCTCCATCACGCTCACGTTCTGGATCCTCGGCAGGCTCCAGCGGGCTCCCACCTTCGCGTGGCTCGTGGTCCTCTTCGTCGCGCTTTATCCCATGGAGAGCCTGCGGCGCTACATCTACCTCATCCTCCTCCTGGCGCTCGTGCCAGCGCTGCTCGCGACGCTCCGCGGCCTCCCCCGGCGAGGTCGCCTCGTGAACGGCACCGGGGCCGTGCTCGCGGTCGTCCTGTTCGCGTCGGACTTCACCACGGCAGGCTGGTTCGGCCACATCGACCTCGATCTCCTCGCGTCCTTCCGCCAAGGCGCGGCCCAGGGTGCGCGCACGAGCTTCCAGGAGCCGGCCCCCGTC
>CAZSRI010000001.1:1265-21550 GCA_964609145.1 uncultured Chloroflexota bacterium
AGCCGACGTGCACGCCCTCTATCCGGCGGCTCGAACGCCCCGCGCAGTTGATCGTCGACCCGCTGGCGCACCCGGGGGATCCGCCGCCGGGCGCGGTCTACGTGTGCCCGGGCGACACCATCGTGGTGGGCTCGGATGCGACCCCCGCGCCGGTCGCGGACCAGCGTCCGCTGCTGATCGAGAGCGGCTCGAAGTTCGTGATCCGTCCGAACCCGGTCGGCAGCACGGACCGGGCGCTCATCCGTCAGTTCGCCTCGGTCCAGGAGACGCTGGCGTACCTGCCGAAGGGGCTCGCGTATGCCCTGCTGGCGCCGTTCCCATGGGCGCTCCAGCGGACCACCGATCTCCTCACGGTGCCGGACATGCTCCTCTGGTACGCCCTCGTCGTTCTGGCGGCGCTCTCGACGTGGCGTCTGCGGCGGCGCTGGCCCGAACTCGTCGGCCTGCTCCTCTTCGTCGTCGGGCTCGTCGTCGCGCTCAGCCTCGTCGAGGGGAACTACGGAACGCTCTACCGCCACCGCGCGATGCTCGTGCCGTCCGTCGTCCTTCTCGCGTCGCCGACGCTCACGTCGATCCTCCGGCGAGCATGGCGATGAGGGCATCGGTCTCCGGGACGAGTCCGTCACGCGGCCGATAGCCCAGCCGCTCGAGCCGCGCGCTCGAGTACGCGAACTCCGGCTCCGCCGGGCCGTCGCCGCGCTCCAGCGTCACGGGCCGCCGCAGCAGCCGTTCCGCCCGTTCCCGCACCAGGTCCGCGAGGTCGCCGATCGTCATCGTCCGATCCCCACCTACGTTGAAGACGGGATCGGCGAGGGCGGACGCGTCGCACGTGAGAACGATCGCCGTCGCGCGCGCAACGTCGTCCACCCACACGAGGTCGCGCCGCACGCCCGGGGCGCGCAGGACGAGCCGGCGGCTCGTGACCGCCTGGCGGCAGAGGTCGTTGTGCGCGAGGGTCCAGCGATCGACGGCGGGATCGACCGGCGCGCCGTACACGTTCGAGATGCGGAGGATCGCAACGCCCGCCCGCGAGGCGTTCGCCCGGCACGTCCGCTCGCCAGCGAGATGCGCGACACCGTACGACGTCGCCGGGCCGACGGGCCGGCGCTCGTCGACGACCCCGCGCGCCGACGGGCGATACACGTGGAACGTCGAGAAGAACACGACGCGCCGACCGAGGCGCACGGCGGCCCGGGCGACCGCCCGCGTCCCACCTTCGCGGACCCGCAGAGCGAGGGCTGGATCCCGCGCTGACTCGCGCTCGTCCAGCGCCGCGAGGTGCACCACGGCGTCGGCATCGGCGACCGCGTCCGCGACCGCGGACCCGTCGAGCACGTCGACACGTCGCAGGTCGCGGCCAGGGAAGGTCGATCCGGCCCACTCCGGGATCGTCCGCCCGGCGAGCACCGGGTCGTGTCCGGCGGAGGCGAGCGATCGCGCGAGCCGGCCACCGACGTAGCCGAAGGCGCCGGTGACGAGGATCCGCACGGCGGGATGGTCGCACGGCCCGTATCCTCGGCTCTCCTCGATGACGCCCATCCTCCGCGCACTCCGACCGGTCGCCGCGCGCATCCACGCGCATCCATTCGTCGCCGTTTGGATCGTCGCGTTCGCCGTGCGCGCGGCCTTCGTCCTGCGCTATCCGAACGTCCCTTTCGGCGACGCGGATGACTACGACCGGATGGCGCGCGCGCTCCTCGCGAACGGCGGCCTCGCCGTCGAGCAGCTCGGCCTCGTGCGGCCGCCCGGATACGCGGTCTTCGCGGCTATCGGCTACCTCCTCGGGGGGCTCGTCGTCGTCCAGGCGGCGCAGGTCGCGCTCGGCGCGACGACCGCCGTGCTCATCGCGCGCCTCGCCCGGCGCTTCTCGGTCGACGGCGCGGGGGCGTGGCCGGCCGGACTCATCGCGGCCGTGTACCCATGGTTCATCAACTACGTCGGCGTGCTCGCGACCGAGACGCTGTTCACGTTCCTCGTCGTCGCGGGCTTCCTCGCGTTCCTCGACCTCGCCGACCACCCGACGCCCAGGCGCGCGCTCCTCGTAGGGCTTCTCTTCGGCGTCGCGAGCTTGGTGCGGACAAACCTCCTCATCGTGGTCCCCGGCCTCGCGTTCGCGCTGTGGTGGCGGCGCCGGACGGTGCTCGCCCCGGTCCTTCTGGCGGCCGGCGCGGCGGTCGCGATGGCCGCATTCAGCATCTACGGCGTCGCGCGGGGCTACGGGGCGCAGCCCTGGAGCTCGATCTCCGGCGTGACGTTCTTCGGCGGGAACAGCCCGGTCACGGCCGACCTGTACCGCGCGTCGGACCTCTCCCAAGAGGAGTGGCAGCAGCTGAACGTCGTGCCGCAGACGCATCCGCGCAACCTCGCGTACGTCGGGTGCGACCCGCGCGGGACCTTCCTCGACTGCGTCCGTCCGATCCCGGTCGCCGAGCGGGGCGCGCTCTTCTACGACGCGGCGTTCCGCTACATCCGCTCGAGCCCGGCCGAGTGGGCCTGGCTGACCGCGATGAAGATGATCCGCCAGTGGACGCCGTGGGTCGAGCCGCGGGCCTACTCGACGGCCGTCGTGCTCGCGAGCGGCGTGTCCTTCGGCGGAGTGCTCCTCCTCACCTTCGTCGCACTGCGTCGCATGACGTGGAACGCGGCGGCCCTGCTCGCCGTCCTCGCCGTCACGCTCACCCTGTCCACGGTGACGTACAACCCGAACCTGCGCTATCGCTTCCCCATCCTCGATCCCGCGCTCATCGCGGCGTCGGGCGCGCCGATCGAACGGCTCGTCGCGCGAGCAGTTGCGAGAGCGCGTGCCTGGCGACGCGCACCCCGTACCTGATCGGCGGCGCCGACGAGCCTTCGCGCGGCCCGTAGCTGGGCGACACGGGCACCTCGACGATCCGCAGGCCGGCGCGGTGCGCCGCCAGGAGGAGGTCGGTGTCGTACATGTACCAGCCCGAGAACTCATGCCCCGTCGCCCATTCGAGCGCGCGGCGATCGCACGCGCGCATGCCGTCGTGGAACGAGTGGAGGTCCGTCCCGAAGCAGGCGTTCTGCAGCGCCGTGAGGCCGAAGTGGCCGAGGGCGCGCGCGAGCGGCATGCCGTGCCTGTTCGACCGGTCGAGCAACGCCCGCCAGCCCTCGCGTCGGACGAGCTCTCGGAGGTAGAGCAGACGCGATCCGGCGACCACGTCGGCCCCCGCCTCGAGCGCGTCGAGGAGCAGGGCCGCATCCTCCGGCCGGTGGCCGAGGTCGCCGTGGAGCGTGACCGTCGCCTCGGCCCCGTGCTCGAGCGCCAGCCGGTAGAGCTCGGCGTTCGTGCGACCGTACCCGGCGTTGCGCTCCCGCCGCGTGACGGAGACGTGCGGCAGCGCCGCCGCGACGCCGCTCGTACCGTCGGAGCTGCCGTCGTCGAGGACGATGATCTCGTCGAGCGTGCCGCGGAGCGGGATCCGCCCGCAGACCTCGGCGATCGTGTCGGCGCAGTTGTACGCGGGAACGAGGAAGCAGACCTTCACGACACCTGCTCCCGCCCGATGGGTCGGCCGCAGGTCATGAGGCCAGGCGCGCGCCCTCGCGTTGCAGCTCGGTCCGCGTGTACTCGAGCGAATCCTGGATGACGTCGTCGATGCCGTAGCGCGGCGCCCAGCCGAGCTCCGTCATCGCCTTGTCCGCATCGGGGTACTTGTCCTTGGCCTCGGCGTAGAGGGGACCGAAGATCGTCTTCGGATCGACGAACGAGATCCGGCTCCTCGAGCCGGAAAGGCGCAGGACACGCTCGGCGAGCTCGCCGATGGTGAGCCGGTTGAGCGGATTCCCGAGGTTGTACACCTCGCCCGACCGTCCGGAGCGCATGGCGCGGATGAGGCCCTCCGCCATGTCCTTGACGTGGGTGAACGCGCGGATCTGCCTGCCGTTCCCGAAGACGGTGAGCGGCTCGCCGAGCAGGGCCTGTCGCGCGAAGCGCGCGAGGACGAAGCCGCCCTTGTACGACTGACGCGGGCCGGCGATGTTGAACGGCCGCACGATCACCCCGCGCATGCCCTTCACGCGACAGGTGTTGATGAGCGCGGTCTCAGCGGCGATCTTCCCCACCGCGTATTCCAGACGCACCGTCGTCTGGCTCGGCACGATGCGCGGCGTGTCCTCGCTGCACAGCCCGTCGATGCCTCCGCCGTACACCTCGCTGGTGGAGACGTCGAGCAGCTGCGCGCCCCACTCGAGGGCGCGGTCGATGATGCTGTACGTGTCCGCGACGATGTACTCGACGATGCGTCCCGCGTGGACGAGGATGCCCGCCGGGCCCACGACCGACGCCAGGTGGTAGATCTGATCGAACCGTCCGATGCGCCCGTCGCGGCAGAACTCGGCCACGGTCGTCAGCGAGTGAGTCAAACGATCCCGCGGCTTGTCCTCGAGGAAACGATCGACGCTCAGCGTGCTCGTCGAGAGGTTGTCGACGACATGGATCGCGTTCGTAGGATCGGCCAGCAGCTCCTCGATGAGGAAGCTGCCGAGGAACCCGAAGCCGCCCGTGACGAGGATGCGTGCGATGGCGCGGCCCCTCCTGCGCGTATGTGCCGCGACCGACTATAACGACGAGGGTCATGCGCTGCCTCGTCACCGGCGGAGCGGGATACATCGGCTCGCTGCTGTCCGGATCGCTGCTCGCGGCCGGGCACGAGGTCGTCGTCGTCGACCGGCTCCTGTTCGGCGGCGACGCGATCCTCGCGTACCTGCGCCATCCCGGCTTCGCGTTCCACCGGCGCGACGTCGCCGAGACCGGCATCGACGATCTCCTGCGTGGCGTCGAGGTCGTCTACCACCTCGCCGCGCTCGTCGGGTTCCCCGCGTGCCGCGACGCCGGCGCGGAGATCGCGCGGCGCATCAACGTCGACGCCACCAAGCGGGTGTTCGAGGCCGCGGATCGCGCGGGCGTCGCGCGCTTCGTGTTCGCCTCGACGTACAGCAACTACGGGCTGGCCGTGGACGATCGACCCGTGACGGAGACGTCCGAGCTGCACCCGCAGTCGATCTACGCGGAGACGAAGATCGCGTCGGAGCGCTACCTCCTCGCGCGCGCCGCCGAAGGCTCACGCTGCTCGCCGATCGTCCCGCGCTTCACGACGCTGTTCGGCATCTCACCGCGGACGCGCTTCGACCTCATCGTCAACCAGTTCGTGCTCGAGGCGCTCACGCAGCGCCGGCTCGTCATCTACGAGGGCGACTTCCGCCGCTCGTTCGTCCACGTCTCCGACGTCGTCCGCGCGCTCCTGCTGTTCGCGCAGGCGCCGCTCGCCGACGTGCGCGGCGAGCTCTTCAACGTCGGACACCAGGAAGGGAACCACACGAAGACGCGCATCGTCGAGCTCGTGACGGATGCCGTCCCCGGGGTCGAGGTCGAGCGGCGTCAGCTCACGTTCGGGGGCGACATGCGCGACGTGACGGTGTCGTGCGACAAGATGCGCGACCGCCTCGGCTTCCGCGCCGCGGTGACCGTGCCCGAGGGGATCGCCGAGGTCCGCGACGCGATCAGCTCGGGGCTCATCAAGGAGCCGGCCTCGCCGCGGTACCGGAACCACTCCTTCTCGATCCAGTAGCGCGGACCCACGCCGCCGCGAGCGCACCGGCGGCACCGCCGAGGGCCGCGCCGGCGATCGCGTCGCTGACCCAGTGATCGCCGATGTGCACCCGAAGGACCGCGAGGACGGCGAAGACGACGGCGCACGCGCCCGAGAGCGCGAGCCACCGTCCGACCGAGCTAGAGATCGTCGTCCGCGCCGCCGTAGGGCTTGGGCTCGGGCTCGCCGCCGCCTGCGTCGTCCATCGCCTCGCCGAGCTCGTCGCCGAGGTCCTCGCCCATCTCGTCCCCGAGCCGCTTCGTCCAGCGCGCGATCGAGGCGGGGTCGTTCTCGTCCACGTCGCCGAGGGCGCCGTCGCTCAGGCGGTCGAGCCGCTCGTCCTCGCTCGTCGTCCGGGCGACGCGAGGCGCCATCCGGGCCACGTCCTCGCCGCCGCAGCGCTCGCAGCGCACCGCCGCCACGACCTTGGAGAAGGAGGGGAAGAAGACGGCGAAGCGCCTCCGGCAGGCCTGGCAGCGGTAGTCGTAGATGGGCACGCCCAAGACGATGCCAGACGGCGCGCAAGGCCATGCCGAACAATGGCGCCATGCGGCTGGACTCTGCCCGCGAGCTCAAGGCCGAGCTGCTCGCCGCCCCGGCGGCGGCCGCCGTCGAGCCCGCCCGCCCGCGCCTCGTCGCGCTCGGCGTCTGCCGGCGTACCCGCCGCGACTACCGGCTCGCCGTCCGGATCCAGCACCCCGGCCTCGCCGCCAGGGCGCACGCCGAGGCGATCCGCGAGCGCGCCAAAGGCGAGGTCGACGTCCGCTACGTCGGGCGGGTCTCCGCCCTCGCGGGCCCCACGCGGCCCGCGCGCCAGAGCCGCCAGCGGCCGCTCCGGATGGGCATCTCGATCGGCCACTACCGGATCACGGCCGGGACGCTCGGCGCCTTCGTCCAGCTCGGGCGCGGCAGTGCGCGCATCCTCTCGAACAACCACGTTCTGGCGGACCAGGACCGCGGCCGCCGCGGCGACGCCATCCTCCAGCCCGGCGCGTACGACGGTGGCCGCGACCCCGACGACCGCGTCGGCGCGCTCGCCGAGTGGGTGCGGCTGTCCTCGACGCGCCCGAACCGGGTCGACGCCGCGCTCGCGACGATCGACGAGGGCGTCGCTTATCGCGCCGCCGTGCTCACCGGCGACGCGAAGTTGAAGGGAGTGCTCGAGGACCCCGTCGACGTCGACGAGGTCGTCGAGAAGCTCGGCCGCACGACGGGCCGCACGCGCGGGCGCGTCACCGCGTTCGAGCTCGACAACGTCCGGGTCGGCTACGACCGCGGCGACCTGCGATTCGACGGCCAGCTCGAGGTCGAGGGCGCCGGCGCGGGCCCCTTCAGCCAGGGCGGCGACTCGGGCGCGCTCGTCCACACGGCGTCGGGACGCCTCGCCGTCGGGCTCCTCTTCGCCGGCGGCGAAAGCGGCGGGAGCAACGGCGAGGGCCTCACGTTCTGCAACCCGGTCCGCGTCGTGCTCGACACGCTCCGCGCGGAGCTCGTGCTGTAGTGCCGGAGCCCGTGTCGCTGGAGCGTGCCCGCGCCGCGAAGCGGACGCTCGCGGAGCGCCTTCGCGGCGTCGAAGAAGTGAACGGGATCGGCCTCACGCGCGTCGGCGAGAGCTACGCGCTCAAGGTGAACTGCGAGCGCGCACCCGCGGCGGAGCTGCCGACGGAGATCGAAGGGGTGTCGGTCGTCGTCGAGGTCGTCGGCAAGATCCGTCCGCGCTGAGCGCCCTGCTGTAGCGTCGCCCGCGGTGGGACCCCGGTGGCGTGTCCTGGCCGCGATCGCGGCCATCCAGCTCGTGCTCGCGCTCAGTCCGCCGGCGCGCGCGGCGGCGGCCGAGCCGTACGACGCTGAGTTCGTCGGCGAGAGCGCGTTCCTCACGCTAGACCGCGGCGCGACGGGCACGTTCAGCGTCTTCTGGGCGAACACGGGGTCGACGGAGTGGACCCCGTCGGGCGTCGTGCTGGCGGTCTGCAAACCGGACAAGACGAGCTGCGATCAAGGCGACGCGAGCACCGCGGCCCTGGCGAGCGGATGGCTGAGCGCGTCGCGCTACGCCGGCGTCACGCAGGACAGCGTCCCGCCGGGCAAGGTCGGCACGTTCACCTTCCGGGTGAAGGTCCCGACGGATGCGGCCGCGGGGACGTACCGTTTCTTCGGCTCGCTCTGGGACACCTTCGGCCGGAAGCCGATCCACAACGTCGGCTACTTCCAGGACGTCGTCGTGACGAGCGCGAACGCCGCCACGCTGACGGCGCTCACGCCCGTGAGCGGGACCGACGCCGGCGGCGACAGCGCCACGATCACGGGCAGCGGGATCGCGTGCTCGCCGTCGCCGATGGTCTCGTTCGACAAGACCCCCGCGACGGTCGTCACGTGCGGCCCGGGCATCCTCACCGTGCTGACGCCTGCCCACACCGAAGGCTCCGTGAACGTCACCGTGACGAACGCCGGGGCGACAGCCTCGAACGCGTTCCCGTTCGTCTACGTCGACAAGACGCCGCCGGCGTTCACCTCGCTCGACGCCGTCGGGCAGCTCCTCACGCTGCACTTCAGCGAGCCCGTGTGCGTCTCGGGCGGCACGCTGCGCACGTCGGCGAACGAGTCGGTCGTGCGGGTGGCCTTCGCCGACGTCGGCAGCTCGGGCAGCGGCGCGGTGATGAACGACCGGATCGCCTTCAGCGACTGCGGCACCGCGACGACCGGCGACACCGCGACGCTCGAGATCGACCCGACGAAGCGGCGCATCGCGCCCGGCGACGACGTGCGCGTGACGCTCCTCGCCGCCGGTATCGCGCGGATCCAGGACCGGCGCGGCAACCTCATGGCGAACGCGCAGACGCGCGCCGCCGTCGCTCTCCGCGACAGCACGCCGCCCGCGATCGCGAGCGCCGAGGTGGTCGGGAGCACGAAGCTGAAGGTCACCTGGACAAAGGACATGCGGTGCTCGATCGTCGGCGAGCCGGCGTTCGTGTTCTCGTCGTTCGACGGCCAGGTGCGCACGAACACCTCGACCACCTGCAGCGGTGCGTACGGCGCCACGGTCGTGATCGTCTCGTTCGCCGCGGGCACGTTCACGACGTCGACCGCCGGCCTCCTCACGTACGACCCGACGCAGGCGAGCGCGTCAGCGCAGGTCGTCGACACCTCGGGCAACGCCGCGGGGCGGCAGACCATCGCCGCCGCGTCCTACGTGGCGTCGACGATCGTGACGGCGAAGCTCGACACCGACATGGGCAAGGCCGGCGTCGGCGACGCGGGCGACGTCATCAGGCTCCAGTTCAGCAAGGACATGCAGGACACCGCCGGGCTCGCGAGCGCTCAGTTCTGGCTCGAAGACGCCGACGGCACGACGGTGATCGTCCGCTGCGACCCGACGCTGAACGCGAGCGACGGCTACATCGCCGCCGACTGCGTGCGCAACGCAAGCAACTTCAAGCTCTTCCTGGTCACGCTGAGGGAGGCGACGAACGTCGCGAGCGACACGCAGAGCCCCGGCACGCCGGGTCTCGCCTGGCCGGCGACGATCGCCGCGATCACCGGCTGGCTGCCGGTGTATTCGGACCTGAAGCCGGTCGACCTGAACGCCTCCGCCGACACGACGATCGACTGACAGCGGCCTCCGGTAACGGGAGCGGGCGTAGGCTGTTAGGGAGTCGGGAAGGGTAGGGACCGTGGCAGACGCACTGGAAGAGCCGCTCAAGATCGTCCCCGCGCGGTCGACCGAGCGCCAGCGCGCCGCGCAGGAGGTCGCCGGGCTCGCGTCGGAGGTCGCGCCGCGGGACGCGGCGATCGGCGCCCTCGCCGAGCGGCTCGCCGACGCCGTCCGCGAGGGCCGCGCCGAGGAGGCCCGCGCGTACGCCGCCGGCATCGACCCGCGCGCGACCGCCGAGGCGATCGTGGCGCGGACCTCTCCGATCTGGAACTGGTTCGAGGTCGCGCGCAACGTGCTCGTGTTCGCGCCGATCGCCGTCACGTGGTACGGCCTCTCGACCGCGACCGACGCCTACGCGAAGCTCCTCGCGGCGCGCCCAGAGCTCGGCGACCGCCCGTTCCTGCTCCTCTGGGAGCAGGCGTTCCAGGGCGTCGGCAACGCGATCGTCTTCAGCACGCTCGCGACGATCGACGCGAGCCTCATCGCCGTCCTCATCGTCCTCTCGCTGATCATCCACGTCCGCGGCGACATCCAGGGCTCGGCCACGCGCGCGGCGGTGCTGCTCAAGGAGTCGCAGATCCGCGCGCTCCTGGCTCACGCGACGAGCGTCGCGTCGACCGAGCTCTCGGGCGCGGACGCCGACGAGCTCCTCGACCAGATGGCCGCGGAGGAGCGGCGCGTCTTCGAGCGCGCCATCGAGCGCGAGCAGCAGCTCTACGACCTCGAGCGCGCGATCACCGAGCTGCGCTCCTCGGCCGCGGAGCTGACGCGCGGCGCGCAGGCCCTGGCCTCCGCGGCGCGTGCCCTGCTCGATGTTCGGTCTCAGTAGGAGCGTCACTCTCGCCCTCGTCGGGTGGCTGTGGGCGGACATCCTCCTGGGGCTCTTCGTCATCTTCCTCGCCGCGGCGAGCACCCCCGTGCACGCGGAGCGGAACGCGCCCTCGGTGGACCCCAAGAAGGTCGAGATCACCGTCCAGGTGAACGGATCCGCGTTCCTCGGTGACGACGCGAGCGCGAAGGCCGCGGAGCAGCAGTCGTTCGTGAAGCGCGTCCAGGACGAGCTGAAGGCGAAGAACGAGTTCCGCAAGGCCGCGATCGCGTTCCTCTACGGCACGCAGGGCGACCCCGTCCTCGGGACGAAGATCGCGAAGACCGCGGGCGAGGCGCTCACCGAGGGGCAGTTCCAGGGCGCGGCGGTGAGTGCGCTCCACGACATCGTGCCCGGCGACGCCGGGACGAAGGTCGAGCTGGAGATCTACTTTTATCGCTGACCGCGGCCTCGAGCGGCGCCGCGCCGCGCTGCGCGCGGCCATCCGCCGCGGCGACCTCGCCCATGCCGCGCGCGCCTTCTCGCGCCTTCGCGTGCGCGGTGCGTCCATGGACCCGGCGGACCGTGAAGCGGGCCGGAAGGCACGCTCCCTGTTCGGCCGGGCGCTGCGCGAGGTGCGCCGTCGGCGCGGACCCCTCGAGCCCGCGCCGGGACCGCTCGCGCGCCCCAGCGCCTCGGCGGTGACCGTCGCGGACGCGGTGTCCGCCGCCGCGGCGGCGGGCGCGCTCTCGCGCGTCACGCACGCGATCGCGATCGTCGGCGGCCGCACGGTCGCGGCGTCCTCGTTCATCGACCGCTACGCCGCGTCCGCCGGGGCCGCGCGCGCCCGGCGCCCCGTCCCGCGATGGGCGCTGGTCGCGGCCGTGCTCGCCGCGGTGCTCGCCGCGATCGCGCTCGTCCCGACGGCGCGGCGCCTGTTCGCGCCGCCGCCGCCCGCGGGCGCGGCCGTCTCCCGCGTCGTGTTCCCCGCCGAGCTCGCGGGGCGCGGCCGCGTCACCGGCACGATCCGTCCGGCGCCTGTCGCCGTCGCGACACCCTCGCCCTCGCCGACGGCGTCCGCGACGCAGGCCGCGACCGCGACGCCGACGGCCTCCGCCGTCCCGAGCCCGGCGTCCACGGGCGGCACCGGCGCGGGCGAGGCCGGCGGCGTGCCGGGCGGCGTCGTCGGCGGGACGGGCAGCGCGGTCCCTTCGACCAGCCCGACGCTCGCGCCGACCGCCGCGCCCACGCCGGCGCCGACGCCGCAGCCGACCCCTGTGGCGACCGTGACGCCCGCGCCGAACGAGGACGTCATCGAGTTCACCATCCTCGACCTGAACACGCGCGCGCCGATCGCGGGCGTGTGCGTGGTCGTCGGGACCGGCGAGTGCACCGGCGTGCGGTCGTACTACACGGACGCGAAGGGGCACTGGTCGTTCGCGGTCCCGCGTCGAACGACCGTGTACGACTTCCGCTTCTACAAGACCGGGTACACGCCGAAGCCGTACCAGTTCACCCACGTCGCGGGCCGCGACCCCGACCAGACGACGGTGTTCATGCACTAGCGCCACCAGACGCGGCGCGGGGACGGCGAGACGAGGCTCGAGACCCGCAGGCGCAGCGCGGTCGCGAGGTACTTGCGGCCGCGGCGGGCGTAGTCCCAGAGACCCTCACCGGTCTTGGAGCGCCCGTAGCGGCGCGGGACGATGACGTAGGGGACCTCGACGACCGCGTAGCCCGAGCGCAGCGCGCGGAACGCGAGGTCGATGAAGTACTCGCCGTGGTCGCCGCGCAGGCCGAGGTCGAGCACGACCGCGCGCGGGATGGCGATGAAGCCGCTCGTCCAGTCGCGGAAGCGCGGCGCGAGCGTCCAGCGCAGCGCGACGTTCAGTCCCGCGCTGAGGAGCACGCCGAGCGGCGAGTCCGGCGTCCCACGCGTGTCGCCCTTGCCGCCGCCGCCGCGGACGAACCGCGAGCCGACCGCGACGTCGGCGCCGCGCTCGAGCGCATCGAGCAGGCGGGGGATGTCCTCGGGAGGCATCGAGAGGTCCGCGTCCATCCACACGACGACGTCTCCGCCCGCGTTCGTCACGCCGTGCCAGAGGCTCCGCGTGAGGCCGCGCCGCGGGCGGAGGACGTCGATGGCCACGTGTCGCTCGGGATGCGCCGCGGCGTAGCGCTCGACGGCCTCGTGCGTGCCGTCGGTCGAGTCGTCGTCGACGGCGATGACCTCGTGCAGCGCCGGGTACGCGGCGAAGGCGCGGTCGATGAGAGCCACGACGTTGTCGCGCTCGTTCAGGGTCGGGAGGATGAGCGAGACACGCCAGCGCGCGGTCACGGCGAGATCGCGAGGTCCGCCTTGTCCCTGTCGCGCCCCTTGTACGGCCCGCGCTTCAGCTCGATGAGACGCGTGTCCTCGAGCATCGCGAGCCCGTGCCCGCCCTGGACGAGCAGGGCGCAATCGCCGGTGCGCAGCGTCGTCTTCCCGACCGGCGCGCCGCCGAGGCTGAACACGGACAGCTCGACGCTGCCGTGCTCGATGTAGACGAACTCGAGCACGCGCGGGTCGATCGTCGGCGTGCCGAGATGGAAGTGCGGCTGGACCGCGTCGCCGCGCTTGTAGGCGGCCTTGCCGAGCTGGAGCGGAAGGTCGGGCGCCGTGACGAACTCGTACTTCTCGGGCGTCGGCTCGCCGCGCACGACGATGGCGAGCTCGGCGCCGCTCGGGTCGCTGAAGCGCTCGATGTGTGCCACTCGCCGGGATAATGAGGCACCTTGACCGTATTCGGCGACCGCTTCGCCCACGTGTACGACCTCCTGTACTCGGACAAGGACTACGAGCGCGAGTGCGACGTCGTGCTCGAGCTCGCTGGGCGCCACTGCACGCGCCCGGTCCGGCGCATCCTCGACCTCGGCGCCGGCACGGGCGGCCACGCGATCCCGCTCGCGCGGCGCGGCTACGAGGTCACCGCCGTCGACCGCTCGCGCGGGATGCTCGAGGCCGGCCGCGCGAAGGCTGATGCGGCGGACGTCCGCGTGCGGTGGCTCGAGCAGGACCTGGCCGCCCTCGACGCGGGCGGTCCGTTCGACCTCGCGCTCGCGATGTTCGCGGTGCTGGGGTACCTGGCGACGAACGACGCGCTGCGCGGAGCGCTCGGCCGCGTGCGCGGGCAGCTCGCCCCCGGCGCGCTCTTCCTGTTCGACGTGTGGCACGGCGCGGCCGTCCTGCACGTCGGGCCGACGACGCGCGTGAAGCGCGCCGAGCGCGACGGCGTCCGTCTCGTCCGGACGACGACGCCCACGCTGCGGCCCGACCGCGACGTGTGCGTCGTGGACCAGCACGCGCTGGTGATCGACCGCGCGCGCGTCGTCGAGGAGATCCGCGAGTCGCACGAGATGCGCTACTTCTTCGCCCCGGAGCTCGAGCTGCTGCTGTCCGACGCGGGCTTCGCGGCGGTGCTCGTCTATCCGTTCCCCGACGCGTCGCGCGCGATCGGGCTCGACGACTGGGACCTCGGCGTCGTGGCGCGCGCGGTCTAGGACGTGGCGACGCAGCGGCGCATCCCCGTCGCGGAGCCGGTCGTCGGCGAGGCCGAGATCGCCGCGGTCCTCGACGCGCTCCGCCGCGGCGCGGTGTCCGGGAACGTGCGCGGCGACCGCATCGAGGAGCTCGAGAGGCTCGTCGCCGCGTCGTGCGCCGCGCGGCACGGGATCGCGGTGACCTCGGGCACGACCGCGCTCGCGCTCGCCGTCGCGACGCTGGGGATCGGCCCGGGCGACGAGGTCATCGTGCCCGCGTTCACGAACGCCGCGACGGCGTTCGCGGTCGTGTACGCGGGCGCGACGCCGGTCTTCGTCGACTCCGACCCGGCGCACTGGAACATCGATCCCTCGGCCGCGGCGCGCGCGGTGACGCCCCGCACGCGAGCGGTCGTCGCGGTGCACATCTACGGGCATCCCGCCGAGATGGAGCCCTTGCTCCGGCTCGGCGTGCCCGTCATCGAGGACGCCGCGGAAGCGCACGGCGCCGAGTACGAGGGGCGCCGCGTCGGCGCGCTCGGGTCGCTCGGCGCGCTCAGCTTCTACGCGAACAAGATCGTCCAGACGGGCGAGGGCGGGATGGTCGTGACGAACGACGACGCGCTCGCCGAGCGCGCGCGGCGCCTGCGCAACCTCGCGTACACGGACGCCGACCGCACGCTCCACGACGCGATCGGGTTCAACTTCCGCATGCCGAACCTCCAGGCCGCGCTCGGCGTCGCGCAGATGGCGCGGTTCGACGAGACGGTCGCGCGCAAGCGCGAGATCGCGTCGCGGTACGCCGAGCGCCTCGCCGGATCCGGGCTGCGGCTGCCCGTCGAGATGCCGTGGGCGAAGAGCGTCTACTGGATGTACGGGGTCGTCCTCGACGGGTCGATGCCGCAGCGGGACGTCGTGCGGCGGCGCCTTCTCGACGAGGGGATCGAGACGCGGCCCTTCTTCGTGCCGATGCACCGGCAGCCCGTCTTCCGCTCGATGGGCCTCGGCGGCGTGCGTCTTCCCGTGAGCGAATGGCTCGGCGAGCGGGGCTTCTACCTCCCTTCGAGCGTCACGCTGACCGAGCGCGACATCGACCTCGTCGCGCAGCGCCTCCGCGCGGCCATCGCCTAGCTCCCGCGACCGCATGGACATGCGGAACGCCCCGCCTTCGGGCGGGGCGTTCGCGCTTGGGGTGGGGGTTGGAGGGGCGGGCTTACGGCTTGTGGTCGCCGGACTTGCCGCGCTCGGGCGACGCGGAGGGCTTTCCACGGTCGCCCGACTGGCCGCGGTCGCCGGAGCTGCCGCGCTCGGTCGGGGACGCCGTCGGGACGACGACGTTGCCGACGATCGCCTTCATGTCCGCGACCGCCTGGTCGACGATCGCCTGGAGCGCCGCGTTGAGCGTCACCGCCGGGCGCCCGTGCTCGGTGCTCGGCGAGCCGCTCGCCTCGGGGCTCTCGCTCGGCTCGGGCGTCGCGCTCGGCTCGGGGCTGCACGAGGGCTTCGCCGACGCGCTCGCCGACGCGCTCGGGCTCGCGCTCGGCGACGGGCTGGCCGAGGGGCTCGCGCTGGCGGACGCGCTCGCGGTCGGCGACGCGGTCGCCTTGGTCTGGCCCTCGCGGCCGAGGGTCTGCGCGGCGACGTCGTTCAGAGCCTGCGTGAGGCGCGCGCGGAGGGCCGCGTCGGCGGTCTTGATGGCGTCGTTCGCGGCCCGGTGATCGACATCCTTCCCACCGCGGAGCTGCTCGAGCTTCTTCTGGTCCGACTGGAAGGCCTCGCGGAGCTGGCGGTCGGCCTCGTTGCGCTGCGCGACGACCTCGGGCTTGCCACCGGTGCAGTCGGGGTGGACCCCGCCGGTCTGCGCGAGCTGCGACAGGCCCGGCGAGACGACGTTGCTCACGGCCTGCTGAACGTCGGTGCTCGTCGCGGCGACGCTCACCGTCGTCGCGCCGGCGACGAGAGCGGCGGCGACCGCGCCACCCTTGCCCGCGGTCAGCAGTGAAAGGAGCTTGCTCAGCATGTGTGCCTCCTGGGAGCGATCGTTCCGCTCCCTCCTGGCGGGCTAACGGGCGAAAAGGGCCTAGAGTTAGGGCCTCGCGTGCTTCCCCCTTTTCGGCTCCGAAAGCCCCTGCGGCTGCTCTCCGGTACTTTCGTCGTGGTGCTCGCCGCCTATTTCGGCATCTCCTACCGCTACGCCGACACGCTGTCGCTCGTGAAGCGCCACGAGATCACGAAGCCCGCGACGTACGTGGCGCCGACGTACGAGGACGTCTCGTTCACGACGGCTGACGGCCTCACGCTGCGGGGCTGGTGGTTCGCCGCGCCGGCGCAGAAGGAGCGCGCCGTCGTGCTCGTCCACGGGAAGGACCAGGACCGCATCGACAGCTCCTTCGACCCGGGTCGCATCGCGCGCTTCCTCCTCGCCGACGGCTACTCGGCGCTCCTCTTCGACCTGCGCGGCCACGGCGAGAGCGACGGGCTGCGCTGGGGGCTCGGCCAGGGCGAGGCGCTCGACGTCGCGGCCGCGGTCGACCTCGCGGCGCGGAAGGCGGGCGTCCCCAGGTCGCGCGTCGCGGTCATCGGCGAGTCCATGGGCGCGGGCAGCGCGCTCATGGCGCTCGCGAAGCTGCCCGACGTCGGACCGATGGTCCTCGACTCCGCCTACGCCGACGTGCAGGTGCTCCTCGACGAGATCGCGCCGCAGGAGTCGGGGCTGCCCGCCCCGTTCACGCCGGGCATGGAGCTCATGGCGAAGCTCTTCTTCGGCGTCGACCTCGGGTCGATCAAGCCGGTCGAGCAGGTGCGCGCGCATCCGGAGCGCGCGTTCTTCTTCATCGCGTGCGACAAGGACGCGACGGTCGCCGTGCACCACGCGTACGACCTCAGGGCCGCGAGCGCGAACCCGGCGAGCCAGTTGTGGGTGGCCAGCGGCTGCGGGCACGTGAAGGCGTTCGCCACGTATCCCGCCGAGTGGCAGGCGCGCGTCACGGCATTCCTCGACGGACAGCTCGATCGGTGAGGCTCGGCCCGCGCTGGCTCGTCGCCGTCCCGTTCGTCGTGCTGTTCGTCGTCACGGTCGTGGGCGGGTGGATCAACACGACGAGCGCGAGGGGACGGCTCGTGGACGACTTCACCGACAAGGGCATCGGTGGCGGCACCGTCGCCACGGGCGCGCGCTCCGTGAAGACCGCCTCCGATGGCAGCTTCGACCTCCCGAGCGTCGCGAAGACCTCCAAGCTCACGATCGACGCCCTCGGCTACCAGCGCCAGAGCCTCGCGCCCGGCGACCTCGGCGACGTCCGCATGGAGCCGCTGTCCGTGACGATCTACGCGTACGACGAGACGAAGACGCCCGACGACCGCGTGAAGAGTCCCGAGGCGCGGGATCTCAACAACACGAAGGACGTCGCGGTCGGGAACGAGAGCGGCCAGATCATCATCGCGCCGCACCCCGGCAAGGCGGCGCAGGTTCTCCTCTGCGCGAAGGGCTACGGCTCGAAGATCGTGACCGTCGAGGGCGTCCTCATGCAGGTGCCGATGACGCCGGGCGGCCAGGAGTGTCCGCCGCTCCCGACCCCGGCGCCGGCGCCGGCGCCGTCGCCTGCGCCGACGCCGACGCCGACGGCCACGCCCTAGAGCGACCCCTCGAAGTCGTCCTTCGCGCGCTCGAAGTAGGCGGACCCGGCGAGGAGCGCGAGAGCCGCGAACGCGGCGGGCCACGCGAGCGCGGCCCACTCCGGCGGGAGCCCGTCGAGCAGCGCGCGCTGGTAGCCGACGACGACGGCCGTCATCGGGTTGAGGTACAGGAGGAAGTGCTCCGTCGGACGGTCCGCGACGATCGAGACGGGGAAGAGCACCGGCGTGAGGAAGTACCACGCCATGAGGAGCACCCCGAGGATGTGCTGGACGTCGCGGAAGAAGACGTTCAGCGCCGCCAGGAGGTAGGCGAGCCCGAGGCCCATCGCCGTCTGGACGAGGGCGAGGAGCGGCAGCCAGACGAGCGCCTCCGGGTGGCGCGGGCCGAAGATGCCCAGGACCGCGGCGAGCACGACGAGGCTCAGGCCGAAGTTCACCAGGGCCGAGGCGACGGCTGAGGCCGGAAGGAGCGCGAGCGGGAGCCGGACCTTCTTCACGATGGCCGCGTTCCCGACGATCGAGGCGGCGCCGGCCGTCAAGGAGCTGGCGAAGTACGTCCACGGGAGCAGCCCGACGAACAGGAAGACCGCGTAGGGCTGCTCGCCGGTGTCCGTCTTGGGCCGGACGCCGAAGAGGATCCCGAACAGGACCCAGAAGACCACGAGCTGCGAGACCGGCATGACGAAGTGCCAGGCGAACCCGAGCGCCGAGCCCTTGTAGCGGGTCCGCAGGTCGCGCCAGGTGAGGTCGGCGAGGAGCTCCCGCCGGGCGACGAGGGCGTCGAGCTCGCCGATCACCGCCGGATCGTATGCTTTCCGAACACCCAAAGAGGAGGGAACCTCTGAAGCCCACCCTCGTCGCGGCGTGCCTCGCCGCCTTCGTGGTCTCCTTCGCCGCCGGTCCGGTCTCGCAGGCCTCGGCCGCGCGGATCGAGGTCGCTCCGGCCGTCTACGTGGCGTCCTACGCCGCCTACGGATCCCTCGGCGCGGACTACCTCCCGGTACCCGACGCCGTAACGGCACCGTCGAGCCCTCCGGCGCCGGCGGCCGCCGCGCCTGCGCGAGCGCCCGCGCCCGTCGCCGTCCAGCGGACCCCCGCGCCGGCTCCCGCCGCGCCCGGGGCCGGGTCGACGGTCGTCGCTTCTTACTTCGGGCCGGGCCTCTACGGGAACCGCACGGCGTGCGGCCAGACCCTCACGGCGACGCTCATGGGCGTCGCCCACCGGACGCTCCCGTGCGGCACGTCGGTGACGCTGCGATACGGCTCGGCCACCGTGACCGTGCCGGTCGTCGACCGCGGGCCCTGGAACTACGCGCGCGAGTTCGACCTCACCTACGCCACTAAGGTCGCCCTCGGCTGCCCTGACATCTGCAGGCTCGCCTGGCTTCACTAACGTTCCGCGCGTGAAGGCCGTCGCCCTCGAGGCGGGTGCGCTCGCCGTCGCGGCGTGGGCCTTCGCCGTCCTGCGGCTCGCGACGCCGACGCGCGAGCTGGTCGGCGTGTTCCTTGTCGCGATCGCGGCGATCGTGCTCGCGGTGCCGGCCTGGCTGGTCGCCACCGGCCGCTGGCGGCCATGGGCCGCGCTCGTCGTCGCGTTCCTGGGGTACGGCGCGCTCGCGATCTGGCTGCCCAACGCGTCACTGCCGTTCGGCGACCAGATCCACTACCTGCTCGTCACCGACGCCCTCGCGCACGGCCGGGTCGACCTCACGATCGACCCACGCCTCTTCACCGAGGTGATGGGCTTCCCGCCGTCGGCCGAGGACATCGCGACGCATGTCGCGAACACCGCGATCGGGCCGCGCCCGATCCAGGGGTACGCGCTCTCGCTGCTCGTGCTCCCCGGATGGCTCGTGTTGGGACGGACGGGCGTCGGGTTGGTCCTGGCGCTCATCGGCGCCTGGACGAGCTATCAGATGCTCTCGATCCTCCGGGACGTCTTCCCGACGCGGCCGCGTCTCGCGGGGATCGCCTGGCTCATCGGGACGGCGACCGCGCCGCTCACGCTCCTCTCCACGCACGTCTATCCGAACGTCGTCGGCGCGGCGGTGGTGGCGACGGCGTTCCGCATCGGGTTCACCGCGGCGGCGCGCCGGCCCGCGATCGCCGCCGCGACCCTGGCGCTCACGCTCTTCCTCACGCCGCGCGACGCCGTGCCCGCGGTCGTGCTGCTGCCGCTGCTCTTCTGGCGCGAGAGGCCGACGGGCCGCGCGCGCATGGCGATCGCGACCGCGGCCGTGACGCTCGCCGCGATCGTCGCGAACGCGGCCCTGTACGGGGTCCCGCTCCCATATGCCGGGTACCTCTTCGGAACGGAGCAGGCGCAGGCGCTGACGCGGCAGCCGTCGATCACGCTCTTCGTCTGGGTCACGCTCCCGGCGATCCTCTTCGATCGGACGTTCGGCCTCGCGGGGACGGCGCCGTGGGTCTTCGTCGGGCTCATCGGGCTCGTGCCGGCGCTGCGCGCCGACCGCGCGCGCCTGGTGCCGGCGGCCCTCGCGGTCGGGGCGAGCGTCGTCGCGCTCGCGTTCTTCCGGCTATGGGAGGGCGGCTACGCGCCGCCGGCGCGGTACTTCGTGGACGTGCTCCCGCTGTGGGCGCCGTTCGTCGCGTACGGGCTCGCGGTCGCGTGGCGGGTGGGGACGCGGGGTGCCCTCGCGGATGGCGGCGCCGCGCCGCTCGGCACGCTGCTGCGCGGCGTGGTGGCCGTGCTCGTCGGGATGAGCGCCGTCACGTCGCTCGTGCTGAGCGCGGTGCCGTCGCTCGCGCTCAACACCGCGTTCGACGACAAGATCCGCGACGTGATGGGACGCGCCCTCGGGATCGACCCGCTCGCGTGGCTCCCGTCCTTCCAGCCGACGTTCGAGACCTGGTGGGTCGTCGCGTACGTCGCGCTGCTGCCGGCGTTGGCCGGGGCCGTGGCCCTGGTGCTCATCGGATCGGGGAAGCACCTTGAGCGGGACGCGACGGACTTCGAGCAGAAGCTGGAGGTGAAGCCGACCCTCGATCGGTCGCGGGGCGAGGATCGGTGGCGGGGCGAGGATCGGTCGCGGGGCGA
>CAZSRI010000001.1:21650-82346 GCA_964609145.1 uncultured Chloroflexota bacterium
TCGATCGGTCGCGGGGCGAGGATCGGTGGCGGGGCGAGGATCGGTCGCGGGGCGAAGTGGAGGGCGCTCGCGCATTCGGCCCGCCGAGCCCCGGCGAGCCAGCTGGGAGCACGGGGCTTCCTTTCGAGGATGTTGGTCCTCGGCACCGATCTGATGCCACTTGGCATCAAGCTGGTGCCGAGCGGCATCACGTTGATGCCAAGTGGCACCGATCTGGTGCCGAGGCACGTACCCCCGCAGATGAGACCCCGCGGCCTTCGCGCGCGGGCACGGTTCCGGACCGGCAGGTCTCCACCACCGAGTGGCGGGCGACCGCTGCCTTCCTGCTCGTCAACGTGTTCGCGATCGCCTGGGTCCTGGTCGCCGTCCTCCAGCCGTGGGTCGCGAAGGGCGGCGACCCCGTCCCCGAGAGCCTCATGCACAAGTGGCTGCCGCTCTCGCTCGCATTCGCGGCGCTCGGCACCGCGCTCGTCGCGCGAGTGCTCGCGCCGCCGGCGCGGAGCCGTCTCCTCCGTGGCCACTTCGTCCTCTACCTCGTCCCGCTCGCGCTGATGCTGCTCGAGCTGTTCGGCGAGGCGTCGGTGGCGAACGGCCAGCGCGGCGCGGTCTACCTGCTCCTCGCGGTCGTCTTCGTCGTGAACGCGCTCGCCGCACTGTGGCCGGCGGTCGACCGGCTCACGGACCGGGCCGGCGCGCTCCAGCTCGGCGTCGTCGCGCTCGTCGCGATGCTCGTCCTGCTCCCGTATCACCGCGCGGTGATGCCGACCGCGTCGGACGAGCCGCACTACCTCGTCGTGACGCTGAGCCTCCTGAACGAACGCTCGCTGAACGTCGCCGCCGAATACGAGGGGACCCGATACAACGCGTTCTACCCGGGCCGGCTGCCGGACATCCACGGGGTGCGCGTCGGCGACGCGATCTATTCGATCCGGGATCTCGGGCTACCGCTCCTGGCGACGGTCCCGTACGCGATCGCGGGACGGCTCGGTGTCCTCGCGCTGCTCTCCCTCGTCGGCGCGGCGCTCGCGGCGCAGCTCTACCTCCTGCTGCGCGACCTGGGCTTCGCGCCGCGCGTCGCCCTCCTCGGCGCGGCGTCGACCGCCCTCGCCCATCCGATCTTCACCTACACCACGCAGATCTACCCCGAGCTCCTCACGGCGCTCGTGTTCGTCACCGCCGTGCGCGCGGTCCGCTGGGGCGAGCGCGCGACGAGCCGCGAGCTCGCCGTCGCGAGCGCGCTCGTCGGCGCGCTGCCGTGGCTGTCGACGCGGGCGTGGCCGACGGTCGTCGGCCTCGGTCTCGTCGTCGCGTACGCGGCGCTGCGCCCGCTCTGGCGGGGCGCGCCGGCGCGCCTCGTCGCGCCGCGCGTCGCCGCGGGCGCGCTTCCCTTCGCCGCGCTCGTGCTCGCGCTGTCCTTCGTCAACTGGCGCACGCTCGGGCTGTTCATGCCGAGCGCGGGCTACTTCCTCATTCGCGAGCAGCAGCCGGTCCTCGCGTACACGCCGTGGGTCGGCGCGCCCGGGCTGCTGTTCGACCGCGTCTTCGGCCTCGTCCCCCGCGCGCCGATCTACCTGCTCGCGTTCCTCGGAGCGATCCCGCTGTGGCGGCGCGCGCGCGAGCACGGTGCCGAGCTCGTCGCGCTCGCCCTGGGCGCGCTGCTGTCGTTCGCGTACATCGCCGACATCGCGTACTGGTGGGCCGACGGCTCTCCGCCGTCGCGGTACACGCTCGGCTCCCTCCCGCTGCTCGTCGCCGCGGTCGCCGGCGGGTGGGAGCTCGCGCTCGACGGCCCGCGCTGGGCGCGCGCGCTCGCGGGGCTCGCGCTCGCCGCGTCGGCGGCGGTCGCGTACGTGTATGCGGTGCTGCCGAACATCCGCTACGACCTCGCGCTCGACGTGCGCGCCGGCGGCTCGTCGGGCGGGCTCTTCACGTTCGCGCAGCGCGCGCTCGGCGTCGACGTCGGGCGTGTCTTTCCGTCGCTCGTCACCGCGAGCGGCGTCGACGTCGCGCTCACGCTCGCGTGGATCGCGCTCGCGGCCGTCCTCGTCTGGCTCGGGAGCCGCGCGAGGGCGCCGCGATGACGCACGACCACGCCCACGACGCGCGCGAGCGCCGCTTCGAGGAAGGCGACCGCGACGCGTGGGAGCGGCCCGTCGGCGAGAGCGAGCTCTTCGATCCGGCGCGGCGCGACATCTACAACTTCATCGACGAGACGAAGGTCCGCCACCTGCGCCCGCTCCTCCCCGCGAGCGGGCGCGCGATCGAGATCGGCGCGGGATCCGGGCGCCTCCTCATCCGCGTCGGGCTCGAGCGTCCGTACGAGCTCGTCGCGCTCGACTACGCCGTCTACGCGATGCGCGCCGTTCGCGAGAACGCGCGCCGCGCGCGGCGCGAGGTCGCGCTCGTCCTCGGCGACGCCCGCGCGCTGCCGCTGCCCTCTTCGTGCGCGGACGTCGTCCTCTCGGGCGGGCTGCTCGAGCACTTCCGCGACCCGCGGCCCGTCCTGGCGGAGATGGCGCGCGTGCTCCGCCCCGGCGGCCTCTTCTACTCCGACATCGTCCCGCGGAAGGTGTCGCTCTACCGCTGGGCCGAGCGTGAGCGCATCGAGCGGTCGGAGCACCTGCAGGCGGGCATCTTCGAGAGCGCGCTGCCACGCTCGGCGTGGGCGCGGCTCATCCGCGAAAGCGGACTCGCCGACGTGCGCGTCATCCCCGCCGGCGTGTACCCGCCGTACACGTTCAAGGGGTACGACCGCCTCACGTGGAGGTACGGCGATTTCATCCGCTCGCTCGACGGCACCGCGATCGCCGACGTCCTCGGCTGGTTCTTCATGGCGACGGCGAGGAAGCGATGACCGCGGCGGTCCGCGCGGAGCGCGTCAGCAAGACGTACATCCTGCGCCGCGAGCGGCGCCGCACGCTGAAGGAGGTCGTGCTGCGCCAGTACGCGCCGGCGGACCGCGTCGACGCGCTGCGCGACGTGAGCTTCGAGGTCACGAAGGGCGAGGCGTTCGGCGTCGTCGGCTCGAACGGGTCGGGGAAGTCCACCCTGCTCAAGCTCATCGCCGGCACGAGCTGTCCGACGAGCGGGCGGCTCGACGTCGACGGCCGCGTCTCCGCGCTCCTCGAGCTCGGCGCGGGGTTCCACCCCGACTTCACGGGACGCGAGAACGCGCTCTTGAACGGCTCCCTGCTCGGCATCCCGAAGGCGCGCATGGAGAGCGTGTTGCCGTCGGTCGAGGCGTTCGCCGACATCGGCCGCTTCTTCGACGCGCCGGTGAAGACGTACTCGAGCGGGATGTACGCGCGGCTCGGGTTCGCGGTCGCCGTGCACCTCGATCCCGACGTGCTCCTCGTCGACGAGGTGCTCGCCGTCGGCGACGAGTACTTCCAGCACAAATGCTTCGCGAAGATCGCGGAGTTCCGCCGCGCAGGCCGCACGATCGTCCTCGTCTCGCACGACCTCGGCGCGGTGAGCCGGCTGTGCGAGCGCGCGCTGTGGCTCGACGCCGGCGCCGTCGCCGCGCTCGGCCCGACGCGCGAGACCTTGAACGCGTACCAGCGCACCGTCGGCGAGCGCGAGCAGCGCGAGCGCGCCGCGCGCGGCGAGGTCGGGCAGCGGTGGGGCTCGAAGGAGATCGAGATCGTCCGCGCGCGGGTCCTCGCGTCGGACGGGACGGAGCGCGCGGTCCTCGATTCGGGCGAGCACGCGACGATCGAGATCGCCTACCGCAACGCGGCGGGCGTGACCGACGCGGTGTTCGGCATCTACGTCTACCGCGACGACGGCGTGGGGGTGTACGGCACGAACACGCTCATGGACGGGGTCGAGGTCCCCGTCCGTGCGGACGGCGTCGCGGCGATCCGTTTCGACGAGCTCGACCTGCTCCCCGGGGCCTACGACATCGACGTCGGGATCATCGACCCGCAGGACCGCTACTACGACTACCTGCAGAAGGGCTTGTCCGTGCGCGTGATCGGGCGCTCGCGCGAGGTGGGGATCGCTCGCCTCCGGCATCGCTGGGAGTTCGATGCAGGGGGGGACACCCCCCCTGCGACCCCCCCATAGCATCGTCAGATGCGCATCGCGGACGCGTACCGCGGGGGTAAACCGGCGTTCTCGTTCGAGTTCTTCCCGCCACGGAACGCTGAGGGGCTGCGACGCCTCCACGACACGATCGCGGCGCTGAAGCCGCTCCGTCCGGACTTCGTGTCGGTCACGTACGGCGCCGGCGGGAGCACGCGCGAGCTCACGATCGAGCTCGTCACGCAGATCAGGCGCGACACCGGGATCGAGGCGATGGCCCACCTCACGTGCGTCGGCCACACCGCCGCCGAGCTCGCGGCGATCCTCGACCGGCTCGACGCCGCCGGCGTCGAGAACGTGATCGCGCTGCGCGGCGATCCCCCGAAGGGACAGCGCACCTTCATTGCGACCCAGGGCGGGTTCGCGCACGGGATGGAGCTCGCGGCGTTCGTGCGATCGCGCTGGCCGTTCTGCGTCGCCGGCGCGACGTACCCCGAGGGCCACGTCGAGTCGCCGGACCCGATGGACGACGTCCGCTACGCGAAAGCGAAGCAGGACGCGGGCGTCGACGTCCTCATCACGCAGCTCTTCTTCGAGCCCGAGGCGTACTTCCGCTTCCTTCGACGAGCGCGCGCGGCCGGGGTCACCGTGCCGATCGTCCCCGGCGTCATGCCGATCACGGCGGCGTCGCAGCTCTCGCCGACCGGCATGTTCGCGCGCTGCGGCGCGACCGTGCCCGGCGCGCTGCGCCGCCGCATCGAGGCCGCGCGCGACGACGACGCCGTGCTCGCGATCGGGACCGCGTGGGCGCTGGGGGAGTGCCGCACGCTCCTCGAGGGCGGCGCGCCGGGCATCCACTTCTACACGCTGAACCGCTCGCGCTCGGCGTACGCCGTGTACCGCGGGCTGACCGCATCGGTCCCGGCGGTGGAGGCGCGCTAGCGCAACGGCCCGACGCTCTGTGCCGTCGAGGAAGGCGTGATCGCCCGAGAGCAGCCGACGTCCAGCTCTCGCGGCTCTAGCGCCTCTTCTCCTCGAGCTCCTCGAGCGTCTTCGGCCAGTCCTCGCGCAGCAGCCGCGAGAGCGCGCGGTCCGCGAGGAGCTTGCCGCCCGTCTGGCACGTCGCGCAGTAGTTGGCCTCGTTCTCCGCGTAGCGGATCCGCTGGACCGGGCTGCCGCATACGGGGCAGGGCTGGCGGTACTTCCCGTGCACCGCCATCTCGGGCCGGAACGCCGTCACCTTCTCCGGGAACCGCTGGCGCGCCTCCGCCACGAGGCGCTCGGTCCACTCGAACAGCACGTCGCGCGTCGCGATCCACAGCAGCTCGACCTCGTCGCCCGTGAGCGCGCGCGTGAGCCTCGTCGGCGGGAGCTTCGCGCGGTGGAGGATCTCGTCGCTGTACGCGTTGCCGATCCCGCTGAAGATCGTCGGGTCGGTGAGCGCGCGCTTCAGCGTGTGGCTCTCGCGCCCGAGCGCCTCGCGGAACGTCGCGAGGTCCGCGTCGAGCGGCTCGATCCCGCCGCGCGCGAACCGCCCGAGCTCCGTGTCGTGCACGAGGTGGAGCGACGCGCGCTTCGTCGCGTTCGCCTCCGTGAGCAGGAGCGTCGCGTGGTCGAGGTCGAGCGCGGCATGGCCGACGCGAGCCGGGATCCGAGCGGCCTTCTCGCGCCAGTGGAACCGGCCGGCGATCATGAGGTGGACGACGAGCGCGAGGCCGCCAGAGGCGGGGGTGGAGGGGGGCGGAGCCCCCTGCGATGGACGGAGCTCGAGGACGATGCGCTTCCCGAGGCGGTGAACGCCCGTCACGCGGTATCCCTCGGCCGCCGAGATCGGGGGGTCGAACGTGCGGAGGACGATGGGGCTCGCGATCCGCACGCGCTCGAGCACGTGCCCGACGACGTTCCGCCGCAGCGCTTCGAGGTACGCCTCGACGTCGGGCAGCTCAGGCATCTGACACACAATGTCACCCACCGTGGTGGACGACGTCCTCGAAGAGGTGCGAGAGCGCATCCGCGCCAAGCGCGAGTCGGGCGTGTACGGGCCCGAGGTCGAGGCGGCGCTGCGGCTCCCGCTCCCCGGCGGCCGGCCGCTCTTCAGCGCGGAGCTCGGCGACCCGTTCCCGGCGCTGCGCGACGCGATCGACGAGCGCGTCGAGTACGACCCGCGCAGCCGCAAGCCGTTCGTCGGGCCGGTCGTCACGGCCGCGCGGCGCGTCGTCATGGGGCTCGCGCGCTGGTGGCTCGCGGCGATGGGGGAGCGCCAGGAGCGCATCGACCGCCTCGCGTTCCGCGCCCTGCTCGACCTGCGCGAGCGCCCGAACCCGGGCTTCGACGAGCGCCTCCGCCGCCTCGAGACGGAGTGGGCACGCTTCCGCCGCGACCTCGTGGCGGCGGACCTGCACAGCACCTACTTCCAGGCGCGCTTCGGCGGCGACGAGCCCGTCATCCGCGAGCAGTCGGAGCGCTTCCTCGACCTGTACCGCGGCCGCCACCGCGTCCTCGACCTCGGGAGCGGCCGCGGGATCTTCCTCGACCTCGTGCGCGAGCAGGGGATCGGCGCGTACGGCGTCGACCTCGACCCGCGGACTATCGGGATCGCGCGCGGCAAGGGCCTCGAGGTCGTCGAGGCCGACGCGCTCGCGCACCTGCGGGCGCTCGCGCCGAGCGCGATCGACGGCGTGTACGCGCGCCACCTCGCCGAGCACGTCCTCCCCGGCGAGCTCGTCGCGATCCTGCGCGAGAGCCGCCGCGTCCTCGCGCCCGGGTCGCCCGTCGTCTTCGTGACGCCGAACCCCTCGACGCTCACCGTCGGCGCGCACACGTTCTGGCTCGACCCGGGGCACATCCGGCCGATCCCCGCGGAGCTCTTCCGCTTCCTCCTCGAGGTCGAGGGCTACGAGGACGTGCGGGTCGTGACGTTCGAGCCGACGCAGGGCGCCAAGCTCGCCGAGTCGGGCGACGACGCCGCGCGCGCGAACGCGCGCATGCTGAACGAGCTGCTCTTCGGCGACCGCGACTACGCGGTCATCGGGCACGCGCCGTTCGTGGCCAAGGCGTGAACCGGGGGGTGGAAGGGGGGCAGCGCCCGCCTGCGATACCCAAGGCCTGGCGCTTCGCGGGTCCGCCAGGCGCCGTGCACCAGTTCCACCCCGTACTCGCGCCGGGCGACGCGATGAGCGCGCACGTGTTCGCGCTGCGCGAGCGGATCCGCGAGTGGGGCTATGAGTCGTACGCCTACGCGGTCGAGGTGAAGCCCGGGGTGACGGGCGCGCTGTCGTACCGCCGGCTCTTCCGCGCGGTGAGGCCGAACGACCTGCTCATCCTCCACTTCTCGATAGGCCACGAGGCCTTCGACCGCCTCGCGCGGCTCGAAGCGCGGAAGGTCCTCGTCTATCACAACGTCACGCCGCCGCAGTTCTTCAGCGGGATCAACGACCACGCCGCGGTGCACGCGCGCCTCGGGCTGCGCCAGCTCGCCGGGCTCGCGGCGCACGTCGACCTCGCGATCGGCGTGTCCGAGTTCGACCGCAACGACCTCGCCGAGGTCGGCTTCACGAACACGGCGACCGTGCCGATCCTCATCGATTGGTCGCGGTACGACGTCGCGCCCGACGACGGCGTCCTCGCCGCGCTCGCGCGGCCACGCACGCGGATCCTTTTCGTCGGCCGCATCTCGCCGAACAAGCGCCAGGACGACCTCATCCGGATGCTCGCGTACTACCGCGCGTGCGTCGACGCGGACGCGCAGCTGTTCCTCGTCGGGTCGTACCGCGACCAGCCGCAGTACCACGCGCGCTGCGCGGCGCTGCGCGACGCGCTGGATCTGGGGACCGCGGTCACGTTCACGGGGCCCGTGAGCATGGGCGCGCTCGTCGCGTACTACCGCAGCGCGTCGGTGTTCTGCTCGCTCTCGGAGCACGAGGGCTTCGGCGTGCCGCTCCTGGAGGCGATGCGCTTCGAGCTGCCGATCGTCGCGTACGAGGCCGCGGCCATCGGCGAGACGCTCGACGGCGCGGGGGTGAGGCTGCCGCGCAAGGACCTCGCCGAGGCGGCCGAGGCGTGCGCGCTCGTCGTCGAGCGCGCCGATCTGCGCGATCGGCTCATCGAGGCGGGCACGCGCCGCGTCGCCGACTTCTCCACGGATGCCGTGGCGCGCCGCACGCGCGAGGTGCTCGGTCTATGAAGCTCGAGCGCGCGTACCAGTTCGTCGCGACCGCGGCGTACGGCGACGCGATCGGCGGCGACGTCTTCGAGCTGCAGCGGCTCTTCTGGAAGCGCGGCGTCGCGAGCGAGGTCTTCGCGCAGGAGGCGCGCACGCCGATCGCGCCGTTCGTCCGCCCCTGGCACGACCTGCACGCGGAGCCGGTGGACGCATCCGCGCTCCTCGTCCACGTCTCGATGGGGAACGACGCCCTCTCCGAGGTCGCGCGGCTGCCGCACCGCAAGGCCGTCGTCTACCACAACATCACGCCGGCTCGGTTCTTCGAGGGGATCAGCGAGCAGCTCCTCGCGCACAGCCGCCTCGGGCGCGAGCAGCTGCGCGAGCTCGCGACGTCCGCGGAGCTGGGGATCGCCGACAGCGAGTTCAACCGCCAGGAGCTCGAGGCCGTCGGCTACGCGCGCACCGCCGTCGTCCCGATCCTCGTCGACCCGCGCGCGTTCGACGTCGAGCCGGATCCCGCGACGGTCGCCGAGCTCGCCGACGAGCGCACCGACGTCCTCGTCGCGGGCCAGATCCTCCCGCAGAAGGCGATCCTCGACGTGCTCGACGGATTCGCGCGATACCGCGAGAGCGACCCGACCGCGCGCCTGCACCTCGTCGGCACGACCGCGATGTCGGGACCGTACCTCGACCGCGTACGCGAGCGGACCAGCCGGCTCGGGATCGGCGGCGCCGTGCGCCTCACCGGCGCCGTCTCGATCGAGCGGTACGTCGCGTACTTCCGCGGCTCGACGCTGCTCCTCACGCTCTCCGACCACGAGGGCTTCTGCGTGCCGCTCCTCGAGGCGATGCGCGCGGGGCTGCCCATCGTCGCGCACGCGGCGGGCGCCACGCCCGAGACGCTCGGCGACGCGGGGATCCTCCTCGAGCGGAAGTCGCCAGACCTCGTCGCCGCGGCGCTCGAGCGCGCGGTGCGCGACCAGGACCTCCGCCGCGATCTCGTCGAGAAAGGGCGCCGCCGGCTCGAGGACTTCGCGGCCCCGCGCGTGGCCGAGCGGCTCGGGCGGGCGCTCGCGACGGTAGGGTGGGAGCTGCCGCCCGAGCGGACGCGCCGCGTGACCGTGCTCTCGAGCGACCAGCGCTGCGGGATCCACCACTACGCGCTCGCCGTCTGCGACGGGCTGCGCGCGAACGGCCACGAGGTGACGTTCGTCGGCGTCCGCCACCTCGACACCGGCGACCTCTACCGGAAGGTCGGCGGGATCGCGAAGGGTGAGACCGTGCTCGTCGAGCACGAGGCCGGGATCTTCCGCGACGTGCCGTTCGTGCGCGTCCTGCTCGACCTGAAGCGCCGGGGACACCGGATCGTGCTCTCGCTCCACGAGCTCGAGCCCGAGAAGTTCCATCACTACCGGAGGCTGTCCGCGGCGCTCCATTACCGGCCGCGCTTCCGGTGGTGGATCGAGGCGGGCCGCGCGTTCTGGGTCGCGGCACGGATCGCCAACTGGTTCGTGCGCTACAGGGCCGTGCTCGGCCTCATGGGGTCGCTGCCCGACCGGCTCGTCGTGCACTCGTCGCGCTCCGGCTACTGGCTCGACCTCCTCACGCACGACGCGGGCAAGCGCGACGAGTTCCCGCTCGCGCTCATGCCGATCGAAGAAGAGCGTGGGGGGGCTCTGCCCCCCCACGTGCCCCCCCGTCATGCCGCGGCAAAGCGCGAGCTCCGGAGGAGCCTCGGGCTGCCGGAGGACGCGTTCATCTTCATTTCGCCGGGGTTCTTCTTCCCGCGCAAGCGATACCTCGAGGTGATCGGCGCGCTGCCGGACGACGCCGTGCTCGTGCTCTCGGGCACGCGCTCCGACCGCGAGCCCGAGTACTTCGACCGCGTGCTCGAGGCCGCCAAGGCGAAGCCGAACGTGGTCGTGAACACCGACTACGACTCGATGGGGCGGTACGTCGCCGCGTCCGACGCCGTCGTGCTCTTCTACGACGACGTCTTTCAGAGCGCGATCGTCACTCAGGCCGTGTGGGCGGGCTTGCCGTGCATCTTCTCCAGCACGCCGGGCCTCCGGCTCTTCCACGGCGCCGGGCTCGTCGCGCGCGACACCGACGAGCTGCGCCGGCACATGGAGGCGATCCGCGAGCCCGACACGTACGAGCGCCTGCGCCGCGGCGTGAGCGTGCTGCGGCGGATGCTCGCGCCGGAGCGGGTCGTGGCTCGGTACCTCGTCGGCGTCGGCGGGTAGGGGCTCCGACGAGGAGAAGGGAGAGGTCTCCACGGCGTTCTTCGCCCTGCTGGCACCTCGGGCGGCGCGAGGTGGAGACCGTGTCTCCCAGCGTGGAGACCGTGTCTCCCAGCAGAGGTGTGCGAGGCGGCGAGAGATCGGGCGACGGACCTCCTGATCAGGGGGACGAGGATCGGCATCAAGTTGACGCCACTTGGCATCAGATCGATGCCGCTTGGCGTTCTACCGCAGCGCGCTTGCATCAAGTTGATGCCGATCGGCACCAGATCGGTGCCAGTCCGCTCAGTGGCGCGGAGGAGGTCCCCAGGCCGGATGAACGAGTACAGGGAGCGCGCGAAATGACGGGCTGTCGTTCAGCGGCTGCGTTCAGCGGCTGAAGGAGGCGCGAGACGGGAAGTACGACTTTGACGAAGGCTGTTCCAGGGCCGGAGTGTCGTGGTGCGGAAAGAGACGACCCTGAGGAAGGGTGCCTCGGGTGACGGGAGGAAGGGTGCCTCGGGTGACGGGCCCCCGCAGCGCCACGCCGTGAGGCGTCGGATCCTCGTCGTCGTCCAGCGGTACGGCGCGGAGGTCGTCGGCGGGAGCGAGTCGCACGCGCGGACGGTCGCGGAGCGCCTCGCGCGGACGAACGACGTCGACGTCGCGACGACGACCGCGCTCGACTTCTGGACGTGGGCTCGGCACTACGCGACCGGCGTCAGCCACCTGAACGGCGTCCGCGTGCTGCGCTTCCCGGTCGCCTCCGGGCGCGACCCGAGCTACAAGGCCATCGAGCACCGCGCGCTCATGGAGGATCACACGCTCGCCGACGAGCGCGCCTGGCTCCGCGCGCAGGGGCCGCATGTACCCGAGCTGCTCGAGCTCCTCCACCGCGAGGGCGCGGGGTACCAGGTCGTCCTCTTCTACACGTACATCTACGAGCCGACCGCGCTCGGGCTCCCGCTCGTGCCGGAGCGCGCCGCGCTCGTCTCGACCGCGCACGACGAGCGCCCGCTCCGCCTCGTCCCCTTCCGCCAGTTGTTCGCGCTGCCGCGCGCGTTCGGCTTCCTCGCGCCGGAGGAGCGCGACCTCGTCCACCGCGAGTTCCGCAACGAGCACATCCCCGACGAGGTGCTCGGGATCGGGCTCGATCCGCCGCCTGCGCTCGACGACGCCGCGACCTTCCGCGATCGGCACGGGCTGCGCGGCCCGATCGCGCTCTACCTCGGGCAGGTCAGCGAGGCGAAGGCCGTGGACGAGCTCCTCGCGGCGTGGTCCGGGCGTGGCCAGGTCGCGCGCGACGGCAGGCTCGTGCTCGCGGGCCCCGCGCAGATGGCGATCCCCGCCCGCGACGACGTCGTCGCCCTCGGGCGCGTGCCCGACGAGGAGAAGTGGGCCGCGCTCGCGGCCGCGGACGTCGTCGTGCTGCCGAGCCACCTCGAGAGCCTCGGCATCGTGCTCCTGGAGGCCTGGCAGGCGGGCACGCCCGTCCTCGTCCCGGCGTGGAACGCGGTGACGGCGGGCCAGGTCGCGCGCTCCGGCGGCGGGCTCACGTACGCCTCACCCGGGGCGCTCGCGCCCGCGCTCGCGGCCCTCTTCGACGAAGGCAAGCGCCGCGGCGAGGCCGGCCGCGAGTGGGTCGCGCGCGAATGCACGTGGGACGCGTTCGACGCGCGCCTCGATCGTCTCATCGACATGGCGGCCTTCGATGCCTGATCATCGCGGGGGCGTGACCCCCGCACCCCCCGCCACGCGGTCTTCGCTGTTGGTGGTCGTGCAGCGGTACGGCGACGTCGCCGGCGGCGCGGAGGCGCACGCGCGCCAGCTCGTCGGGCATCTGAAGCCGCACCTCGACGTCGAGGTCGCGACGACGACCGCGCGCGACTACTGGACGTGGGAGAACGCGTTCACCGCGGGCCTCACCTGGGTCGACGGCGTGCCCGTGCGCCGGTTCCCCGTGGCGAAGCCGCGCGCGCGGCTGTTCCGGACGTACGAGCGGCGCGCGTTCGCGGGCGACCACTCGCTCCGCGACGAGGAGGCGTTCCTCGACGCGCAGGGTCCCGTGACGCCGGGCCTCCTCGAGTTCCTCTTCCGTCACGGCCGCGAGTTCGACCACGTCCTCTTCTTCACGTACATCTACTGGACGACCGTCTTCGGCCTGCCCGTCGTGCCGGACCGCGCCGTCCTCGTCCCGACCGCGCACGAGGAGCCGGCGATCGCGCTCACCTCTTATCGCCGTGTGTTCCACCTGCCGCGTGCGATCGCGTTCAACACCCAGGAGGAGCGCGCGTTCGTCCACCGCCGCTTCGCGAACACGCGGGTGCCGAACGACGTCGTCGGCGTCGGCGTCGACGTCCCGACGGACGTCTCGGCCGACCGCTTCCGGCAGGCGCACGGCCTCGAGGGTCCGCTGTTCCTCTACGTCGGTCGCATCGTCGAAAGCAAGGGCGTGCGCGACCTGCTCGACCTGTGGGAGCGCTGGCAGGGATCCACGCGGACGCGTGCGACGCTCGTCCTCGCCGGGCATCGCGAGATGCCGATCCCCGACCGCGCCGACGTGCGGTACGTCGGTCACATCGACGACCGCTCGAAGTGGGACGCGTACGCGGCGTGCACCGCGCTGATCATGCCGAGCCTGCTCGAGTCGCTCTCGATGGTGACGCTCGAGGCGTGGGCGACGGCGAAGCCGGCGCTCGTGGCGGCGCGCTCCCCCGTCCTCGCGTCGATGGCGCGCCGCGCCGACGCGGGCGTCCCGTATCGCTCGTTCGCCGAGTTCGCCGAGGTCTGCGAGCTGCTCGTCGCGCGGCCCGAGGTCGGTCGGCGCCTCGGCGAATGCGGGCGCGGCTTCGTCGCGCGGACGTACACATGGCCGGTCGTCGTGGAGAAGTACCTCGACCTCTTCGCGGAGTCGAAGGCGCGCCGGACATGAAGAAGGGGCGCCCTCGCGGGCGCCCCTTCGGATCGACGCGTGTGAGCGCTACTGGAATCGGTGGTTCTGGGTCACGACGCCGCTGACAACGAACTTGCCCGAGTACCAGTTCGCGTAGTTGTACGAGGTGTAGTTCTGGACGACGACGTAGATGTCCCACGTGCTGCCGGACGGCGCCGCGATCGCACCAAGGTCGATCGCGAAGTAGCCGGAGTCGGCCGGGTTCGTGTTGCTCCAGGATGTCTTCGTCCAGCAGCGGATCGGCGGGCCGAGTGTGACGCACGCCCCACCGATCGGCGAGCCGTCCGCGGCGGTGATCCGCCCGTAGATCCCGAGGCTCGCCGGGACCGCGGGCTTCGCGATCTCGGCGGGCGGCGGCGTCGGCGTCGGGGTCGGAGCGACGGTCGGGACGGGCGTCGGCGTGGGCGCCTGGGTCGCAGCCTGAGTAGGCTCGACGGTCGGCGCGGCCGTCGGAGCGTTCGTCGGAGCGGTGGTCGCCGCGGCCGTCGCGCTCGCGGACGTGCTCGCGGAGGCCGACGCGCTCGCGGAGGCGCTCGGGCTCGCCGAAGGGGCCGGCGTCGGCGTCGCGGTCGGGGTCGGGCTCGCCTGCGAGGCCGAGCCCTCCGCGATGCCGAACGGCGAGAACGAGCTCGTGGACCCGCACACCTCGGTCCCGTTCACCGTGGTCGTGGTGTCCTCCCACTTGCCCGAGGCGAAGTGGAGGAGCTTCGACTTCGCGGTGACCTTGCTGTCCTCGAAGCACACCGTCGCCTTGTCGAACGTCGCGTCGGTGGTGAGGTCGAAGTACGTGCCGTTCACGAGCGTGAACCCGGCCGGCAGCGCGGGACCGGCGGCGCTCGTCGTGAGCGACACCGACCCGGCCTTGCTGACCGAGCCGAACGTGATGGTCGCCTTCTGCCCGCCGATCGCGGCGAGCGTCGCCTTGACGTTGGTGCCGGACGCGATGTCGACCTTCCCTGAAGCCGCGCTCGGCGCGGCCGAGCCCTTGACCGTCCCGGAGGCGCATGCGGTCAGGGCCACGAGCGCCGCCATCGAGACGGCGATGATCTGTGCGGAACGCATAGCCATCCCTTCCTCTTCACCCGCTGGGTCGCGCGCAGTCTAAACGGGCATGTAAGCCGTTCCGTTACCGTTCAGTAGCACATGCGGCGGCCACCGGGGCGGGGCGGGGACGGGGAAGAGCGCGAGCCCTTCCCGGCGATCGACTGGTCGAACATCGACTTCTCCACCTTCGGCCGGCGGCGCCGCCAGCAGCCGCCCCCCGGCGGCCTCGTCCTCGCGCTCACCGCCCTCGCGGTCGTGTTCGTCGTCATCCCCTTCGTCCTCGGGCCGCTCATCGCCTTCCTCACAGATCTGCTCTGGTTCCGCAGCCTGGGGCTCGAGAGCGTGTACCTCGTCCGCTACCAGGCGGGCTTCTGGGCGTTCGTCGTGTTCTTCCTCGCCTTCCTCCTCTTCGCCGCGGTCAACCTGTACTTCGCGCTCCGGCCGCAGGCACGCGCGACGGTCATCGTCCAGGGGCAGCGACGGCAGGGCGCGCTCGCGATCACGCTGCGTCTGCTCCCGCTCCTGCTGATCCCCTCGCTCTTCTTCGGCCTCGCGGCCGGCGGCGAGTGGGACACGATCCTCCGCTGGCTGAACGGCCAGCCGTTCGGGACGACCGACCCGGTCTTCGGGCGGGACATCGCCTTCTACTTCTTCACGCTCCCGTTCCTGTCGTTCCTGCGGGTGTGGATCATCGTCGCGGTCGTCCTCGTCGCGGTCGGCGTCTTCTTCGTGTACAGCGCGCGCGGCGTCGTCGGCATCGCGACCGGCGCGGTGAGCGCACCCACCGATCTGCGCCAGCTCGGCGACCTCGCGGGGTCGTTCGCCGCCCCGCCGCGCGCGCACCTCTCGATCCTCGCCGGGCTGTTCCTGCTGCTCCTCGCCGGCGGATACGTGCTCGACCAGTTCGGGCTGCTCTTCGCGCGCGAGTCGGTCCTCACCGGCGCGGGCTACACGAGCGTGAACGTGCGCATCCCCGCGCTCACCGTGCTCGCCGTCATCGTTCTGGTCGCCGCGCTCCTCGCGTTCGCGAACGCGTTCGCGCGCACGCTGTGGCTCCTCGCGGGCGCGATCGGGCTGTGGGTCGTCTCGGCCGTCATCCTCCTCGGCATCGTCCCGGCGCTCGTGCAGACGCTCATCGTGAACCCCGACCCGATCTCGCGCGAGCGGCCGTACCTCGATCGCCACATCCAGGCGACGCGCGCGGCGTGGGGGATCGCGAACGTCGAGCAGTCGGCGTACGACGTGAAGTCGACGCCCGGGGGCACCGACCTGCAGACGTACGCGTCCGCCGACACGACGGTGCGCCTGTGGGACTACCGGCCGCTCCTCGACGCGCTGCAGCAGCTCCAGGCGCTGCGGCAGTACTACGCGTTCACCGACGTCGACGTCGACCGGTACACGATCAAGGGCGTCGAGCGCCCCGTGATGCTGTCGGCGCGCGAGCTCGAGCGTTCGCGCCTGCCGACGGAAGCGCAGACGTGGCAGAACCAGCACCTCGTGTACACGCACGGCTACGGCGCCGTCGTGACGCCGATGAACGCGGTGACCGCCGAGGGACTCCCGCGCTTCGAGCTGGCGGACATCCCGCCCGTCGGCGAGCCGACCTTGACCCAGCCGCGGATCTATTACGGCGAGCAGACCGACGCCTACGTGATCGTCGGCACGACGCAGGACGAGTTCGACGGCGCGGACAAGACCTCGCGCTTCGCGGGCGGGGGCGGCGTGGGCATCGGCGGCCTGTGGGACCGGATCCTCTTCGCCGCGCGGTTCGGGGACGGGAACCTCCTCTTCACGCCGCAGCTCACGTCCGACAGCCGGATCCTCTTCCACCGGCCGATCGCGGACCGCGTGCGGCTCATCGCGCCGTTCCTGCAGTTCGACGCCGACCCCTACCTCGTCGTCGCGGACGGGCAGCTCTGGTGGATCCAGGACGCGTACACGACCGGGAACGGCTACCCGTACGCCGCCGGGCGCGGCGGCATCGACTACATCCGCAACAGCGTGAAGATCGTCGTGAACGCGTACGACGGGAGCACGACGTTCTACGTCGTCGACGACACCGACCCGGTCGTGCGCACGCTCCGCCGCATCTACCCCGACCTCTTCGCGCGGTCGATCGACGAGATGCCCGCCTCGCTCCGCGCGCACATCCGCTACCCCGAGGGGCTCTTCCGCGCGCAGGTCGACGTGTACGCGACGTACCACATGACCGACCCGCAGGAGTTCTACAACCGCGCCGACGCGTGGAAGGTCGCGAACGAGACGTTCCAGCAGGGCGGCGCGAAGCAGCCGATCGAGCCGTACTACGTGACGACGACGCTGCCGGGCTCGCAGCGGAGCGAGTTCGTCCTCTTCGTGCCGATGACGCCCGCGGGCGCCGACCGCGACAACATGGTCGCCTGGGTCGCGGGGCGCGCCGACGCCCCCGACTACGGGAAGCTCCGCGTCCTCACGTTCCCGAAGGACCGCGTCATCTTCGGCCCGCTCCAGATCGAGGCGCGCATCGAGGCCGACGCGTCCATCCGCCAGCAGCTCACGCTCCTGTCGAGCGGCGCGGGCGCGAACGTCATCCGCGGCAACCTCCTCGTCCTGCCCTCGGGCGGCTCGTTCCTCTACGTCGAGCCGCTCTTCGTGCAGGCGGCGCAGGGCCGCATCCCGGAGCTGCGTCGCGTCATCCTCGCGACGCAGGAGCGCGTCGTCATGGAGGACACCTTCGAGAAGGCGCTCGCGCGGCTCACGGCCGAGACGATCGCGGGGACGCCGCCGGCACAGCCCGCGCAGCCGAGCGCGACGCCGACGCCGTCGCCCTCCGCGACACCCAAGCCGAGCGGCACGCCCGCGGCATCCGCGTCGATCGCGCAGCTCGTGAAGCAGGCGTCGGACCAGTACGACGCGGCGCAGACCGCGCTGCGGAGCGGCGACTTCGCCGAGTACGGGCGGCAGATCGCCGCGCTGAACGACACGCTCGCGAAGCTGAGGGCCGCGACGGCGCAATAGTCGCTTCGCTCGTACCGGCGTCGCTCGTCCTCGTGCGGGGCGCGAGCGCCCGCCCTCAGCCTCGCTAGCCGATAGAGCCGCGAGCACGGCACGAGACCTGCCGATACGCTTTCCCCGCATGTCGGGCGTGGTCGTCCTCGGCGGTGGGATCTGCGGCCTCGCGGCGGGCATGCGGCTCGCCGAGCGCGGGCGGCAGGTCACGGTCCTCGAGGCGCAGCACTTCCTCGGCGGGCTGGCGACGACGCTCCGCGGCACGACGGGAGCGGGTTTCGACTTCGGACCGCACGCGTACCACGCGCGGAACGAGCGCGTGCTCGACATGTTCAAGGAGATCGCGTACGACGGCTTCCCCGCGCAGCCGAAGAACGTGCGCATCAAGTTCCGCGGCCGCTACTACAAGTACCCGCTCGAGGCCGCCGACCTCGCGCGCAGCATGGATCCGTTCCTCGCCGCGCGCGCGTTCGCCGACTACCTCAGCGAGGTGATCCGCCGGAAGATCCGTCCGCGGCAGCTCGTGTCGGCCGAGGACTGGGTGACGCAGGCGATGGGCCGGACGCTGTATGGGCTCTTCTTCGGCCCCTACACCCAGAAGGTGTGGGGGATCCCGCCGTCGCAGCTGGCGGCGTCGTTCGCGCAGCACCGCATCCCGCACATCTCCCTCTGGAAGGTCGTGCAGACCTCGCTGCGGAGGGGCCGCGCGAAGATCACGGGGAGCGAGCACCGCTACGCCCCGCTCGTCGTCGAGCTCTACTACCCGCCCGCGGGCGCCGGCCTCGTCAGCCAGCGCATGGCCGAGCGCATCCGCGCGAAGGGCGGGCGCGTCGAGACGGGCGCGCTCGTGACCGGTATCGACGCGCGCGAGGGGCGCGCATCCGCCGTCCGCTTTCGCCGCGTCCCGCCCTCGAACAGGGACGGCGTGCTCTGCGTCATGGACACGGCCGCGCCGGGGACGGGGCCGGAGGAGCGCATCGAGTGCGACGCGGTCGTGAACACGACGCCGCTCCCGCACCTCGTCCGGCTCCTCGGCGACGCCGCCTCATCCGAGGCGCGCGCCGCGGCCGACGTCCTGCGCTTCCGCGCGCTCACGATCGTCGGCCTGCGCGTGAAGCGTGAGAGGGCGCTCCCGGCGCAGTCGATCTACTTCCAGGACAAGACGTTCAACCGGCTCAGCGAGACGCGCAACTACGGCGGGTCCGACGTGTGCGGGCCGGACGAGACCGTGCTCCTGTGCGACATCACGTGCGACGTCGGCGACGCGATCTGGAACGCCGACCCGAGCGAGCTCGGGCGGCGCTGCGCGACGGAGCTCGAGGCCGAGGGATTCCTCCGGATGGACGAGGTCGCCGAGTGCGTCGCGCTGCGGACCACGTTCGGCTATCCGGTCTACGTCGTCGGGTACGAACGGGCCATCGACGCGATCGTGCGCGACCTCGTGCGCTTCGAGAACGTCGTCACCGGTGGTCGGCAGGGGCTGTATAAGTACGTGGACATGGACATCGCCTCCGAGATGGGGCTGTCGATGGCGGACCATCTCCTCTCCGGACGGACCAAGAGCGAAGCGGTCGCGCACATCCCCTACGAAGATCGTGTCTTCGCCTGATCCGCTGCGCGTCGGCGTCGTCGGAGCGGGCTATTGGGGCCCGAACCTCATCCGCAACTTCAACGAAGCGCCCGGGGCGGAGGTCGTCGCCGTCGCGGACCTCTCGCCGGAGCGGTTGGCGCCGATCCGAAAGCGCTATCCCGCCGTGCGGATCACCGGCGACCACCACGCGATCCTGGCGGACCCCTCGGTCGACGCCGTCGCGATCGCGACGCCGATCAAGACGCACCGGCCGCTCTGCGAGGAGGCGCTCGCCGCGGGGAAGCACGTCCTCGTCGAGAAGCCGCTCGCGGGCAGGGTCGAGGACGCCGAGGCGATCGTGCGCGCGGCGCAGCGCGCCGGCCGCACGCTCATGGTCGGCCACACCTTCGTCTACAACCCCGCGGTCACGGCGGTGCGGCGGATCGTCGAGCGGGGCGACCTCGGGCGCATCCACTACATCGACAGCCAGCGCGTGAACCTCGGCCTCCATCAGTTCGACTTCAACGTGCTCTGGGACCTCGGTCCGCACGACGTCTCGATCACGCTCTATTGGCTCGGCGAGGAGCCGGTGTGGGTGCAGTGCACCGGCGGGTCGTTCGTGCAGGACGGGATCGAGGACGTCGTGTGGCTCGTCATGGGCTTCCCGTCGGGCGCGCTCGCGCACGCGCACCTCTCGTGGCTCGCGCCGGGGAAGATCCGCACGATGACGGTCATCGGCAGCAAGCAGATGGCGGTCTACGACGACGTCACGGCGGTCGAGAAGGTGAAGATCTTCGACCACGGCGTCGAGCGGCTCGAGCCCGACGAGCTGCGGCGCGCGTACCGCGCCGGCGACATCCACAGCCCGCGCGTCGACGTCACGGAGGCGCTCCAGGTCGAGGTGCGCCACTTCATCGCCTCGATCCGCGCGGGCTCGCGCCCGATCTCCGACGGTGAGGCGGGGCTGCGCGTCGTGCGCGTGCTCGAGGCGGCGTCGAGCTCGCTGCGGCTCGGCGGCGTGCGCGTCGCGTACAGGGAGAACGAGGTGCTCACGGTATGACGACCGTCGCGAGCGACGTCCACCCGACGGCGCTCGTCGGATCGAACGTGCGCCTCGGCCGCGGCTCCGTCGTCCACGCCTACGCGGTGCTCGGGGTGCCGCCGCGCGGGCGCACCGCGGACCAAGCGCCGCTCGTCATCGGCGAGGGCGCGACGATCCGCGCGTTCACGACGATCTACGGCGGGACGACGATCGGCGCGCGCCTCCAGACCGGCCAAGGAGCCTCGATCCGCGAGGACAACGTGATCGGCGACGACGTCTCGGTCGGGACGCACGCGTCGCTCGAGTTCGGCAACCGCATCGGGAACAGGGTGCGCATCCACACCGGCTGCTTCCTCGAGCTCGTCACGCTCGAGGACGAGGTCTTCCTCGGCCCCCACGTCGTCTTCACCGACGACCCGCACCCGCAGTGCCCGGCGTACCTCGACTGCGTGCGCGGCGGGATCGTCCGCCGCCGCGCCCGCGTGGGCGGGAACGCGACGATCCTCCCGGGGGTGGAGATCGGCGAGGACGCGCTCGTCGGCGCAGGGAGCGTCGTGCGCACAGCCGTGCGCGCGCGTAGCGTCGTCGCGGGGGACCCCGCCGTGGCGGTGAAGGGCGACATCCGCGACCTCAAGTGCTTCGCGGGTATCTACCCCCACGCGTACTCCTGGCTGACCGATCTTCCGGACAAGGAGCCCGCCAGATGACGATGACCAAAGTGAAGACGCAGATCCCGCTCGTGGACCTGCGCGCGAACTACGCGCAGATCAAGGACGAGGTCCGCGCGGCGATCGACGAGATCCTCGAGGGTATGCAGCTCAACCTCGGCCCGAACGTGCGTGCCTTCGACCAGGAGTGGGCCACGTTCTGCGGCGTGAAGCACGCCGTCGGCGTGGGCTCCGGGACCGACGCGCTCCAGCTCGCGATCCGCGCGCTCGGCATCGCTCCGGGCGACGAGGTCATCACGGTCTCGCACTCGTTCTTCGCGACGGCCGAGGCGATCTTCTACTCGGGCGCGCGGCCGATCTTCGTCGACATCGAAGAGCGCACCTTCTGCATCGACGTCGCGCAGGTCGCCGACCGCATCACGCCCCGCACCAAGGCCATCGTGCCTGTGCACCTCTACGGGCGCACCGCGGACATGAAGCGCCTCCTCGACATCGCGAAGGACGCGCACGTCGCGGTCATCGAGGACGCGGCCCAGGCGCACGGCGCGATGCTCGACACCGGCGGCAAGGCGGGCACCGCGGGGACGATGGGGTGCTTCTCCTTCTACTGCAGCAAGAACCTCGGGGCGTACGGCGAGGCCGGCAGCATCGTGACGAACGACGACGAGCTCGCCGGCGAGCTCCGACAGCTCCGCGAGCACGGCCAGGTGACGCGCTACTACCACCCCATCGTCGGCTACAACGCGCGGCTCGACGAGATCCAGGCGGCGGTGCTGCGCATCAAGCTGAAGCACCTCGAGCGCTGGAACGAGCGGCGACGCGCCATCGCGCGTCTCTACAACAGGCTTCTCGAGGGCTCCGGCGTCATCACGCCGGAAGACGTGGGCGAGCGGCACGTGTGGCACATCTATGCGATCCGCGTCGAGGGCGGGAAGCGCGACGCGATGAAGGACTTCCTGGCCGAGCGCGGCGTCGGGACGGGGATCCACTACCCGGTGCCGATCCACATGCAGGAGTCGGCGCAGTTCCTCGGGTACCGCGCCGGCGAGCTCCCCGTGACGGAGCGCGTGTCGGGCGAGGTCCTCTCGCTCCCGATGTATCCCGAGCTCACCGACGACCAGGCCGCGTACGTCGCCGACGCCGTGAAAGCGTTCATGACGGGCCGAGGGGGCTTCGCCCCCCCGAGGACCCCCCCATCTTGACCCAGCGCGTCGTCAAGGCGGTCCACGGCGTGCGGGGGGTCGAGCCGGATCCGCCGGAGGAGATCGAGCAGAGCGAGCACCTGCGCCACGAGCACACGCTCGCGGAGCTGCAGGAGATCTACAGCCGCGTGCTGTTCCGGGACAGCCCGACGGGCGCGCACGAGCGGCGCGTGCTCCTGCGCGCGATGTGCAAGAGCTTCGGGAACGGCGTGAAGGTGGGCCTCGGCGTCCTCGTGCTGCACCCGCAGACGTTCGAGATCGGCGACGCGGTGTTCCTCGGCAACCAGACGTTCCTCCAGGGCCGTCACGACGGGCACTGCGTCATCGGCGCGCACACGTGGATCGGGCCGCAGTCGTACTTCGACTGCCGCGACATGGAGCTCGGCGAGTACGTCGGCTGGGGCCCCGGCGCGAAGGTGCTGGGCAGCGAGCACACCGGCGACCCGCGCGGCGTGCCGGTCATCCAGACCGACCTCGTCATCAAGCCGGTGCGCGTCGGCAAGTGGGCCGACGTCGGCGTGAACGCCGTGCTCCTCCCCGGCGTCACGATCGGCGAGGGCGCGATCGTCGGCGCCGGCGCCGTGGTGGCGGCGGACGTGCCGGCCTACTCGGTGGCCGCCGGCGTCCCCGCTCGCGTCCTCCACGAGCGCCGGTGAGCGTCCTCGACGGCGCGCGCGTCGTCGTCACCGGCGGCGCCGGCAACGTGGGGTCCCACGTCGTCGACGCCGCCATCGCCGCGGGCGCGCGCGAGGTCGTCGCGCTCGACGCGCTGGTGCGCGGCGTTCCCGCGAACCTGAGCGACGCGCTCGCGACGGGCAGGGCGCGCCTCGTCGAGCTCGACATCCGCGACCGCGAGGCCGTCGCGACCGCCGTCCGCGGCGCCGACGTGGTGTTCCACCAGGCCGCGCTGCGCTGGACGCTCTGCCAGGAGGCGCCGCGCGAGTGCCAGGAGGTCATGGTCGACGGGACGTTCAACGTGCTCGACGCGGCGGCGGCGGCGAAGGTGAAGCGCGTCGTGCTCGCGTCGAGCGCCGTCGTGTACGGCGAGCCGGTGCGGCTGCCGATGCACGAGGATCAGCCGCTGCGCGGGACGACCGTGTACGGCGCCGCGAAGGCCGCGAACGAGCAGCTCGGCCGCGCGTTCGCGCACCTGCACGACCTGCCGGTGATCTCGCTGCGCTACTTCAACGTGTACGGACCGCGGCAGGACATCCGCTCGCGGTCCATCGAGGTGATGATCCGCTGGCTCGACGCCATCGACGCGGGCAAGCCGCTCACGCTCTTCGGCGACGGATCAGCGTCGGCGGACTTCGTGTACGTGGGCGACGTCGCGCGGGCGAACATCCTCGCCTGCGACGCGACCGCGAGCGACGCTATCGTGAACGTCTGCACCGGCGTGGAGACGCGGATGCGGGATCTCGCCTCGCTCCTGCTCGAGCTCACCGCCAGCGACGTGGGCCTCGAGTTCAAGCCCCAGCCGCCCGGCGCGCTCCCGCAGCGGCGGTACGGCGAGGCGAGCCGGGCATCCGATCTGCTCGGATTCCGCGCCGAGGTCGGCCTCCGCGAGGGGTTGTCGAAGCTGATCGAGTGGCGCCGCGAGGCGCTCGTGAAAGAGGTGACGGCGTGACGGTCGAAGCGGTCAAGAAGATGAACGTGCCCATCACGAAGCCGACCCTCGGAGAAGAGGAGGCGCAGGCGCCCTTGGAGTCGATCCGCACGGGATGGGTGACACAGGGACCGAAGGTCGCCGAGTTCGAGAAGCGCGTCGCCGCGTACGTGGGCGCGAAGCACGGTGTCGCGACCTCGTCGTGCACCACGGGCCTCCACCTCGCGCTCCACGCGATCGGCGTCGGCCCGGGCGACGAGGTCATCGTTCCCTCGCTCACGTTCATCGCCTCGCCGAACGCCGTCCTCTACACGGGCGCCGACGTCGTCTTCTGCGAGGTCGACCGCCGGACCTTCAACATCGACCCGAACGACGTCGAGCGGCGCATCACCGAGCGCACGAGGGCGATCATGCCCGTCGACCAGATCGGCCTCGCGTGCGACATCGACCGGGTCAACGAGATCGCGAAGCGCCACGGCCTCGACGTCGTCGAGGACGCCGCGCCGGCGATCGGCGCGCCGTACAAAGACGGCAGGGTCGGCTCGCGCGCGAAGGCGGTCGTGTTCAGCTTCCACCCGCGCAAGGTCATCACGACCGGTGAGGGCGGGATGATCACGACCGACGACGACGCGCTCGCGACGCGCCTGCGGCAGCTGCGCCAGCACGCGATGAGCGTGTCGGACGTCGCGCGTCACCAGGCGGACCGCGTGATCATCGAGGAATACCCCGAGATCGGCTTCAACTACCGCATGAACGACATCCAGGCATCGATCGGGATCGTGCAGATCGGCCGCCTCGACGAGCTGCTCGCCGCCCGACGCACGCGCGCGGCACGCTACGACGCCGAGCTGGCGACGATCCGCGGCCTCGTGCCGCCGTTCGTGCCCGCGTACGGCGCACCGCACACGTACCAGTCGTACATGGTCACGCTCACGAAGGACTGCCCGCTCGAGCGCGAGGAGCTCATGATCCGCCTGCTGCGGCGCGGCATCGCGACGCGGCGCGGGATCATGGCGAGCCACCTCGAGAGGACGTACACGTCGCGATACGGTGCCGTGTCGCTGCCGGTCACCGAGGAGGTGGCTCGGACGACGATGCTCCTGCCGCTCTACGCGACGATGACGGAGGACGAGCAGGCGTACGTGATCGACGCGCTGCGCGAGGAGCTCGGCCCGAGCTGAGCCTGCTCTTCGCAGGGGGCTCCGCCCCTACCGCATGAGGATCGACGAGGCCGCGTCGAGGTCGTCGCCGCCCGCGTCCACGAGCGAGACGACGACCTGGTACACGAGGTCGCGGTCGTAGAAGTCACGCCATGACGAGGTGCCCTCGCCGGTCACCGTGAAGAGGGCGTCGCCCGCCTTCACCTGCCGCCCGTCCTGCGCCACGAGCGCGGTGTCGGCGCCGAGCGCACCGGGGCGGAACGTGAGCTTGCGGCCGTCGGCCGCGAAGACGATCACGTACGGGTACACCGGCGTGCCCGCCACCGACGTGCCCTCGCGGATCGACCCGCCGAGGAGCTGGTAGCGGTGCAGCTCGACGCGTCCATCGAACGGCGCGACGACGGTCGCGCCCTTCGGGATGACGGCGACGGTGTACCTGTGGTCGCCGTACTCGTAGGGGTGCGTGACGGGCGCGCGCGGCGCCGGGGTCGGCGTCGCGGTCGGCGCCGGCGTCGGCGCAGGCGTCGGAGCAGGCGTGGGTGTCGGCCGCGGGGTCGGCGTCGGGGACGCGACGGCGACCGAAGGGCTCGGCACGGGCGCGACCGTCGCGGCGGCGATCTGCGGCGCGGGCGCCGTCGCCGTCGCGACGATCCCGAACAGCCCCGCGACGAGGACGACGCCGACGACCGCGCCCTGGACCGCGATCTCGAAGCGCTCGCTCACGCCCGTCCGAACGCTCGGTCGCGCGCGACCTTGCCCATCTGGATGAGGTAGCTCACGATCTCGCCGCCGCCGAACTTGCTCTTCCCGGCCTCACGGTCGTGGAACGTGTACGGCACCTCGACGACACGGGTGTAGCGCCCGCGCGCCATCACCTCGAAGCCGATCTTGAAGCCGATCGGGTCGAGCCGCACGCCGTCGATGACCGAGCGGCGGAGCGCGAAGAAGCCGCTCGTCGCGTCGCGGACGGGCACGAGCACGTTCCCCATGAGACACGCGACGCGCGAGACGATGCGCCGGCGGAGCGGCCAATCGACCGTGCCCCCGCCGAGCACGTAGCGGCTGCCGACGGCGAGGTCGGCGCCGCCCTCGACGGCGTCGACGAGCGCGGGCACGACCTCGGGCGGGTGGGAGAGGTCCGCGTCCATGACGACGAGGACGTCAGCGCGGGCCTCGTGCATCCCCGCCATCACGGCGGTCGCGAGGCCGAGCTTGCCGCTCCGCCGCACGACGCGGACGGGGGTCCGAGGCGCGAGGCGTCCGGCGACGTCGGCGGTGCCGTCCGGCGAGCCGTCGTCGACCACGATGAGCTCCCAGGGCCGCTCGCCGAGGGCCGCGACGAGCCGCGCCGCGAGCGTGGGGATCGTCGCCGCCTCGTTGTACGTGGGAACGACGACGGAGATGCCTGCTCTTGGCGGGGGCGCGCTAACGCGCACAGGGGCCCCTGCCCCCGCCCCCGCACGCCCCGTCATTGCGGCGATAGTACGTTCGCGATGCGTGTCCTCTTCGACGCGCGGCATCTCCAGACGGTGAGCCGCACGCGCGGCATCGGCCGCTACTCGCGCAACCTCCTCGCGGCGTTCGCGCGGCGCGCGCCCGCCGACGTGGAGTGGACGCTGCTGCGCCTCGCGACGTTCCCGCCGTCGGATCCCGGCGCGCTCCCGCCGCACCGCGACGTCGCGGTGCGCCGTCCGCGGCGGCCTGAGCTCGCGATGCTCGCGCTCGACGCGGCCTTGCTGCCGGTCGAGCTGCGTGGGAGCTGGAACGTGTACCACTCGGTGCAGCTCGGGCTGCCGTTCGCGCGCCGCATGCGCGCCGTCGTCACGATCCACGACCTCGCCCCGCTGCACTGGCCGGATCACTACCTGCGCTACCCGCACGTCCGCCTCGGGCACATGTGGCAGTACGCGCTCGCGCAGCGCGCCGACGCGATCGTCGCGCCGTCGGCGGCGACGGCGCGCGACGTCGTCGAGCGCCTGCGCGTGCCGCCGGAGCGCGTGCGCACGATCCCCGAGGCGGTGGACGCCTCGTTCGCGCCGCCGCCGCGCGAGAGGGCGAGGGCGATCGCGCGCGAACGGTTCGGCGTCGCCGGTCGGTACGTCCTGTACGTCGGGCAGTTCGATCCGCGGAAGAACATGGACGGGCTGGTCGCCGCGTTCGCCGACGCGGCGTCGGTCGACGCGGACGTGCGGCTCGTCGTCGTCGGCGACCTCGGCAAGCTCGCGTCGCACCTGCGCGCGGCGCTCGAGCGCGCACCGGGCGCGCGCGAGCGCGTGACCGTGACCGGCTTCGTCGACGACGCGACGCTCGCCGCGCTCTACGCGGGCGCCGAGTGCCTCCTCCACGCCGCGCTCCTCGAGGGGTTCGGCCTCACGCCGCTCGAATCGCTCGCCGCGGGGACGCCCGTGGTCGGGTATCGCGCCGGCGCCGTCGAGGAGGTCGTCGGCGACGCAGGCCTGCTCGTCGACCCCTCCGACGGCGGCGCCCTCGGTGAAGCGCTACGGACGTACCTGCTGTCGGACGCGCTCGCGGCGCGGCTCCGCTCGCGCGCCCGGGCGCGCGCCGCGGCGTTCTCATGGGACCGCGCCGCGGACGAGACGCTCGCGGTGTACCGGTCGCTCAGCCCCTAACCTTAGGTCGTGGCCCGGCGCGTTCCACTCCCACGTCTCACGCATCGGCAGCGCATGTCGCGCGCGGAGCGCGAGCGCCGTCAGCAGACGGTCGTCGTCATCGTCTTCACCGCGGTCCTGGTGTTCGTGCTCGGGCTCGTCGCATGGGCGGCGTCGGACCGCTACTACGCGACGAACCTCGCGCCGGCGGCGGCGGTCCAGGGCGAGCAGATCCCCATGCGCGAGCTGACCAGCCAGACGCGGCTCGACCTCCTCCGCCTCTATCAGCGGTATGGCGTGCCGGAGGGCTCCGAGAACGACCCGCAGCTCGACCAGGTGAAGGCGGCGGAGCGCGAGACCGCGCTCGACGACGTCATCGAGCACCACGTCCTCGAGCACGCGGCGCGCGACGCGGGCTACGCGCCGAGCGCCGCGCAGGTCGACGACCAGTACCGGATCGACTACGGCGAGTTCCGCGTGCGGCAGGTCCTCATCGCCGTCGACGCGAACGCGACCGAGCCCGAGCAGGCCGACGCGTACGCCAAGATGCGCGCGCAGATCGTCGCCGAGCGGCTGCGCGCCGACCCGAAGAACGACGACCTCTGGAAGAGCGTCGCGGCGGACAACTCCGACGACCCCGGCTCGAAGGACTCGGGCGGCGAGCTCGGATGGGCCGGGAGCGGCGCGTACGTCGCGGAGTTCGATCAGGCGGTCCGGACGCTCGCCATCGGGCAGGTCTCGGACCCCGTGCGGACGCAGTTCGGCTACCACGTCATCCAGGTCGAGGACGTGCGCGCGCCCGCCGACACCGACCTCGTGAAGCGCTACCTGAAGGCGGGCTTCTCGACCGACGACCTCCGCGCGCAGGCGCGCTACGCCGTGCTGCGCCGCGAGTTCGAGCGCCGTCAGCTCGCCGCGGATCCGAGCGGGACGGCGGAGCAGGTGCACCTCGCACGCATCACGATCACCATCCCGCCGCCCACGAGCCAGAACTTCCAGGCCTTCATGCAGGCGCTCGACAAGCAGAACACGGTGAAGACCGCGCTCGAGGGAGGGCAGGACTTCGGCGAGATCGCGAAGGCGAGCTCCGACGACACCGAGACGAAGGAGAAGGGCGGCGACATGGGCTGGGTGACGCGCGGGATGCTCGCCGACCCGGCCACCGAGGACGTCGTCTTCAGGACGGAGCCCGGCAAGACGACCTCGCCGATCTCGAGCGAGACCGAATGGGCGGTGTACAAGGTGCTCGAGAAGGACCCGGCGCGGGCCGTCACGGACGCGCAGCGCGCGAGGCAGCAGCGGAACGCGTTCGCCTACTGGCTCGCGAAGGAGAAGAGGGCCTACGACGTCCAGAAGATCGTCGGATCGTCCGGCGGCTGATCCGTTCGCGGCGATGGGCCAGGCCGTCGCCGAGGTCGCGCGGATCGCGGATCGCCTGCGCTCGCCGGACGGATGCCCGTGGGACCGCGAGCAGTCGCACGCGACGCTCCGGCCGTTCCTCCTCGAGGAGGCGTACGAGGTCCTCGAGGCGCTCGACAGCGGGAACGCCGCCGCGCAGCGCGAGGAGCTCGGCGACCTCCTCTTCCAGGTCGTGATCCACGCGCAGCTCGCGCGCGAGGCGGGCGCGTACGACCTCGCCGCGATCGCGCGCGCCATCGCCGAGAAGCTCGTGCGCCGCCACCCCCACGTGTTCGAGGGCAGGCCGATCGAGGGCGACGTCCTCTCGCAGTGGGAGCGCATCAAGAAGGACGAGAAGCGCGACGCCGCGGCGGCGGTGCGCGCGGCGAACGAGCACTTCGCGGCGCGCGTGCGCGCGATCGAGGAGCGCGCCCGCGGCGAGGGGCGCGCGCTCTCGTCCTACGATGCCGACGAGCTCTGGGCGATGTGGGAAGCGACACGATGACGATCGGAACGGGTGCGAGCGAGGATCCGGCTCTGCCGGTCCGAGCGAGTCCGAGGGCGGAGCCCACATCGGGCCGAAGGCACGATGGATGAAGAGATACGAGCGGCCCGACGGCCGCGGCTACGACGCCATGCGGCCGGTCTCGATCGAGGTCGGCGTGTCGAAGTTCGCCGAGGGATCGTGCCGCGTCGCCTTCGGCGACACGCAGGTGCTCTGTCTCGCGACGCTCGAGGACCGCCTTCCGCGCCACCTCGAGGGGAAGAACAGCGGATGGGTGACCGCGGAGTACGCGATGCTCCCGCGGTCGACCCCCGAGCGCAGCCAGCGCGAGAGCCTCTCGGGTCGCCCCGGCGGCCGCACGTTCGAGATCCAGCGCCTCGTCGGGCGCGCGCTGCGCGCGGCGGTCGACCTGAAGGCGCTCGGGCCGCGCAGCGTGATCGTCGACTGCGAGGTCATCCAGGCGGACGGCGGCACGCGGACGGCCGCGATCACGGGCGGCTGGGTCGCGCTCCAGCACGCGCTCCGCTACTTCACGCCGAAGCCCGTCCGGCGGCACGTCGCCGCGGTGTCCGCGGGGTTCGTGCGCGGCGAGCTCGTCCTCGACCTCCCGTACGCCGAGGACTCGATCGCCGACGCGGACGTGAACGTCGTCGCGACGGACGCGGGCGAGCTCATCGAGGTGCAGGGAACGGCCGAGCAGCGCCCGTTCTCGCGAGAGGACTTCGACCGGATCCTCGCGCTCTCGATGCGCGGGATCGACGCGCTGGTGGAGGCGCAGAAGAAGGCCGTCGCCTCGTTCTAGATGCCGAGCACGTTCCTCATCTCATTCCGACCCTCGGTCGGGCAAAGCCCTCCCTCAGGCCCAGGTGCTCGACCTCGTCTTCGCCTCGGTCCGCGCGCCTGGGGGACCATTGTGCCGTGCGCACCTTCTTGATCGGATCGATGAACCAGGGGAAGATCGCGGAGTACCGGCGCATGCTCGCGGGGCTCGACCTCCGTCTCGTCGACCCCTCGCACCTCGACCCCGTGCCGCCCGAGCCCGCCGAGGACCACGACACGTACGCGGCGAACGCGGCGGCGAAGGCCGAGGCGTACGCGGCGGCGACGGGCCTGGCGACGATCGCCGACGACTCCGGCGTCGAGGTGGACGCCCTCGGCGGCGCTCCCGGCGTGCGGAGCCGCCGGTACTTCGGCGAGCGCGCCGGGCCCGCGGAGCGCAACGCGAAGCTCCTCGCGCTCATGGAAGAGGCGCCGCAGCGCGACGCGCGCTTCGTGTGCGTCGTCGCGCTCGCGTATCCGGGCGGACCGACAGAGCTGTTCGAGGGGATCTGCCGCGGCTCGGTCGCGAAGGCGCCCCGCAGCGACGGCCATGGCTTCGGCTACGACCCGATCTTCATCGTCGGCGGCGACGGGCGCACGATGGCCGAGCTCTCGCCCGAGGAGAAGGACCTGGTCTCGCACCGCGGCCTCGCCGTCGCGAAGCTACGCGCGCATCTCGGCGCCGAGCCGCGCTAGCGGGACGATCGTTCCGGGCGGCTCGCGAAGAGCGACGGCGCATCGCTGTCGACGAAGGCGCGCGATCTCCTTCGAGGGGCGCTCGAGACCTACGAGACGCGAGGTGCGGATCCTCGCGGCGGTCCGCCGGAAGGACGGGTACCGTCGTACACGATCCGCCCGCCCTCCACGCGGGCGACGTCCCAGAGCCGGTGGGGCCCGGTCTTCTCCGGGCCGAGCAGGTGCACGACCTCCCAGCCGTCGACGGTGAGCCGATCCGAGAGGAGCCGCCGATGGCAGCGCCACCAGAGCGTCTCCGAGCACATGTACGCGGTCGGCGCCTCGCGGGCGAGCGCGAGCAGCCTCGCGTACTCGGCGCGGAACTCGTCGCCGGCCATGTGGTCGGCGTACGCGCGGAACGCGGCGACGCGCAGCGCGCGATGCGGCGAGGCGTGGCTTTCGCGCCGCCGCCCGCCGAGGCCGGGCAGGTGCACGTAGCGGATCCCCGCCGCCTCGAGCGAGGTCGCGAGCGCGTCCTTCCCGAACTGCGGATGCCGCCGCGAGCCCGGGAAGCTGCGGACATCCGCCACGGTGGCGATCCGGTGCTCGCGCAGCAGCGCGATCGACTCGTCGATGGTGCGCGTGCCGTGTCCGACCGACCAGATCCGCATGCGACCAGTGTGCGAGACTTCGCGCCCGTGAGCGCCGCGGTCATCGCGCTGCACCTGCACACGGAGAACGGCGTCCGTCCCGCGGCGGTCGACGCGGTCACCGGGCGCGTCGGCGGCGGCATCGAGGGCGACAGCCATGTTGGCAAGGGCGAGCGGGCGGTGCTCGTCGTCGACCGCTCCACGCTGGACTCGCTCTCGCTCGCGCCGGGCGACCTGCGCGAGCAGATCACCGTCGAGGGCCTCGGCGACGTGACGAACATGCTCGCCGGCGCGGTCCTGCGCGCCGGCGGCATCACGCTGCGCGTGAACAGGCCATGCGCGCCGTGCACGCACATCGGCGAGATGCTCGGCCGGCCCGACCCCGAGGCGTTCCGCGTCTCGCTCCTCGGACGGCGCGGTGCGGTCTGCACCGTCGTCGCCGTCGACGGCGCGCTCCGCGTCGGCGATCGTGTCGAGGTGGTGGCGCCCGCGGCCGTCTGACGCGCGCGCTTTTTCGCTCGGCACCGTTCCGCAACGCTTCTCCCACTTCCTGGGCCGTTGACGATCCCCTAGCGTGCGCGGATGGTCGACGAGCACGACGCCTGCGCCCTCGTGGCCGTCGCGCGCAAGGACGCGCGCCCGACGCGCGACGTCCTCGACCTCGCCCTCCACGGTCTGCGATGCCTCCATCACCGCTCGGGCACGGTCGACGGCGAAGGCGACGGCGCGGGCGTCCTGACGGACATCCCGCGCGACGTGTGGGCCGACCGCGTCGGCGAGCGCGCGTTCGACCCGCGCTTCGCCGTCGCGCACCTCTTCGTCCCTCCCGCGGCCTCCGACGCCGAGCGGCCGTCGGTGCGCCGGATCCTCCAGCGCCACGGGGTACGCGTCCTCGCCGAGCGCGAGGACGGCCTCGACACGGCCGTCCTCGGCCCGCATGGCCGCGACGCGGCGCCCCGCTTCTGGCAGCTCGCGCTCCACGTCACCGGGTCGCAGAGCTCCGGCGCGCGCCGCTTGCACGACGCCTGGTACGACATCGAGCGCACGACGAGCGCGACGGTGGTGAGCCTCTCGCGCCGTAGCGCGGTGTACAAGCTCCGCGGCGACGCGGCGCAGCTCGCGCGCGCGTACGCCGACCTCGCCGATCCGCGCTTCGCGACCTCCATGGCGTTCGGGCACAACCGCTACGCGACGAACACGACGACGAGCTTCGAGCGCGTTCAGCCGTTCCCCGCGATCGCACACAACGGCGAGATCAACACGGTCGAGCGCCTGCGCACCGAGGCGCGCATGCTGCGGCTCCCGCTGTCGCGCGACGGGAGCGACTCGCAGGACGTCGACGCCGTCGTGCGCGGGCTCGTCAACAGGTACGGGCTCTCCCTCATCGAGGCGATCGAGCTCCTGTTCCCGCCGATCGTGAACGAGGTGAAGCGCATGGACGCCCCGACGCAGGATCTCTACGTCCACGCGCGCGCCGCGCTCGGGCCGTTCGCGCAGGGGCCCGCCGCGATCCTCTCGCGCGTCGGCGACACGTGCGTGTTCACCGTCGACGCGCTCGGGCTGCGCCCGCTGTGGCACGTCGAGACGCCCGACGAGCACGTCTTCGCGAGCGAGCGCGGGTTCGTCCCGCTGGGGCGGTACGCGCGCGACCCGCGGCCGCTCGGGCCCGGCGAGCGCGCGGCGCTCCGCCGGACGCCGGAGGGGTGGCGGTACCTCGATCACGCGGACGTCCGCGCGCGGTTCGTCGCCGCGCGCGCCGCGCACGGCACGCCCGTCGACGGCGTGCGCGCGCGCATGGAGGCGGGCGGCCCGGCGGAGGCGCCCGCGCCGGCGGCGCCGCGGCGGGCGCGCGGCATGGGGCGGTGGGAGATCGGCCTCCCGCCCGACGAGGTCGAGGACCTCACGCAGCGCCGCGAGGCGCTCTTCGCCGCGTTCGGCTGGGAGCCCGACGACGTGCGCATGGCGAAGGCGATGTCCGACACCGGGAGCGAGCCGATCGGCTCGCTCGGCTACGACGGCCCGCTCGGCGCCCTCACCGCACGGACGATGCTCGCGGACCACATCCACGAGACCGTGGCCGTCGTCACGAATCCCGCGATCGACCGCGAGCGCGAGATCGAGCACTTCTCGACGCGCGCCATCGTCGGCCCGCGGCCCGCGGTCCGCGGCCGCGGACCGGTGCGGCCGTGGGTCGAGCTGCGGACGCCCATCCTCCTCGGCGGCCACGCGCCGGAGACGGGCGTGCGGAGCGCCGACCACCGCGCCACGGCGCGCGCCCTCGGGACGTGGATCCTCGAGGACCTCGTGGCCGAGATCGGCGCGCGGTACGCGCGCGGCACGGTCGTGCTCGAGGCCGACCGCGACTGGGAGGAGCACCCGCGCGACGCGCTCGCGCGCATCGCCGCGGCCGCCTGCCGCGGGGTCCGCCGCGGCTCGCACCTCGTGATCGTCCAGGACCGCCACGTCTTCGAGGAGGGGCGCGCGTGGCTCGACCCGCTCCTGGCCACGGCGGCGGTGCATCGCGCCCTCGTCGAGGCGCCGGCAGGGTCGGGGTCGCTGCGCCGCGAGTGCGGGATCGTCGTCTCCGCGGGGAGCCTGCGGAACCTCCACGACGTCGTCCTCGCGCTCGGCCTCGGCGCCGACGCGGTCAACCCCTACCTCCTGCTCGAGCACGCGATCGCGCAGGAGGATCCCGACGCGCTGCCCGGGCTCGTCGAGGCGCTGCGCAAGGGCATCGAGAAGGTCATCTCGACGCTCGGCATCCACGAGCTGCGCGGCTATGGGCGCCTCTTCTCCGCGATCGGCGTCGCGCCCGACGTCGCGCGGCTCCTGGGGGTCCGCGCGTTCTGCGCCGACGAGGGGGTGGGCCTCACGTGGGAGCGCATCGGCGCCGACGGCCTCGACCGCGCCGCGATGCTGCGCCAGCGGACGCCCGCGCGGCTCGAGCCGCCCTTCCGTATCTACCCGCGCGTGTGGAAGGCGGCGCTCGCGATGGCGAACGGCGAGACGGCGTACGCCGCGTACGCCGAGAAGCTCGGCGAGCTCGAGCGCGAGCACCCCGTGTCGCTGCGGCACCTCTGGGACCTGCTCGTCGCAGGGGGCTCCGCCCCCTTCCACCCCCAGGACGTGGACACGAGCGCCGGCGAGCACGCGATGCCCTTCTACATCTCGTCGATGTCGTTCGGCTCGCAGGGCGAGACGGCGTACCGCGCCTACGCCGAGGCGGCGTTCCGCATGAACACGATCTGCATGAACGGCGAGGGCGGCGAGCTGCCCGACCTCCTCGGCAGGTACCCGAAGAACCGCGGGCAGCAGATCGCGTCGGGACGCTTCGGCGTGTCGGCGCTCCTCGCGAACTCGAGCCAGTGGCTCGAGATCAAGATCGGCCAGGGCGCGAAGCCCGGCGAGGGTGGGCACCTGCCGGCGAAGAAGGTCTCGGAGAAGGTCGCGCTCGCGCGCAACGCGCGCGCGGGCATCGACCTCATCTCGCCGTCGAACAACCACGACATCTACTCGATCGAGGACCTCGCGCAGGTCGCGAGCGAGCTCAAGGTCGTCAATCCGCGCGCGAAGGTGTGCGTGAAGATCCCGGTCACGCCCGAGGTGGGGATCATCGCGGTCGGGATCGCGAAGTCGGGCGCCGACGTCGTGACGCTGTCGGGCTACGACGGCGGCACCGGCGCCGCGCGCATGCACGCGCTGCGGCGCGCGGGGTTGCCGGTGGAGATCGGCGTCGCCGAGGCGCACCGCGCGCTCGTGGCGGCCGGGCTGCGCGAGCGCGTCGAGATCTGGGCCGACGGCGGCGTGAAGAGCGCGCTCGACGTCGCGAAGCTCATGTGCCTCGGCGCCGACCGCTGCGGCTTCGGGACGTTCGCCATGGTGTCGATCGGCTGCACGATCTGCCGCGGCTGCCAGCTCGACACGTGTCACGTGGGGATCGCGACGCAGATCGAGAGCGCGGCCGAGGCGGCCGCGCGCGGGGTCAAGCGCTTCGAGCCGCAGGAGTACGAGCGCGCCGTCGCGAACCTGGTGCGGTCGTTCGGCGCGATGCGCCGCGAGCTCGCGGCGATCGCGGCGCGCTGCGGCGTGGCGCGCACGGCGGACCTCGTCGGGCGGAGCGACCTGCTCGTCCAGGCGCGGGGGCAGGATCGTGTGTCGCTCGCGGAGCTCACGGCACCCGGCTCAGCGCTCGAGCGGGCGACGTTGCCTCGGGTCGGGCCTCTCTGGGCTCGGTCGCTCTCCGGGGTCCCCGCGGACGTCGATGGACCGGTGCGCACGGGGACCCACGCTTCCTCGCCAGAGAGGCCGCGCCCCTCGACCTCGCCCGCTCTCGCGCTGAGCGACGAACGCGGAGAGAGAGTGGCCCTCTCCACTGAGTCGTCTCCTGTTCCCATCGACGCGACGCACCGCTTCCTCGGGACGAGCGACTCGGGCGAGATCGCGCGGGCGCGCATCTACGAGAGCGCGGGCGAGATCCGCATCACGTTCGGCGGTGGCGGTGTCGCGGGGAACGGGGCGGCCGCGTACGCGACGGAAGGGCTCGCGCTCACGATCGCCGGCGGGGCGCAGGACGGCGCCGCGAAGACCGCGCTCGGCGGTGACGTGCGCGTGCTGAAGGCGCGGAACGCCGCGGGGGAGTGGGTGGACGGATCCGTCGGAAAGGGTTTCGCCTACGGCGCGCAGCGCGGTCGCTTCATCGTGCAGGGAAGCGCGGACGCGCGCGCGGGGATCCGGCTGTCGGGCGCCGACGTCGTCATCGGCGGCGATGTGAAGGGCTTCGCGTTCGAGTACATGACGGACGGGCGCGGCGTCATCCTCGGCGACCCGGGGCGGTGGATCTGCTCGGGCATGTCGGGCGGCGCGGTGTTCCTGCGCCGCGATCCGGCGCACGGCCTCGACGAGGCGGGGATCAAGGACCGGATCGCCAAGGGCGCGAAGGTCGCGCTTCGTCCGCTGGAGGACGCGGACCGCGCGAGCCTGGCCGAGCTGCTCGCGGCCTACGCCGACGCGCTCGCGGCGAGCGGACAGCGCGAGGCGGCCGAGGCCGCAGGCGTGCTCGTCGACGATCCCGATGCGTTCCGCGTCATCAAGCCGGCGGGCGAGGTCGTGGACCAGTCGATCTCCACGGAGTAGCGGCAGACGGCACGGGGGTTGCTCCCGTATCGTCCATGACTGCGGCAGCCGACGCACCGAGGCGGCAGCGCCTCCGGGTCGAGCGCTTCAAGCGCGGCAAGATCAAGCCCGGTCGGATGCGGCTCGCCTTCACGAGGTTCGCGAGCTGGGCGAGCGAGATCCTCGGCTCGCACTGGGCGTTCGCCGCGGCGGTGGCATTGATCGTCGCGTGGCTCACGACGGGCCCGATCTTCGGCTTCAGCGCCGACTGGCAGCTCGCCATCAACACGCTCACCACGATCGTCACCTTCCTGATGGTGTTCGTCATCCAGAACACGCAGAGCCGTGACGCGAAGGCGATCCACCTCAAGCTCGACGAGCTCCTCCGGGCCGATCCGCAGGCGCGGAACGAGTTCATGGAGGCCGAGGAGGAGGATCTCGACGAGATCCTGCGAGAGAAAGAGATCGTCGAGCGCGCCGACCCCGCGCCGCCGGATCACAGAGCTGGCGAGCGCAACGGCAACGGGAAGGGACGCGCCACGGACGAGCGAAAGGCCGGATAGGCCGCCTACACTTGGTCCGTCTCGGCGGGGTGTAGCTCAGCCTGGTAGAGCGTCTGGTTTGGGACCAGAAGGCCGCCGGTTCGGATCCGGCCACCCCGACAGAGCGCGCCTGAGAGAAGGGAAGCCGCATGTTCGCAGCCTGGGGCCACCTCGTGTATCGCTTCCGCTGGCCGATCCTCGTCCTCTCGGTGATCCTGCTCGCCGCCTCGGCCGTCACCGCCGTCAACGGCGCGAAGCTCGAGAGCGGCGGCTTCATCGAGACCGCGGAGTCGGGTCGCGCGTCGCGCCTCATCGAGGCCGAGCTGCCGAACGCGAGCTCGGCGTCGTTCACGCTCCTGTACTCGAGCCCCACGCTCACGGCGGCCGATCCGGCGTTCAAGGACGCGGTCCAGCGCGCCATCGCGCCGCTGCGGACGGACCCTCGCGTGGCCCGGATCCAGGGCCCGTACGAGGAGTCGGCCGCCGATCCGGCCGCCTTCGTATCGAAGGACGGCCATGCCGTCACGGTGAGCGTCGCGGTGAAGGACAAGTCGGCGATCGCGCAGGACTACTACCCGGACCTGCGCGCGAAGGCGACGTCGGACACCCTCCAGACGTCCGCGACCGGCGTCGTCGCGATCGAGCACGGCTTCAACGCCGTCCTCGAGGACGACCTCCGCCGCGCCGAGAGCGTCTCGCTCCCGCTCGCGGCCGTGCTCCTGCTCCTCGTCTTCGGCACGGTCGTCGCCGCGTTCATCCCGCTCGGAGTCGGCGTGCTCGCGGTGATGGGCGGGATCGCCGGCATGTTCACGCTCGCGCGCTTCACGAGCGTGTCGATCTACGCCGAGAACGTCGTGACGCTCATCGGCCTCGGCGTCGCCATCGACTACTCGCTCTTCGTGGCGAACCGCTTCCGCGAGGAGCTCCATCGCGGACGCTCCGTCGACGAAGCGGTCGCGGTCGCGATCTCGACGTCGGGACGCGCGATCGCGTTCTCGGGCCTCACGGTCGCGATCGGCCTCACCGGGATGCTCTTCTACGAGGGGACGTACCTCTCGTCGATGGGCGTCGCCGGCGGGATCGTCGTCGCGAGCGCCGTGCTCTTCGGCCTCACGTTCCTTCCGGCGCTCCTCTCCGTGCTCGGGCACCGCATCGACCTGCTCGGCGTGCCGTTCCTGCGGCCGTCGCGCGCGGGGCGCGTGGGCCTCTGGCACCGGCTCGCGACGGCGGTCATGCGGCGGCCGTTCGTCGTCCTCGTGCCGGTCATCGCGGTGATCCTCCTGCTCGGCTCGCCGTTCCTGCGCCTGCACCTCGCGAACGGCGACATCACGATGCTGCCGAAGCGCGAGGAGTCGCGCGCGACGTACGACCGCATCGTCGCCGAGTTCCCGAGCTCGGGACAGTCGGACATCCCCGTCGTGGTGCGCTACGACGGCGCGCCGCTCACGGCCGACCACATCGCGGACCTCGTCGACATGCAGAAGCGCCTCGCGGCGCTGCCGAGCGTGCGGAAGGTGTCGAGCGCTTTCGCGCTCGATCCGCGCCTCGGCGCGGCCGAGTACACGGCGCTCTACGTGACGCCGGCCGCTCAGCGCCCGCCGCAGCTGCAGGCGCTCGCGCAGCAGATCGGCGAGCAGCGCCTGCGCGGGATCGTCGATCAGACCGTCGGTCCGCGCATCGTCCTCTTCGACGTCCAGACGAACGAGCCCTCGTACAGCGACGCGGCGCACGCGATCGTCACGGCCGCGCGCGACCTGCCGGCCCCGCCCGGAGCCGAGAAGCTCGTCGGCGGCTTCAGCGCGATCGACATCGACACGGTCGCGTTCATCCGCGACCGCACGCCGGCCGCGGTCGCCTACGTCATGCTCGCGACGATCGTCGTCCTGTTCCTGCTCCTCGGGTCCATCGTCCTGCCGCTCAAGGCCGTCGTCATGAACCTGCTCTCGATCAGCGCGTCCTTCGGCGCGCTCGTGTGGATCTTCCAGGAGGGCAACCTCTCCGACGTGCTCGGCTTCACCGCGTCGGGCGGCATCGACCCCACGCTGCCGGTGATCATGTTCTCCACGCTCTTCGGCCTCTCGATGGACTACGAGGTCCTGCTCCTTTCGCGGATCCAGGAGGAGTACGGGCGGCTCGGCGACAACACGGCCGCCGTGGCGGAAGGCCTCGAGCGGAGCGGCCGCCTCATCACGGGCGCGGCGGCGATCATGGTCGGCGTGTTCTCCGCGTTCGGCCTGGCCGAGATCCTCATCATCAAGGCCCTCGGTCTGGGGATGGCGATCTCGGTAGCGATCGACGCGACCCTCGTCCGCGCCCTCGTCGTTCCCGCGACGATGCGGCTCCTCGGACGCGCGAACTGGTGGGCGCCGCCGCCGCTCGCGCGCCTCTACCGCCGGCTCGCGCTCGGCGAGGCGGCGCGTGTCCGCGGAGCGGCCGCGGGGGACTGACGCCTCAGGCCGCGGACGTGCGCGGCTGCGTCGCGAAGAGCCACACGGCGACGGCGACGGCCGCGACCTCGAGCGCGACCGAGAGGCCGACCGCGATCGAGGGCCCGCGGTCGTACGCCGCGCCGAGCGCGAGCCCGCCGAGGAAGAGCGCGGTCCCGTAGATCGCGTTGAAGGTGCCGTACGCGGTGCCGCGCGCGTTCGCGGGGACGATCCGCGCGACGGCCGCACGGATCGTGGACTCCGACGCGCCGAGCGTGACGCCCCAGAGTGCGAGGCCGAGCGCGACCGTGGCCATCGTGGAGCTGAAGACGAGCGGCGTTGCCGCGAGCGTGAGCAGCGGGACGAGCCCGACGGCGCGCAGGCCGACGCGATCGAACAGGATCCCCGCGCCCAAGGCGGCACCCGAGCTCACCGCCGTCGCGAGCGCGAAGAGGAGCGGCACGAACGGCTCGTCGACGACGCGGCGCACCGCGAGGTGGTACGCGATGAGCGGGAACTGCGCGAAGCCGCCGATGGTGAGCGAGGCGAAGACGGCATACACGAACAGGCGCGCGGGCCGCGCGATCCTCGCGCTCGGTCCCTCGTCCGTCGGCTCGGCGTTGCCGGCGAAGCGGGTGCGCGCGAGCAGCAGCGTCGCGAGCGCGAGGGCGGCGGGTACGCCGAGGATCGCGAACGCGGCGCGGTCGCCGAGGCCGAGGAAGAGCAGCGCGCTCACGAAGAGCGGCCCGACGACGGCGCCGATCTGATCCATCGCCTCGTGCACGCCGAAGGCCCAGCCGGCGCCCACGCGCGGCGCGACCGATGCGAGGAGGGTGTCCCGCGCCGGCGCGCGGATGCCCCGCCCGAACCGCTCGACGACCGCGAGGCCGAAGCCCTGCTGCCACGTCGCGACGATCGCGAGCGGCGGGATCGACAGGAGGTTCACGACGTACCCCGCGATCGTGAACGGCCAGTAGGCCCGCGTCCGGTCCGCGACGCGCCCGACGGGAAGCCGGATGAGGTAGCCCGCGAGCTCGCCGAGGCCCGTCGCGGCGCCGACGACCGCCGCGCTCGCGCCGAGGCTCGCGAGGTACGGCCCGAGGATGCTGCGCGCGCCCTCGTACGTCGTGTCGCCGAAGAGGCTCACGATCCCGAGGAGGATGACGAACGCGCGCGCGGCGCCGACGGTCATTGCGGCGGACACTGTACGGAGAACGGTATCCAGTCGCATGTGAGAAGCATGCGATAATGTGCGACGCATGGCCAAGATGGTGCAGATCAGGAACGTGCCCGAGGACGTCCATCGAACGCTCAAGGCGCGCGCGGCCCGAGCCGGCATGACCCTGTCGGACTATCTGCTCAGCGAAGTGCGCGCGGCGGCCGCGCGGCCGACGCTCGAAGAGCTCCTCGAACGGCTGAGGCGCCGCCGTCCCGCCGGCGGACCTTCCTCGGCGCGGATCGTCCGTCGCCTGAGGGACGCCGCTGATCGTCCTTGACGCGTCGGCGGCCATCGACCTCCTGGTGGGGATCGGAGCGCACGAGCGGATCCGGGAGCGGGTGGGTCGGAGCGGCGAGACGCTCCACGCGCCGCACCTGATCGACGTCGAGGTCCTCTCGGGTCTGCGACGGCTCGAGCGGATCGGGCAGGTCACGCCCGAGCGCGTCGCCGAGGCCCTCGAGGACCTCGTCGACCTCGCGCTCGAGCGATATCCGCATCAGGGCCTCATCGAACGCCTCTGGGACCTCCGCCATAACGTCGCGCCGGCCGACGCCGCGTACATCGCTCTCGCGGAGGCCCTCGACGCGCCGATCGTCACCGCCGACGCTCGCCTCGCACGCGCACCCGGTCACGCAGCGGTCGTCGAGGTGTTCGAGCGCTTCCACGCGGGGTAGGCTCGTGGCGGCGATGAGGCCCGCCCGCGGCGCGCCTGATCGTCCCGGAGCACAGCCGTGGGCGGGGGCCCCCATACCCACCCCCTCCCGGGGAGGGGGTATGCTGGAGCGGATGGCAGAGCGGCACGAAGATCACCCCGGCGCGGCGATGCGCGACGGCACCGCCCTCGACGCGCGGCTCGCCTCGATCGAAGGCCACATCCGCGGCATCCGCAAGATGATCGCGGACGGCGTCTACTGCGTCGACGTCATCAAGCAGACGTACGCGATCGAGCGCGCGCTGCAGCGATTCGAGTCGGAGCTGCTGCGGGGCCACCTCGCGACGTGCGTGCCGTCGGGATACGCCGAGGGCCGCACGGAGGACATGAACCAGGAGCTCGCCGAGCTCTTCGAGCTCGCGCGGAGATAGGAGGACACATGGCGACCGAGCTGACGTACAAGGTGCCCGCGATCCACTGCGCGGGGTGCGCCGGAACGATCGAGGAGGCGCTCGAGCCCGTCGAGGGCGTCGAGGGCGCCGACGTGGACGTCGAGGCGAAGACCGTGCGCGTGCGCGGCACCGCCGAGGACCAGGTCATCCGCAAGGTCCTCGCCGCTTCCGGGTACCCCCCGGCCTGATGCCATGACGACGACGATGGAGCGGGCGCCGCAGGGCGTCCCCGCGAGCGAGGCCGGAACGAAGCGCGACCTGATCGTCACCGGGATGACCTGCGCGTCATGCGTCGCCTCGGTCGAATCCGCCATCAGGTCGGTGCGGGGGGTCGAGTCCGCCGACGTGAACCTCGCGACCGAGCGCGCGTCGGTCCGCTTCGACGCCGCGCAGGTCGAGGTCCCCGCGCTGGTGCGCGCGGTCGAGCGCGCCGGTTACGGCGCGCTGCCGGTCGCCGAGGACGAGCGCGAGCGCGCGCTCGAGGAGGAGCGCGAGAAGGCCGTTCGCGTGAAGCAGCTCGCCGTGCTGCGGCGGCGGCTCGTGATCTCGCTCATCCTCGGCGCGGCGACGATGGCGATCGCCACCGCCGAGTACGTGCTCCCCGCCCTCAAGGAGGCGGCCTGGAAGCCGTTCCTCATGTTCGCGCTCGCGACCCCGGTGCAGCTGTGGGGCGCGCAGCCCTTCTACCGCAACGCCTGGTCCGCGGCGCGCCACCGCATGACGAACATGAACACGCTCATCGCCGTCGGCACGACGGCCGCGTACGGCTTTTCGGTGGTCGCGACGTTCTTCCCGTGGGTCTTCACGAGCGCGGGCCTCGAGCCGCACATCTACTACGAGGTCTCGTCGGTCATCGTCGGCCTCATCCTCCTCGGCCGCTACCTCGAGGCGCGCGCCCGCGCGCGCACCGGCGACGCGATCCGCGCGCTCCTCGCGCTCGGCGCGAAGACGGCGCGCGTTCGCCGCAAGGGCGGCGTCGAGGAGGAGATCCCCATCGAGGACCTCCAGGTCGGGGACGTGGTGATCGTGCGTCCGGGCGAGACGATCGCGACGGACGGCGTCGTCCTCGCGGGGGGCTCGTCGGTGGACGAGTCGATGATGACCGGTGAGTCGATCCCCGTGGAGAAGGGCCCGGGTGACGACGTCGCCGGCGGCACGATGAACATCACAGGCACATTCCGCTTCCGTGCGACGAAGATCGGCAAGGACACCGTCCTCGCGCAGATCGTGCGCATGGTCGAGGAGGCGCAGGCGTCGAAGGCGCCCATCCAGCGGCTCGTCGACCAGGTGTCGTCGGTCTTCGTGCCGGTCGTGATCCTGCTCGCCACGGCCACGTTCTTCGTCTGGCTCATCTGGGGCCCGCGGCCGTCGCTCACCTACGCGATGACGGCGTTCATCGCCGTGCTCATCATCGCCTGCCCCTGCGCGCTCGGCCTGGCGACCCCGACGGCGATCATCACCGGGACCGGCCGCGGCGCGACGCGCGGGATCCTCATTCGCCACGCGCAGGCCCTCGAGCAGGCGCAGGCGGTCCGCATCGTCGCGTGGGACAAGACCGGCACGCTCACCGTCGGGCGGCCGCAGGTGACCGACTTCCTCGGCTGCGCCGACGTGGGCGACGACGAGGCGCTGCGCCTCATCGCGTCGGCGGAGCGCGTCTCCGAGCATCCGCTCGCGGCGGCCGTGGTCGAGGCGGCGCGCGAGCGCGGGCTCGCGCTGAGCGAGCCGTCGTCGTTCGAATACACGCCGGGGCAGGGCATCCACGCGACCGTCGACGGCCACGACGTGTGGGTCGGCAACCTCGCCTTCACGAAGGGCCGCGGCTGGCAGGACGCGCCCCAGCAGACCCTCGACCGCTACGCGGACGAGGGGAAGACGCCGCTGCTCGCCGCGATCGACGGCAAGCCCGGCGCCATCCTGGCGCTCGCGGACGTGCCGAAGGCGGCCGCGGCGGAGGCCATCGCGCAGCTCAAGCGCATGGGCCTGCGCAGCCTGCTCATCTCCGGCGACACGACGCGCACGGCTCAGGCGATCGCGAGCAGGCTCGGGATCGACGAGGTCCGCGGCGAGGTGCCGCCCGGAGGCAAGGCGGATCTCGTCCGCGAGCTGCAGGCCGCCGGCCGGAAGGTCGGAATGGTCGGCGACGGCGTGAACGACGCGCCCGCGCTCGCGCAGGCGGACCTCGGCGTGGCCATGGGCGGCGGCACGGACGTCGCGATCGCGACCGGCGGCATCGTGCTCGTCGGCGGCGATCCGCGCGGGGTACCGCGCGCGCTGCGCCTCTCGCGGCGTACGCTCACCACGATCAAGCAGAACCTGTTCTGGGCGTTCTTCTACAACGTCGCACTCATCCCGCTCGCGGCGGGCGTGGCGTACCCGTTCACCGGATGGCTGCTGTCGCCGATCCTCGCGGCCAGCGCCATGGCCGTCTCGTCGGTGACGGTCGTCACGAACTCGCTGCGGCTCCGCGCCGCGAAGATCGACTGATGGAGGGACCCATGAGCGGATCGCACCACGCCACGAGCCCATCGATCGAGATCGACGCAGGCGTCCGCGCCTGGTACGCGTCCTGTCGGTGCTGCCTGAGCGACGCTCACCCTGACGTCGTCACCGTGCTCGACGCCGAGCGGGACGCGGCGAACGCGCCGCGCGCCGACGCGGGCATCTGCGAGACCGCCGAAGCCGAGGAGCCCAAGAAGGAGGCCACGACGATGGCGAAGACCCTCGACCCCGTCTGCGACATGATCGTCGACCTCGACGAGCAGCGCGGCAAGGGGCTCACGACCGACCACGCCGGCAAGACGTACGCGTTCTGCGGCCCGGGGTGCAAGCGCGTCTTCGACAAGGAGCCGGCGAAGTACGCGGCGAAGGTCGCCGAGTGGGAGCGCTCCGGCGGCGCGACGGCCGGGGGTCAGGGCGAGCACGGCCACTGACCCCGGTCCCGCCTGCGCCGCGCGCGAGGCCTATTCGACCGTGAGCGGGAGCTTCATCCCGGCCTCGTAGTGGCCGGGCAGGCGGCAGGCGAACTCGAGCGCGCCCGCGGGGTAGGCCTTGTCGAAGCTGACGTCGAGCGTCCGCGTGGCACCCGCTCCGAGGTCGCTCTCTCCGATCCTGGCGAGCGCCATCTTGTCCATGGCCGCCATGTCCATCTTCCCCGCGGACATGGGCTGCATGATCATCAGCTCGTGCGCGACCTTGTCGCCGTTCGTGACCACGAGGCGATAGGCGACGCCCTGCTTGAAGCGCGTCACCGGGGAGTCGACCGCGAAGTTCTTGAGGGTCACGTTGACCGTCGTGGCGGACGTCCCGGTCTTCGGCGCCGCCGCGGCGCCGCTGTTCGCGCAGCCGGCGACCAGGGCGACGGCCAGCGCGGTCAGGACGGGCCTGAGCGCGCGCCGCGTCCGGTGGGTCCGGCCGGCGATCGTTCCAGGCATCTCGCGCTCCTTTCGGCTCTTTGAGCCCAGTCTTGGAGCGCGGGACGGGGATCCCTATCGCCTGAACTGGTGACCCGTACGGCCCGAACAGGTGAGCCGTGGCGCGACCTTCGGCCCGCTCCGTGAGCCGAAGGTCACTCCCGGACGATGCCCCGGCGCACCGCGAAGCGGACGAGCTCCGCGCGGTCGTGCAGGTTGAGCTTCCGCATGACGTGCTGGCGGTGGGTGTTGACGGTGTTGACGCTGAGCGTCAGACGCTCCGCGATGGCCTGGCTCGTCAGTCCTTCCGCGACGAGCCGCAGGATCTGCTGCTCGCGAGCCGTGAGGGCGTCCATGCCGCTCTTCTCCGCGCCTTGCTCGACCCGCTGGACGTAGTCGGTGATGAGCTGCCTGGCGACGGGCGGGTGGATGTACACGTCGCCGGCGTGGACCGCGCGGATCGCCGACCGGAGCTCCTCGCCCGAGGCGTCCTTGAGCACGTAGCCGGAGGCCCCTGACCTCAGCACCTGGAAGAAGTAGTCGTAGCTCTCGTGCATCGTGAGCACGAGGACGCGCACATCCGGATGCCGCTGGCGGATGAGCTCGGTCGCCTCGAGGCCGCCGAGGTGCGGCATCGAGATGTCCATGACGACGACGTCGGGGTGCGCCGTGGCGGCGAGGTCGACGGCGCTGCGGCCGTCGGAGACCTCGCCGACGATCTCGATCGCCGGGTCCCGCTCGAGGATGTGCCGCACGCCCTCGCGGAAGAGCTTGTGGTCGTCGACGAGCATGACGCGGATCGCCACTCAGCCGGCCTCCTGCGCGATCGGCACGCGCACCGCGACGCGCGTCCCCTGACCCGGCGAAGCGTCGATCTCGGCCCTGCCGCCGAGCAGCGCGGCGCGCTCCTGGATCCCGAGCAGGCCGAGGCCGCGTCCGCCCTCGCCGCGCCGCACGCGCTCTTCCACGACGAAGCCGACCCCGTCGTCGGCCACGGTCGCCTGGACCTCCGCGTCCGTGCGCCGCAGCGAGATGGATACACGCGAGGCATGCGCGTGGCGCGCGACATTGGAGATCGCCTCCTGGATGATGCGGTAGAGCCCGATCTCGACGGGGCCGGGCAGGTGGCGCTCCATCCCGCTGCTGGAGAGCGCCACGCGCACGCCCGTCCTGCCGAGGCGCTCCTCGGCGAGGACCCGCACCGCGGAGACGAGGCCCAGCTCGTCGAGGCTGGGCGGGCGCAGGTCGGCGATGAGGCGCCGGATCCCGCCGATGCTGTCCCTGGCGAGCGCGCGCGCGCGGTCGACGCGTTCGGCGAGCTCGGGCGACGTCGGCCCGAGCAGGTCGACCGCCGACTCGAGGTCCATCGCGGCGGCCGCGAGCGACTGCGCCGTCTCGTCGTGGAGCTCGCGGGCGACGCGTGCGCGCTCCTCCTCCTGCGCTCCCATCACCGCCTCGAGCAGCCGCGAGCGCGCCTCCTCCTTCTCCTGCAACGCGCGGTAGAGGCGGCGGACCTCCTCCGTCCGCTCGCGCACGCGCTCCTCGAGGCGGCGGTCGCGCTCCCGGGTCTCGGCGATGGAGCGCCGCAGCCGCGTGCGCATCTCCTCGAACGCGGTGGCGAGCTCGCGCACCTCTCCCTGCCCCGAGACGGCGACCGCCGCGGTCAGGTCCCCCGCGGCCATCTGCGTCGCGCGACGGGTGAGCCCGCGCAGGGGACGGACCACGGCTCGCACGTCGAGCCACGCGAGCACGGCGGCGGCGGCCAGCGCGAGGGGCACGAAGACGAGGAGCCGGCCGCGCAGCCGATCCTCGACCGCGAGCGCGACCTCGCTCGGCTGCTCGACGGCGACGCCCCAGCCAGGGACCTGGTCGAGGGGCACGTACGCGACCAGGTGCCCGTTCGCCGTCGCATGGAGCGCGACGGTGGGGCGGCCCTCGCGGATCGCCGGCAGCAACACCTGCGAGTGATCGGTCACCTCCCCGGCGGGCGCGGTCGCGGCGAGGATCGCGCCGGACGGTCCGACGATCTCGGCGTTGGCCGCCGCCCCCAGGATGCCGGTCAGGAGGGCGGTGAGCTCCCCGTCCGCGGGATCGATGACGAGCACGAGCTCGGCCGCGCTGCCGGCGCCCCGCACCGGCGCTCGGACGCACACGGCCTCACGGGTCCCCGCCCGGCAGGCGCCCGAGCGGACCCCGCCGCTCCCGGTGGCGCGCTCCGGGCCGTCCGCACGAGGCACGGCGAGCCCGCTCGAGGACCAGGCCACGTCGGTCCCCGCGAGCAGCAGGAGCGGGCCGCCGCCCAGGACGTCCGACGACAAGCGCAGCACCTCGTCGCGGCGCTCCGTGCCCGCGTCCCACGCCGCGGCCGCGCGCGCGGCGACCTCCGCGAGCTCGGCGCCGCGCCGGCGGACGACGACGTCGACCGCCGCGCCGACCCCGCGGGCTGAGGCGAGACGGTCCTGCTCGGCCGCGGCGCGGGAGTCGCTCATCGCGGCGAGCGCGAAGAAGCCGAACACGCCCAGGATGACGGCCACGCCGACGGCGACGCTCAGCGTGACCCGGTACTGCATGCTCAGCCTCGACCACCGCATCCCCGCCTCCTCGAAGCTGGCTCGGCGGTCAGGATACGAAGACGGTCAGTGGGTCAGTCGACCGCGATCCGCTCGCGCCGCTCGGTCGTCTCCTGGCGCTCGGTCTTCGCGATCATGCGGTCGAGCACCGAGCGCACCGCGAGGAGCTGCTCGCGCCGCGCGGAGCGCAGGTGCGCGCGCGCTTCCGGGGGCATGAGCTCGCGCAGGAGCGTGCGCAGGGGCCCCATGCCCTCCTCCGCCTCGCGCTTCTCGAGCTGACGCAGCCGCGCCTCGAGCTGCTCGACCCTCGCCTGCAGGTCGCCGGTCGTGTCGACCATCACTCGCCTCCCGTGCTCGGCGGCGCCGCCGCGAAGCGGATCCGCAGCGTGTCGCCCTCGAGCTTCGCTCCCTTCGTCGCGGCGTCCGCGAGGAGCCGCGGCAGGATCAGGTTACGCCGAAAGCCGCCCACTTCCAGTACCAGCTCGTCGGCGTAGCGCGCGATCTTCACCTCCTCCTTCGTCGCGAACGGCAGCCGCAGCGCGAGCGTGTGCTCGCCGTCGGCCGTGTCGATCGTGTACGGGCGCTCCCGCGAGAAGAAGGCCACAGGGTCGTCGTCGCCGAACAGCGCGCGCCCCAGCCGCCGGAGCATGTCGAGCCCGACGACCTCCTGCTCGAACATCGGCACGTCGCGGATCGGCACCGGCGCGAACATCTCGTCGATCGTCGCGCGGTAGCGGCGCTGCGCGTCGCGCCAGCTCTCGAAGTACGGCCCGACGTCGTCGGGGAGCACGCGGTTGCACACGATGAGGTCGGTGAGGTAGCCGTACAGGTGGAAGTAGGTGAACGCGCGCTGCGATTCCTTGATGACCATCTTCTCGAGGTTCGTGACGACCCGGATCGACGAGGTCATCGGGTCCGCGAGGAGCGCGCGCATGTGCTCGAGGCGGTGGAACAGCTCTTCGCCCGCGGCGAACACCTCGTCCGTCGGCGAGGGCATGCCGATCGTGCGGCGGAGCACCGGTCCGGCGATCCGCGCGATGCTCCGCTGGATCGGCATGATCTTCTCGAGCCACCACTTGCCGGCCTCGGGGAGCGAGAGGAGCCGGAGCGTCTCCCCGGTCGGCGCGGCGTCGACGATGATCACGTCGTACGCGCCCGAGTCGTGGTGCTCGGCGATCCACAGCAGGCTCGAGAGCTCGTCCATGCCGGGGACGACGGTCATCTCCTCGGCCATCACCTCGTCGAGACCGCGCCAGCGGAAGACGCTCACGACGTACGCCTGGATCGTGCCCCAGTACTTGCGGATGTTGTGGTAGACGTCGGACTGCTGGCCCCAGAGGTCCCGCGCGATCCGCACCGGTTCGGGGCCGAGCGCGAGGTCGAACGAATCGGCGAGGCTGTGCGCGATATCCGTCGAGACGACGATCGTCCGTGCCCCGCGCTCCGCGCACAGGAGCGCGGTCGCGGCGGCGACGCTCGTCTTCCCGACGCCGCCCTTGCCCGAATACACGACGATCCGCGCGCTCACCGGCGTTCGTCCCACGGTAACGCGCCGCCGCATCTCGCCCACGGGACGCGGTCCGCCACGACACCAGCCCGCTCTCAGCGCGGTCTCAGCCGCGCTCAAGGGGATCGCCAGCGACCCGTGCGACGCTGATGTCCGTGCCACGGCAGCGTCCGCGCCGCAGCTCCACGCGCCTGGGCGTCCGCGCCGCCATCTTCGCGGTGCTCGCGTTCGCCCTCGTCGGCGCGGCCGCGTACGCGCTCTGGCCGAAGGAGCGCGCGCTCGTCGAGCTCGGGCCGGCGGCGGTGCAGGGCACGAAGCAGCAGCCGGACGCGAGAACGACCATCAACATGTCGGGCTTCCGCCCCGCCGACCTCTCCGTGCCCGCCGAGCGCCCCGCGCGGGTCCTGATCGTGAACCCGGACAACGGCATGCACAGCGACGGGGCCGGCATCCACCAGTTCGCCATCCCGAAGCTCGGCATCGACGTCAAGGTCCCGCCCGAGACGGACCTGCTCGTGACGATCCCAGCGGCGCCGGCCGGCGAGTACTCCTTCTACTGCGACACGTGCTGCGGCGGGAAGGAGAACCCGACGATGCGCGGCGTGCTCAAGGTGGGATGAGCGGCGTCGACCTGAACCTCGTCACCGTCATAGCCGCTGGCCTCATCGACGGCCTGAACCCGTGCGCGATCGCGGTGCTCCTCGTGTTCGTGTCGGCGACGCTGCTCGCCGTCGGCGCGACGATGGATGGCCCGCTCGGCGGCCGCCGGCGCGCGCTCTTCCGGGGCGGGGCGGCGTATGTGACCGGGATGTTCGTCACGTACCTGCTCATCGGGATCGGCCTCATGGGCTTCGCGAGCGCCCTGCGCCAGGACCACGTCGGCACCAAGATCTTCGCCTTCGTCGCGATCGGCTGGAGCGTCCTCGCGCTCCAGGAGGCGCTCCTTCCCGAGCTCGGGGAGCGCCTGCGGATGCCGCCGATGCTGCACGCGAGCGCGCAGCGCTGGGTCGGCCGCGCGTCACTCCCGGGGCTCTTCGTCGCCGGATCGCTCATCGGGCTCTGCACGGTGCCGTGCTCGGGCAACGTGTACCTCGCGGTCCTCGCGCTCCTCTCCAGCCGCGCGGATCTCGCGCAGGCCATGGGCTACCTCGTCGTCTACAACCTCGCGTTCGTCGTCCCGCTCGTCGTCCTGCTCGGTGCGGCGGCGACGCCGATCGCGATGCGGTCGCTCGCGCGCTGGCAGCTCCACAACCGGGCATCGCTGAAGCTCGCCCTGGGCCTCGTGACCGCATTCGTCTCGCTCGCGACGCTCGCGACGATCTAGATGACCATCGACCTCGACCCGGTCATCGTCCACCTCGGCCCGCTCGCGCTCACCTGGTACGGGGTGGCCGTCGCGATCGCCCTCGTCGTCGGGGTCGCCGTCGCGATGCGCGAGGTGCGCCGAAAGGGCCTGCCCGCCGCCGAGGTGGAGTCGCTCGCGTTCTGGGTCGTCATCGGCGGGTTCGTCGGGGCCAGGGCGCTCCACGTCATCGACCGCTGGGACCTCTACGCCGCGCAGCCGCACCTGATCCTCGCCGTCTGGAACGGCGGGCTCGCGATCCTGGGCGCCGTCCTCGGAGGGACGGTCACCGGCGTCGTCGTCGCCTGGCGCCGTCGCCTTCCGGTGCTGCGCATCTCCGATGCCGCGGCGCCCGGCGTCATCCTCGGGCAGGCCCTCGGCCGTTTCGCGTGCCTCTTCACCGGCGACGCGGTCGGCCTGCCGACCGCCGGCTTCGGCGTGACGTACCTGAACCCCGGCGCGAGGGTCCCTCAGCTGGGCGTCGCGTACGAGCCGGTCTTCCTGTACGAGATGGCGTGGGATCTCGGCGTGTTCGCGCTCGTGTGGATCCTGCGCGGCCGTCTCCGCGTGGACGGCGCGCTCTTCGCCCTCTACCTCACGCTGTACGGCATCGGGAAGTTCCTGCTCAGCTACCTGCGCACCGAGACCGTGTGGGTCGCCGGCCTGCAGGAGGCCCAGCTCCTCGCGCTCCTCGCGTTCGGCGTCGCGACGGCCTGGGCATGGTGGAGCGTGCGCTCGCGTGCGGCGATCTCGGCGTACGTCGCGACCGACGCCGGCGAGGCACGGGCGTGAGCGAGGTCGCTATCGGTACGGGGGGCGCGGCTCTCCGGATCCGCGAGGCCACGCGTGAGCGGATCCGCCGCGACATCGGCGCTACGCGAGACTGACCTCGTCGCGGACCGCTCGCCCGTCGCGGCTCCATCCGACGCTGAGCCGCGAACGAAGCATGCTGTGCGCGTGGCGACGCCAGACCGGCAGGCGCGCCGCCCACTGCGCGTCAGCGTGGCCGGGGAGGAGCGTCTCGTCGTCGCTTCCTTGCGGACCCTCCTCGCCACGCTCCCAGGGATCGATGTCGTGGAGATCCGCGCCGATCTGGTCGTCCTGGCGACCGATGGCGAAAGGGCCGGCCCGTGCGTTCGCGGCGCACGCGAACGCGACACCGGGGCGCAGGTCATCTGCCTCGCGCGCTCATGGGCATCTGACGAGGCCGCCGCCGCCCTCGAGGCCGGGGCGATCGGGTGCCTGCGCACGGACATCTCGCCCGACGACCTCTCGGTCGCTCTGCGCCAGGCGGGACGCGGCGAGATCACGCTCCCGGCCGAGCTGATGCGCGGCCTCCTCACCCCCGCGGCCGCGCCTGCCGCCTCGGGTCTCGCCGCTCTCAGCGAGCGGGAGGTCGAGGTGCTCGCGCTCGTCGCTCACGGCCAGGCGAACAAGGAGATCGCGCAGCACCTGCTGGTGAGCGTGCGCACCATCGAGCATCACCTCGAGAGCATCTACGCGAAGCTCGGCGTGCGGTCGCGGACGGAGGCCGCTCTTGTGGCGGCGCGTGAGGGCCGGGCCGCACCGGACGAGTAGGCGATCTCCCCTACTGCAGCAGAGGCGAGCGGCCCTCGAAGCGGAACGCGTGCCGACGTACATCCGCTTCGTGGTGACCGCTGCGCTTCCTCGCACCGCGCCCCGGACGCGCCTCGCCCTGTTAGCGACGATCGGCGACCTGCACGGCGCCGTCGTCGGATACGACCTCGCGCATCTACGCGCTTTGGTCGAAGAGCTCGAGCCCGATCTGCTCGGCGTCGAAGGCGACGCCGAGACGTGGGCGCGCTCGGAGCGCTCGAGCCTGCCGCCCGAGATCCGCGGCGCCCTCGTCCCCGCCGCGCGGCGCACCGACACGGTCATCGTGCCGCTCGGCGCCTCGTCGCCGCTCGAGCTCGCCCCGCCCGAAGGAGCGCGCCTCCGAAGCGACCTGATCCACGTCGCGGAGCAGCTCTCAACGACCCTGCAGCGCGCGGCCGGCACGGCGGACCGCATCAACCACAGCCTGGTCATCCACGTCTGCGGCGCCTTGTGCACGCTCGAGACGTGGGCGGCGAGCGACGCCGGACGCCGCGGCTGGGAAGAGACCAACGAGCGGCTCCTCGCGAACCTCCTTGCGGCGGTGCGCCGTGACCCGGGTCGCCGCGTCCTTGCCGCCGTGCACTGCCGCCGCGTGCACTGGCTCGCCGGTCGTCTCAGCGCCTACGCCGGCGAGATGGAGCTCGTCGGCTACCGGGACCTCTGAGGGCTCGACGATGAATGACCTCGTCATCGCGGATGCGACCGTCCTGACGGTGGACCGAGATGACCGCGTGCTGCGCGACAGCGCGGTCGCCGTGCACGAGCGCGAGATCGCGGCCATCGGACCGAGCGACGCCGTCCTCGCCGCGCACCCCGAGGCCGAGCGCATCGACGCCCGCGGGATGGTCGTGCTCCCCGGCCTCGTGAACGGACACCTGCACGCGTTCACCGCGCTCTACAAGGGGACGATGGTCGGCTTCGGCTTCGAGCGGACCGCCGGCGAGGACACCGCCTTCTGCGGCATCGCGACACCGGAGGAGATGTACGCGGCGTCGCGTCTCGCCGCCGTCGAGGCGCTCCGCGCCGGCATCACCCTCACGAACGTCGCCGGCGACTCCCCCTGCTTCGCCGTCGCGGGCGAGACCGCCCGCGCGTTCGGCGAGGCCGGTCTCAAGGCGTTCGTGCAGACGATGCTTGGCGACCGCCTCGGCCTCCTCCCGCTCGGCGGCGACGCACAGCTCGCCGAGGCCGAGCGTTCGCTGCGCCAGTGGCACGGCGCCTTCGACGGCCGCATCCGCGTCGCCCCCAGCCCCGCCGCTGAGTTCACCACGTCATATCGGCTCATGCACCGCCTCGCGGAGCTGGCCGAGCGCGAGGGCCTCGTCACCCACATGCACGTCTTCCCGCGCTGGCCGATGGGCTTCCTGAGCTGGCTGCTGCGCGGCCGCTCGCCGCTCGGGCTCCTGCGCGGAGGCCATCTCCTGAACGACCGGCTCATCGCCGTCCATGTCCTGGCGGCCACGCGCGGCGGCTGGGAAGAGGGGACCGCACATGTGCTTCTGGCAGCAGCACCACGCCCTCGAGGCCCGCGGAAGGAGAGCGTCACGATGAGTATGGCGGCAAGCTCCATCGCGATCGAGAGGCCCATCGCGGAGGTCTTCGACTACGCCGCGACGATCGCCAATTGGGGTGTCATGCATCCCGCGATGGCCCGGTACCTGGTGGACCCTCCCGACCATCCGACACGCGTCGGCGAGTCGTTCGTCGAGCACACGCCGATGAAGATGGACATCCTGTGGACGGTCACGGAGTGCACCCGCCCGACGCGCTGGACGGCGCAGGCGCCGATCGGCACACCAGGCAAGGTCTCCTCTCTGGGCGTATTCACATTCAGCTATCAGCTCGCCGTGACGGATGGGGGGACGCGCTTCGACATGAGCCTCTCCTTCACACCACGGACCTTCCTCGGGAGGCTGATGGACCTTCTCTTCTTCGAAAGAGAGGACCGAAAAGACGTGACGATGGCGCTGGCTCATCTGAAACACGCGCTGGAGAACGGAGAGAACGCGTGCCACTGACACTGCCCCGGACGCATGATCAGCCGCACGCGCCTCGCGCTACCGGCGACGGTCGGCGACCTGCACGGCGCGGTCGTCGGGTACGGCCTCGCGCACCTGCGCGCCTTGGTCGAAGAGCTCGTCGGGTATCGGGACCTGTAGGGAAAGGTGTGAGAGATGCGAAAAGAGGCATTCGCGATGCAGACGGTGGACATCGAGGAGCTGGCCGCGCGCATCGCGGCGCCGTGGAAGACCGCCGAAGGGGAGGGGCTGCTCGCGCTGATGCCGCCGATGCTCGAGCTGCTGGCGCGCGGCGAGCCGGTCTCGCCGGAGGCGGTCGCCGGCGCGATCGGGAGGTCGCCGGAACAGGTGCGCGCGGCGCTGGCGCGGCTCGGCGGCGTGGACTGGGACGAGCGGGGCCGGGTGGCCGGCCTGGGGCTGACCCTGCGGCCGACCCCGCATCGCGTCGATCTGGCGGGGCGGACGGTGTTCGCCTGGTGCGCCCTGGACACGCTGATCTTCCCGGTGCTGTTGGGGGAACCGGTCGCCATCGAGTCCCCGTGCCGCGCGACGGGCGAGACGGTGCGCGTCGAGGCCACACCCGACGGGGTCGAGGGCGTGCAGCCCACCTCGGCCGTCGTCTCGGTCGTCGAGCCGCGGGACCTGGCGGGCCTGCGCGGCGCCCTGTGCGAGAACGTGCACTTCTTCCGCTCTGCGCAAGCGGCATCCGGGTGGCTGGAGCGGCACGCGGGCGCGCGGCTGCTGCCGGTAGCGGAGGCGTTCCGCCTGGGGCGGCTGGTCGCGGAAGACGTCTTCGATGTCTCCCGGCCGACCGCGAGGTCGTCCACACCGATCCCTTCGGCGACGCCCTCGCAGGGCCCTTCGGGCTGCGGGACCGGGATCCGGCTCCGAAAGCCCGACGACGAGCAGGTCAGGGCGACCGTGAGGAGTGACGGCGCGGAGGTGGCACCGCCGATCCTGGACCTGGTTCCTCAGCCGGCGCTCAGCCCTTCTCAAGCGCGGGATCGGCTCGAGGGAGGACGGTAGCGGCGATGTCGCTCGCCTTGCGCAACCTCGGCCAAGACCGGACCCGCCTCCTCCTCAGCATCGCCGGGGTGTCGCTCGCGGTCATGCTCGTCCTGCTCCTCTCGGGGTTCGTCGACGGCATCGACGCGCAGGTCGGCCAGTACGCCGACCGCACGCCGGGGTCGATCGTCGTCGCGCAGAAGGACATCAACACGCTCCTGGTCGCGACATCGACCCTGCCCCCCGGCGCCGAGGAGGCGGCTCGCGGCGTCGACGGCGTCGCCGACGTCGTGCCCATCGTGTCGCGCATCACCATCCTCGACCTGCACACGGCCAAGCTCGCCGCGTACCTGATCGGGTACGACGCCGCGAAGGGCGGCGGCCCGTGGCGGATCACCGAGGGGCGGGAGCCCGCCGCCGACGACGAGATCGTCGTCGACCGTTCGATCGCCGTTCGCCACGGTCTGGCCCTCGGTGGCGACGTCGACGTGCTCGGGACCCGCTTCCGCATCGTTGGCATCTCGCGCGGAGTGACGACCTGGATGCTGTCGTACGTCTTCGTCCGCCTGAGCGCGGCCGAGACGCTGCTCCGCGCGCCCGGGATCGCCAGCTACCTGCTCGTCTCGCCGGCCGACGGGACGGACGCGACGGCGCTCCGGGACCGGCTCCGCGCTCTGCCGGGGATGACGGCGGAGCTGAAGCCGGCGATGGTCGAGAACGACCGTCGCTTCTTCACCCGCTACTTCACTCCACCCATCCGGCTCATGGCGGCGATCGCGTTCCTCGTCGGCGCGCTCGTCGTCGGCATCGTCCTGTACAGCGCGACCATCGAGCGCCGGCGCGAGTACGGCGTCCTCAAGGCCATCGGCGCGCGCGGGCGCCTGCTCTACCGCGTCACGCTGACCCAGGCCGCCGTGGTCACGGCGGCAGGCGCGGCGATCGGCATCGCCGTCGCGTTCGGCGCCGCGCGGCTGATCGTGGAAGCGCGTCCGCAGTTCCTCATCGAGTACACGCTTCCCACGGTCGCCGCGGCGCTCGCCGCCGGCGGCGCGATGGCGCTCCTCGCGACCCTCCTCCCGGCGCGCGTCATCGCCGCGACGGCACCGGCGGACGTGTTCCGGAGATAGGCGGATGCTTCTTCTCGCGTTCCGGAACCTCGTGCAGAGCCGCACTCGACTCATGGTGTCCGTCGGCGGCGTCGCCCTTGCGCTCATGCTCATCCTCTCGCTCGACGCGATCTTCGTCGGCATGGAGTCGGCGCTCACGGCCTACATCGACAAGACGGGCGCGGACGTGTTCGTCGCCCAGTCCGGAGTGCGGAACATGCACATGGCCGCCACCGCCCCCCCCGCGCGCGCGGCCGACGGGGTGAAGGCGGTCGACGGAGTGGACGTCGTCACGCCGATCGAGTACGAGGCGAACTCCATCACGCTCGACGGCCGGGACTTCATCGCCTACCTCATCGGCGTGCCACCCGACGGGGTGCTCGGCCGGCCGACGACGGTCGCCGAGGGGACGGCCGAGCTCCGACCGGGCCAGGCCATCGTCGACGGAGTGGCGGCGCGCCCCGCGGCGACGGTCGGCGCGGACATGCGCATCCTGGGACGCGACTTCCGCATCGCCGGCGTGTCGACCGGGCTCTCGAGCATCTTCAATTCCATCGTCATCGTGCGCTCGGACGAGTTCCCGACCTACGGAGCACCGGACACGATCCAGTACGTCCTCGTCCGCGCGCGTCCCGGCGTGGGCGCGGCGACCCTCGCGTCCCGCATCGAGGAGCAGGTGCCGGGCGTCTCCGCGACGACGCGCCAGGACTTCGGGCGGCAGGAGATCAAGGTCATCAACGACATGGCGGCCGACATCGTCGCCGTCATGAACGTGATCGGCTTCGTCATCGGCCTCGCCGTCATGGCGCTGACCGTGTACACGGCGACGGTCGCGCGTCGTGCGGAATACGGCGTGCTCAAGGCGCTCGGCGCGACGACCGGACGGCTCTGCCGCTCCGTGATCGCCCAGGCCGCGATCACGGTCGTCCTCGGCCTCACGGGCGGCCTCGTCTTCACGCTGATCGTGGCGCTGGCGGCGCCCCGGCTGGGTGTCGCGCTCGCGCTGGCGATCTCGCCCGCGTCCCTGGCGAAAGCGGCGGGCGTGTCGCTCGCGATCGCCGCGATGGCCGCGGTCCTCCCGGTGCTGCAGATCGCTCGGATCGACCCGGCGATGGTGTTCCGAAGGAGGCTGGCATGACCACGACCGTTCCCGCTCCGACGACGAGCGCCCCGACCCTCCGGGTCAGCGGCGTCACCAAGCGCTACGGCGAGGGCGCGACCGAGGTGCTCGCCGTCCGTGACGTCTCGCTCGAGGTCGCGCCCGGCGAGATCGTCCTGATCATGGGTCCCTCCGGATCCGGGAAGACGACGCTCCTGCTCATGCTCGGCGCGCTGCTGCGTCCCTCGGCGGGCACGATCCAGCTCGACGGGACGGTGCTGACCTCGCTCGCGGAAGGCAGGCTCCCCGACATCCGCCTGCGACGCTTCGGGTTCATCTTCCAGGACTTCAACCTGCTGTCGGCGCTCACCGCTCTGCAGAACGTGGCCATCGTGGCGGAGATGGCGGGGGCGCGTGGCAAGGAAGCTCGTGCTCGGGCAGCCAAGATCCTGACCGAGCTCGGCCTCGGGCAGCGGCTGCGCTTCCTCCCCGAGAAGCTCTCCGGGGGCGAGAAGCAGCGCGTCGCCATCGCGCGGGCGCTGGTGAACGATCCGACGTTCATCCTCGCGGACGAGCCGACCGCCAACCTCGACTCGAAGATCGGCCACGAGATCATGCGGCTCCTGCGCCGGGTCGCGAAGGAGCAGGGGCGCTCGATCGTCATCGTGTCACACGACCAGCGCATCAAGGACATCGCCGACCGCGTCCTCTGGCTGGAGGACGGCGCCTTCAAGGAGGCGACGGCGATGGTCGTCGACCCGGTGTGCCAGATGCGCGTCGAAGACGACACCGCGGTGCACGCGGTCTGGGACGGCGAGCGCTTCAGCTTCTGCTCGCGCGGCTGCCGCGACGAGTTCCTCGCGGCGCCCTACCGCTCCTTCGCGGACGCGGAGGCGTCCGGACGGCACCGGGCGGCACTGCGCGATGCGGTCCGTCACGAGGCGGTCCTCGAGCGATGACGCGCGACGCTCGCCGCTCGGCCGCCGCATGAGCTGGGCCGCCATGCCTGGGTCCGAGCGCGCGCGGCGGTCGGCCGACGGAACGCAGGAGGTGCGGGTCGTCGTCGAGGGGGGGTACCGACCGTCCCGCATCGAGCTCGAGGCGGGCGTGCCGGCCGTCCTGCGCTTCGAGCGCCGAGAGGACGACCCCTGCACCGAGCTGCTCGTGTCGGAGCTGTGGCCGAGCACGCATCGCCTGCGCGCGCATGCCGAGACCGAGATCCGCTTCACGCCGCAGCGTCCCGGCCGCTACGCCTTCACGTGCGGCATGGGCGTGTACTCGGGCGAGTTCGTCGTCCGCGGCGGGCGGTCCTGACGCGGTCCACCGCTCGGCCCCGCGTTCCTCAGGGAGCTCTCAGCACGGTCCCAGTGGCACGCAAGCGATGACCGCGACGCTCTTGACCGAGCGGGTGGAACGCGACCCAGCATCCGCGCCGCCAACGAGGAGGCACACACGTGAGCATCGCTGAGACGAGCCGAGCGTCGGTCATGACAGTAGAGCGACCCGAGGCGGTCGCGCCGGCCGGCGCGAGCGACGCGGCCGCTGAGAGCGAGCGCGAATACCGGCGGCTCATGCGCAGGTGGTGGTTCGGGGCCGCCGTCGGCGTGCCCACGATGCTCCTGTCGTATCCGTGGCTGCTCCCGGTCCTGCGCGACGTCTTCCCGCGAGGGAGCGTGGCGCTCCATCACCTGTGGGTGGTCATGGGTATCGCGAGCCTCGCCGTGCTCGCGTACTCGGGGAGCCAGTTCTTCGTCGGTTTCCTCGAGAGCGTCAAGCACCGCTCGGCGACGATGCACACGCTCATCGCCATCGGCACGGGGACGGCGTGGGCGTACTCGACGGTCGCGCTCCTGGCCCCGCAGCTCTTCCCCTCCGCCGAGTTCACCGACGTGTACTACGACGTCACCGTCGTCGTCACGGCCCTCGTGGTCCTCGGGATGGCGATGGAGATCAGGGCGCGCGGCCGCACGAGCGAGGCCATCAAGAAGCTCATCGGTCTCCAGCCGCGCACGGCGCGCGTCATCCGCGACGGCGCCGAGGAGACCGTGCCGGTCGAGGACGTGCGGGTCGGCGAGCTCGTGGTCGTGCGTCCGAGCGAGCGCATCCCGCTCGACGGCGCCATCGTCAGCGGCTCTTCCGCGGTCGACGAGTCGATGCTCACGGGCGAGTCGATGCCGGTCGACAAGGCCGTCGGCGACGAGGTCATCGGCGCGACGATGAACACCCTCGGCTCCTTCACCTTCCGCGTGACGAAGGTCGGCGCCGACACCGCGCTGGCGAGCATCGTGCGCCTCGTCCAGGACGCGCAGGCCACGAAGGTCCCGATCCAGCGGATCGTCGACCAGGTGAGCCGCTTCTTCACACCGATCGTCGTCATGCTCGCGGTGGCGGGCTTCGTCGTCTGGTACGACCTCGGTCCGGCGCCCGCGTTCGCCTACGCGACGATCGTCATGGTCACGACGCTCGTCATCGCGTGCCCGTGCGCGCTGGGCATGGCCACGCCGATGTCGCTCACGACGGGGATCGGCAAGGCGGCGGAGCACGGCGTGCTCATCCGCTCCGGCGAGGCGCTCCAGGGCGCGCAGCGCCTGGACACGGTCGTCCTCGACAAGACCGGGACCATCACCAAGGGCGAGCCCTCGCTCACGGACGTCGTACCGTCGTCCTTCGACGAGCGCGAGCTCCTCCGGCTCGCCGCGAGCGCCGAGGCCGGGAGCGAGCACCCGCTCGGCCAGGCCATCGTCGCCGGCGCCCGCGCGCGCGGCATCGAGCTCGCCGCCGCCGGGTCCTTCGCCGCCGCGCCCGGCGGCGGGATCGACGCGGTCGTGGACGGGCGCGACGTCCGCATCGGCAACGAGCGCTACCTCCGCGAGTCGGGCGTCGACCTCGAGGGGCTCCCGGCACCGTGGGCCGTCCTCGCGGAGGAGGGCAAGACGCCGATGTACGTGGCGATCGACGGGAAGGCCGCCGGCCTCGTGGCGGTCGCCGACACCATCAAGGAGGACTCGGTCGCCGCGATCAAGCGTCTGCGCGCGCTGGGACTCGAGGTCGCGATGCTGACCGGCGACAACAAGCGCACCGCGAACGCCATCGCGCGCCAGGTCGGCGTCGACCGCGTGCTCGCGGAGGTCCAGCCCGGCGAGAAGGCGCTCGAGGTGCGCAAGCTCCAGCTCGAGGGCAAGCGCGTCGGGATGGTCGGCGACGGGACGAACGACGCTCCGGCGCTGACGCAGGCCGACGTCGGCTTCGCCATCGGCTCCGGGACCGACGTGGCCATCGAGGCGGCGGACGTGACGCTCATCGGCGGGAGCCTCAAG
>CAZSRI010000002.1:0-26942 GCA_964609145.1 uncultured Chloroflexota bacterium
GCCGATGCTGTTGGCCCCCGAGGGCGAGACCCGCGACCCGAGGCAACGTCGCCGCTGCCCGCGGGCGGTGTGGCGGCGACCTCGTCGCCGTCCGCGACCTTCGTCCAAGATCTGTCAACAGCGATCGCCACGCACCGCATCTGCCGCGACCACCACGTCCGGCTCGGCCTCGAGTACGTGAAGCACGTCGGCGAGGACGAGGCCGCGGCCGTCGTCGCCGAGCGCGAGCGCGGCGGGCCGTACCGGTCCTTCGACGACCTCGCGCGCCGCGTCGCGCTGAAGGAGGAGGCGCTCCGGAGCCTCGCGCTCATCGGCGCGTTCGACGGGCTCGGCGAGGCGCGGCGCGCGCTCCTGTGGCGCGCCCGGGACGCGCACCGCGCGTCGCCCGCCTTCGTCCGGCCGGCGCTCGCCTTCCCGACGACGGCCGCGCCGGCGCTCCCGTCCCTCGAGCCCGCTGAGCTCGCCGCGCTCGACTACCGGCTCACGGGCGTGCCGACGGGGCCGCAGGTCATGTCCTTCTACCGAGACGAGCTCGAGCGCCGCGGCGTCCGGCGCTCGGTCGACCTCGGCGGGCTGCCCCACGGGACGCGTGTGGCCGTCTCCGGCGCGATCGTCGTGAAACAGCACCCTGAGACGGCGAAGGGACACGTATTCCTGTCGCTCGAGGACGAGGTCGGCATCGCCAACGTGATCGTCCGCCCGGCGACGTACAGGGCCGCCAAGGCGGTCATCGATACGAGCGCCGCGGTCGTCGTGGAGGGCGTCCTCCAGCACGTCGACGGCGTCGTGTCCGTCCTGGCCCGCCAGATCGGACCGGTCCAGCTCTTCGTCCGTCCGGCCGCACGGGAGTGGCAGTGACGTTCAGGCCTTGGAGCGGGATGCAACATAGGGAGCGGTCCCGCGCGAGAGGAGGTGGCGCATGGATGTCACCGTCGTCATCGTCGTCGCGGGTGTGATCGTCTTCGGCCTCGTCTGCGCGAGGTACGGCACGATGTACCTCACGCAGTCGCGGTATCGGGGCTCGCCGACGCGGTCGTTGCCGTGGTGGTACATCGGCGGGCAGCCTGACCCCGAGCTTCCGTTCCCCGACGACGGAGGCGGGTCGCGACATCCGCATGGCCCGGCGCCACACGCTAGCGACGCGAGCGCGCGCCACGTCAGGTCCTTGGACAAGGCCGAAGGGGACGAGCGCGTGCGGGAGGGAGCAGCGCCCCGCTGACCTCCGCGACCTGGCGGTCACGCCCGATCCGGAGCCGTTTCGGAAGGCGATCGTCGTGGAACAGCACCCTGAGACGGCGAAGGGACACGTGTTTCCTGTCGCTCGAGGACGAGTTCGGGATCGCCAACGGGGATCGCCCGGTCGGCCGCCCGGGAGCGGCGACCAGGGTGGGCAGGCGATCGATCGCTCTCTGACCCACGTCGATACCGAACAGCGATAGGCAAGCAGGGAGGCGTCGGCATACTGCCGCCAGACCGGCAGCGATCGAGCGAGGGGGTGCCCGCCTGCCGGGGCTTGGAGGGGTCCTTGGAGGAAAAGGAGCAGCAGCGGCTCGCCCAGGATCTGCTGGACTCCATCTTCCGCGTCGCGACCGAGCTCGTGCGGGGGGAGCGCGCGTCGCTCATGCTCCGGGAGGACGCCTCCTCCGAGTTCGTCATCTCGCACGCCGTGGGCCTCGCCGAGGACGTCCGGCGGCAGGTGCGCGTCCGTACCGGCGAGGGCATCGCCGGCAAGGTCGCGGCCGAGAAGCGCGCGATGCTCGCCGCCTCCGGGACCGAGCTCGAGGGCCGCGGCGGCACGTACAAGACGCGCTCCTTCGTCTCGGTGCCGATCGTCGTGGACGACGTCGCACGCGGCGTCCTGAACGTCGCCGACCCCGTCGGCGACGGCGACTTCACGGTGCAGGACCTCGCGACGCTCGAGATGCTCGCGGGCCACATCGCCACGTGCCTGCGCGAGCGCGACCAGGAGGAGGCGCTGAAGCTCCTCGCCGACACCGACCCTCTCACGTGGCTCTTCAACCGCCGTCACTTCGACCGCCGCCTCGCCGCGGAATCCGACCGCGCGAAGCGCTCCGAGCACCTCCTCGCCGTCCTCATGATCGACGTCGACGACTTCAAGCACATCAACGACACGTACGGCCACGCCGTCGGTGACCAGGTGCTCCGTGGCGTCGGCCTCGCGATCCGCGACGCGGTGCGCGTCTACGACGTGCCGACCCGGTACGGCGGCGACGAGTTCGGGATCATCCTCCCCGAGGCGGATTCCGAGAGCGCCGCGCGCGTCGCGCGCCGCATCCTCGAGAAGCTCGGCGCCGCGCCGCTGCCCGAGGCGATGGCCGCGGCGGGCGAGGCCGTCCGGCTCTCGATCGGAGTGTCGACGTACCCGCGCCCGGCGGCCGACGTCGCCTCGCTCGTCGAGACCGCGGACTCGGCGATGTATGACGCGAAGAAGGCCGGCGGCGGGATCCGCGTCTGGGAACACGCGCTCGGCGAGGGACCGCGGGGCGCGCTGCGCGCGGCGCACAGCCCGATCGAGCACGTCCCCTATCTCGCGGATCCCTCGCGGCTCGCGACGGCCGAGATGCAGAGGGCCGTCCCGGCGGCGCTGCTCTCGGAGTGCAACGCCGTCGTCGTCGGCCGCGAGGGCGACGTCCTCACGGTGGCGCTCCCGCAGCCGAGCGCGAGCGCGGTCGAGGCGATCTCGAAGGCGACGGGCCTCGCGGTCTACCCCGTCTACAGCGCCGCGGCCGACATCGAGGCGACGCGCCGCCGCCTCAACTAGCGCGCGGCGCGAGCCTCCTCGCGCTGCACCCCGCCGTCGGCGCCGCGGAACAGGTACCCGACCCCCGGGACGGTCTGGATGACGTCGCGCTGCTGACCGTCGGACGCGAGCTTGCGGCGGAGGCGGCTCACGTTCAGCTTCACGAGATCGCCGCCTACGTCGGCGTCGTACCCCCAGACGCCCTCGAGGATCTCCTCCTGCGTGAGGACGCGCCCGGGGTTCGCCATGAAGTGGCGCAGGAGCTTGAATTCCGTCGGTGACAGGTGGACGGGGACGGAGCCCGTCCGCACTTCGTGCGTCGCCTCGTCGAGCACGAGGTCGCCGGTGCGATACACGGACGGCGCGGGGCGGCCGCGGACCTGGACCGAGCGGCGGAGGATCGCCTTCACGCGCGCGACGAGCTCCTTCGGGCGGAACGGCTTCGCGATGTAGTCGTCGGCGCCGAGCTGCAGCCCGCGCAGAACGTCGGCCTCGTCCTGCCGCGCCGAGAGGATGAGGATCGCGACGTGGTCGTCGACGCGGCGGATGCGCTCGAGCACGACGAAGCCGGCGAGCCGCGGCAGGTTGAGGTCGAGCACGACGAGGTCGGGCTTTTCCCGCTCGAACGTGTCGACGGCCGCCTCGCCGTCGTATGCGCGGACCACCTCGTAGCCCTCGCGTCGGAGGGCGTAGTCGAGGAGCTCCACGAGATCGCGATCGTCGTCGACGACGAGAAGCTTCACGAGATGCTTGCTTCCTCCGCCATCTCTCGCGCTCTTGGGATCGTGAAGTGTACCGAAGTACCGCGGCCGAGCTCGCTCTCGATCCGGATGTCGCCGCCCTGCGCTTGCACGATCGCGCGGCAGATCGTGAGGCCCAGCCCGACGCCGCCCGCGGCCTCGCGCGCGCTGCGCGTCCGGTAGAAGGGTTGGAACAGCTTCGGAAGGTCGTCGCCCGGGATCCCCGGGCCTTCGTCCCTCACGCAGACCTCCACCGAGCCGTCGGCCGGCCCGCTCGAGACCGTGATCGTCGTCGACTCGGGCGAGTACTTGCTCGCGTTCGCGATGAGGTTGCCGAGGACCTGCGCCGTGCGGCGCGGATCCGCGAGGACGCGGTCGGCGCCGTGTGCGATCCGCGTGACGATGCGCTGATCCCTCGCGTCGAGCGAGGGCTGCACGAGGACGAGCGCGTCCTTCAGCGCGTGCGCGACGGTCGTCGGCCGCGCGCGCACTTCGAACGTCCCCGCCTCGATGCTGCCGGCGTCGAGGAGGTTCTCGACGAGGTGCTCGAGCCGCAGCGCGGCGCGCGTGAGCGTTCCGACCATCTTCTCGAGCTCGTCGCGCGGCATCGTGAGGGCGTCCTGCTCGAGGAGCTCGAGCGACGCCGAGAGCGCGGCGATCGGCGTCCGCAGCTCGTGCGCGACCTGGAGGAGGAAGTCCTCCTTCAGCCGCAGGAGCTCCGCCTGCGCCGTGACGTCGCGGATCGTGTGGATCGTTCCCCGCCCGGCGACCTGCGTCGAGACGATCTCGAGCACGCCCATGCGCTCCTCGCGGGGGAACCACGCGCGGCGCACGACGTGGCCGGGCATGTTCTGCACCTTCGCCGCGCCGGTCACGAGGAGGAGGTCGTCGAACTCGCGGCCGCTGAGCTGGTCCTCGCCGAGGAGCCGGAACGCGGCGGGGTTCGCGCTGACGACGCGGCCGTCGCCGCCGCAGACGACGACGCCGTCGGTGAGCGCGATGAACGCCTCTTCGAGCGCGAGCTCGTCGAGCGGCGCGCCCGTCGACGGCGTGCGGTCGGTCACGGGCGCGATGGTAGGCGCGGCCTACGTGGCCGCGCGAGCATCGCGCGTCGCGAGCGTGCGCGCCGTCTCGAGCGTGTCGATCTCCCCGACGGGCTTGTCGCGCCGCAGCCGGACGATGCGGGGAAAGCGCATCGCGAGACCGGAATCGTGGCGGTCGCTCGGCTGGATCTGGTCGAACGCGACCTCGATGACCGTGCCCGGCTCGACGATGCGCACGCGGCCAAGGTCGCGCACGGTCGTCGCGAGGAAGTGCCCGGTCATCTCGGCGATCTCGCGGTCGGTGAGGCCGGAGTACGCCTTGCCGATGTTGCGCAGGCGCCCCTGCTCGTCGCGCACGGCGAACGTGTAGTCGGAGAGCACCCCGCGCCGCTTCCCGTGTCCCCACTCGACGGCCGTGACGACGACGTCGAGGGTGCGCAGCGGCCGCTTCACCTTCAGCCACTCCATCCCGCGCCGCCCCGGCCGGTACGGCGAGCGGGGATCCTTCACCATGAGGCCCTCGTTCCCCCGCGCGCGCGCCGCGAGGAACTGCCGCTCGAGCTCCGCCTCGAGCTCTCCGGGACCGAGATCGAGCACGCGCAGCTCGGGCGCCCGGACCGGTCCGGTGGATGGAACGAGCTCGCGCAGCGTGCGCGAGCGCTCCGCGAGCGGTCGCTCGAGGAGCGGCACGCCGTCACGCTCCAGCAGGTCGAACGCGACGAGCGCGGCGGGAAGCTCCGCGAGGAGGTCGTCGGTCACGGCTTTCCGCCCGGAGCGCCGTGCGAAGACGGTGAACGGGATCGCGCGCCCGTCACGGAAGCCGAGCACCTCCGCGTCGAGCACGAAGCTGCCGGGGATCGCGCGGAGCGGCGCGATGAGCTCGGGGAAGCGGTCGGTGACGCGGTCGAGCGTACGCGAGAAGATCTCGACCCGCTCGCCCGCCTTGTGCACCTGCGCGCGCACGCCGTCGAACTTGTCCTCGACGTGGTAGGGGGGCGGGAAGCGCTTCGCGACGTCGGCCAGCTCGAGGACGGGGGTCGCGAGCATCATCCCGATCGGCGCGAAGTGGGCGAACGCGGCCGTCGTGAGCGTGTGTGTGCGCGCGCGGACCGCGGTCTCGCCGACGTCGCCGCTCAGCATGTTCGCCCGCGCGACGGCGCCGCGGTCGTGCCCGAACGCCGCGGCCACGGCCTCCTCGACGAGGCTTTCGCGCAGTCCGATGCGCATGTCGCCGCCGACGATCTTCACGACGTAGCGCGCCTCACCTGCGCTCGCGCGCGCGACGAGCGCGCGGACGAGCGCGCGCTTGGCGGTCGCGCCTTTCGTCGCGGCGATCGCGTCGAAGGCGGCGGCGAGATCGGCCAGTGTGAGCGCCCGCGGGTCGCTCGGCGGCGTCGTGATGAGATCGGCGGCGGCGTCGCCCAGATCGGCGCGGCGCTGGTACGCCGCCGCGAGGGCGTTCCCGTCGGCGCGCGACCGCTCGAGGATCGCGTCGGTGAGCGCGCTCCAGCCGACCGCGAGCACGCGCTGGTCGGAGCGCGCGAACGGGCTGCCCGCGAACAGCCGCGCCGCGACCGCGAGGTCGTCGGGCTCGAGGCGCGCGAGGTACGCGGAGAGCGCGGCGACCTTCGCGGTCTTCTTCGACGTCGCGCGGACGGCGTCCGCGGCCGTCATCCAATCGGCGAACGCGCTCGACACCACACCATCCTGTACCGTCGCGCTCGTGCGCGAGCCGCCGGCGATGTACCGCGTCCCCTACGGCCACCAGGAGCTCGAGTTCGTCGTGCCGCCCTGGTCCGACACCGACGTCGTCGCGTCCGGCACGGCCGCGCCGATCGCCGACGTCGCGGCCGCCGCGCGCGAGGCCGTGCGGCGCCCCCACGGATCGGCACCGCTCGCCGACCTCGCGCGGGACGCGAGCGCGCGGAGCGCGGCCGCGACGGCGGTCGTCGCCGTCACCGACCTCACGCGCGCGTCGCCGGACGCGGCGCTCGTGCCGCCGCTCCTCGACGCGCTGAACGCCGGCGGCATCCCCGACGCGCGTATCACGATCGTCGTCGCGGTCGGTCTCCACCGCGCGACGACGGACGCGGAGAAGCGCGAGAAGCTCGGCGCGGTCGTCGACCGCGTGCGGGTCGTCGACTCCGACGGCCGCGACCGCTCGAAGTGGGCCGACCTCGGGTCGATCCCGCCGTACGGCGTGCCGGGGTTCACCCAGCGGATCGTGAAGGATGCGGACCTCGTCGTCGCGACGGGGATCGTCGAGCCGCACCAGTACGGCGGGTGGTCGGGCGGGCGGAAGACCGTCGCGATCGGCTGCGCCGGCGAGCCCGTCATCACCGCGACGCACGGCATGCGCTTCCTCGAGGATCCGGGCGTGCGGCTCGCGAAGCTCGACGGCAATCCGTTCCACGAGACGGCGACCGAGATCGCGCGGCGCGCGGGCTTGCGCTTCTGCCTGAACGTCGTGACCGACGACCGCGAGCGTGTCGTCGCGGTCGCGGCCGGCGAGCCCGACGCCGTGCTGCGCGAGCTCGTGCGCGTCGGCGAGCGCCTCTACACGAAGCCGATCGCCAAGCAGTACGACGTCGTGATCGCCGGCGTCGGCGCGCCGAAGGACGTGAACCTCTACCAGGCGTCACGCGCGGCGACGTACCTGCGCTTCGCGCCGACGCCGGTCGTGCGCGAGGGTGGCGTCATCGTCGTCCCGGCGCGGCTGCCGGAGGGCGCGGGCGACGGGGCAGGGGAGGAGCGCTTCCTCGCGGCGCTCGAGCGCGCCGCGTCGCCGGCCGCGGTCGTCGAGGAGGCACGCCGCCACTTCTCGGGAGGCGAGCAGCGCGCGGTCATGGTCGCGCTCACCCTGCAGCACTGCCTCATCGTCGTCGCCGCATCGGAGGCCGCGGACGTCGTGCGCCGCGCGAAGCTGCGCGTCGCCGTCGACGTGGAGGAGGCGCTCGACATCGCGTACGAGCACGTCGGGCGGCCCGAGCGGGCGAGCCTGCTCATCGTGCCTCGCGCGCTCCACACCCTCCCCGTCGTGACGCAGCGCGCGACGGCCTAGGCTCAGGGGCGTGGGCTGCTGCCTCGGCGGCTGCTTCCGGCTCATCTTCGCCACGGTCTGGCGCGCGATCCTCGCCGCCCTCATCGCGATGCTCTTCGCGCGCGTCGATGCGTACGTCGAGCGGCGCGGCTGGAGCGAGACGACGGCGGGCCGCGCGTACCGCGCGTACCGCGAGCGCGGCCGCTCCTCATCCTGATCTCCACGATCGTTGACTTCATGAGCCGGGGCGGATAGCGTCGCGGCCAGGGTGGGCGCTCTCGAGGCGCGCGACGTCCGAAAGCGGTTCGGTCCGATCGAGGCGCTGCGCGGCCTCACGCTCACGGTCTCGGAGGGCGAGATCTACGGGCTCCTCGGCCCGAATGGATCCGGCAAGACGACCTTCATCCGCTGCGTCGCCGGGCTCGTCCGTCCCGACCACGGGACGCTCTCGGTCCTCGGCCGCACGCCCGTCGCCGCGGTCGCGTCGGGCGGGATCGGCTACATGACGCAGGCCGCGGCGCTCTACCTCGACCTCTCGATCGAGGAGAACCTGCGCTTCTTCGCGGCGCTCGAGGGCATCGACGACGTGGACGAGCGGATCGACGCGGTCCTCCGGACGGTCGACCTCCTCGAACGGCGCCGCTCGGTCGTCGGGACGCTCTCCGGCGGCATGCGCCAGCGGGTCTCGCTCGCCGCGGCGCTCCTGCACGAGCCGCGCTTCCTGCTGCTCGATGAGCCGACGGTCGGCATCGACCCGGCGCTGCGGCGCGAGTTCTGGGAGCACTTCCGCGCGCTCGCGGCGCGCGGCGTCACCATCCTCGTGTCGAGCCACGTGATGGATGAGGCCGGGCGCTGCGACCGCCTCGGGCTCATCCGCGACGGGCGCGTCGTCGCCGAGGGGAGCGCGGACGATCTCGTCCGTCGGGCGGGCGCGCCCGATCTCGAGAGCGCGTTCCTGCGGCTCTCGGAAGCGACGGCATGAGCCCGCGGCGGATCCGCGCGGTCGCGACGCGCGTTGCGGAGCAGTTCCGTCGCGATCGCCGCACGCTGGGGCTGCTCTTCGGCGCGCCGATCCTCGTGCTCGCGCTCGTCGGCGCGCTGTGGGGATCGACGAGCGCTCAGAGCTATCGCGTCGTCGTGGTGAACACACCCGGCCTCGGGACGACGATCGCCGACGCCCTGCGCAAGGTCGACGCCCTCTCGGTCTCCACGGGCACGGCCGGCGAGGCGGCCGCGGCTCTGCGCGAGGGGAGCGCCGACGCGACGATCGAGGCGCGGCTCGTCGGGGTGAACGCACAGGTCAGGGTGACCCTCGAAGGCTCCGATCCCTTCCGCAACGGCGCGACGCTCCAGGCGATCCAGGCCGGGATCCTCAAGACCGCGGCGTCGGGTGCCGGCGCGGGCCCGGGCCAGCCGACGCTGAAGGTCGACTACCTCCACGGGGGCACGGAATACTCGCTCCTCGACTACCTCGCGCCGCTCCTCATCGGATTCTTCGCGTTCTTCCTCACGTTCGTCCTCGCCGCGGTCTCGTTCCTGCGCGAACGGACGAGCGGGACCCTCGAGCGGCTCCTCGCGACGCCGCTGCGCCGCTCCGAGCTCGTCGTGGGCTACCTCGTCGGCTTCGGCATCTTCGCCACCGCCCAGGCCGCGATCATCCTCGGCTTCACCATCCTCGTTCTGCGCGTCCGCTACCAGGGGAACCTCGCGACGGTGTTCCTCGTCGAGGTGCTCCTGGTCATCGTATCGGTGAGCATGGGCCTCTTCGTCTCCGCATTCGCGCGCACGGAGCTCCAGGCGGTCCAGTTCATCCCCATCGTCGTGCTGCCACAGGCTTTCCTCTCGGGTCTCTTCGTCCCGGTGGACCAGCTCGCCGAGGTGCTCCGGCCATTCGCGCGGATCATGCCGCTCACGTACGCAATGGAGGCCCTGCGCGACATGATGATCAAGGGCTTCCCGCTGGGCGACGCGACGGTCGTGCGCGATCTGCTCGTCCTCGGAGCATTCGCGGTCGTCACGATCGCGGGAGCGATCGCGTCGATCCGACGCGAGGTCGCGTAGCCCACCGAGCCGTGGCGCGCATGGGGCGCCGTCCCGGACCGAGCCGCACGCGCGAGCGGATCCTCGAGGCGGCGCGCGCAGGGTTCGCCGAGCGCGGCTACGACGCGACGACGATCCGCGACATCGCGGCCTCGGCCGCGGTGGATCCGGCGCTCGTGCTCCACTTCTTCGGCTCGAAGGACGACCTGTTCCTGGCGGTCATGCGCCTGCCGGTCGATCCGGCGCAGCTCATCGGCGAGCTCGTCGCGCCCGGGATCGCGGGCCTGGGCGCGCGCATCGTGCGCCGGTTCGTCGGCGTCTGGGATTCCGTCGAGGGGCGCCACCTCGTTGGCCTCCTGCGGTCGGTCACGAGCAACGAGCGCGCCGCGAAGCTGATGCGCGAGTTCTTCGTCCACGCCGTCGTGGAGCGCGTCGCGAGCGCGGTGCGCGTCGAGGGGCCCCGGCGGCGCGCGAGCCTCGTAGCGAGCCAGCTCTTCGGCCTCGCGCTCGCGCGCTACGTGCTCCGCCTCCCGCCGCTCGCCACGGCCGATGCGGACGAGGTCGCGCGCTGGGTCGGACCGAACATCCAGCGCTACCTCGAGGCCGATCTAGCATCCATCGGCGATGACCGCCGGCGCGCCCCCGCGCATCGACCTGTTCCGGATCCCGACGCGGATCATGTTCGGGCGCGGCGTCTCGGCGCGCGTGGCGGAGCCGCTGGCGCAGGTGGGAGCGCGCCGCGTGCTCGTGGTCACCGATCCCGGCGTGGTGAAGGCGGGGCTGGTCGCGCCGGTGCTCGAGCGCCTCCGCGAGGCGGGCATCGCCGCCGAGGTGTACGACGGCGTCGTCCCCGACCCGACGGTCCATGACGTGGACCGCTGCTACGAGCGGGCGCGCGAGGGGGACGTCGACGCGCTCGTCGCCGTGGGCGGCGGCTCGTCGATCGACACCGCGAAGATGGCGGCCGTCCTCATGGCGAACGGCGGCTCGGCACTCGACTACGTCGGCATCGACAAGGTCCCGAAGCCGGCCGCGCCGGTCGTGGCGGTCCCGACGACGGCCGGGACCGGCGCCGAGATCACGATCAACAGCGTCATCGCCGATCCCGAGCAGCACAAGAAGCTCGTCATCATCAGCCCGAACGCGACGGCGCTGTTCGCGCTCGAGGACCCGGACCTCACTCGCGGCCTGCCGCCCTTCCTCACCGCGATCACGGGGATGGACACGCTCGTCCACGCGGTCGAGTCGTTCGTGAACAAGAACACGTACCCGATGACGCAGGCGCTCGCGCTCGAGGCGATCCGTGACGCGGCGTGGGCGCTGCCGCGCGCGGTGAAGGACGGCGGCGACCTCGAGGCGCGCGAGCGGATGATGCGCGCCGTGGTGAGCGCGAGCCTCGCGTTCAGCAACACGCGCCTCGGGAACGTCCACGCGATGGCGCTCCCGCTGGGCGGCTGGTGCCACGTCGCGCACGGGACGGCCGTCGCCGTTCTGCTCCCACACGTGATGGACTTCAACCGCGTCGCGGCGCCCGAGCGCTATGCCGCCGTGGGCGAGGCGATGGGGGTCGGGAAGGACGCCGGCGCGTCCGTGCGGCGGACGTCCGACCTCCTCGCGGAGACCGGCATCCCGACACGGCTGTCGGCGTGCGGCGTCGCCGAGGACAAGATCCCGCTCATGGCGAAAGACGCGATCCAGAGCGGGAACATCGCCGTGAACCCGCGCGCGACGACCCTCGCGGACGTCGAAGCCCTGTATCGCGCGGCGCTTTGACCATCGCAAGGGGCTCCGCGCCCTTCCACCCACGCTAGGTGTCCATCGCGATCTTCGACATGGACGGTGTGCTCTACCGCGGCGCGCGCGTGCTCCCGTACGCGCGTGAGACGCTCGAGCGGCTCCGCCGCGGCGGCTGGGCCGTCGTGTTCGCGACGAACAACTCGACGGCGACGCGCGACGAGTACGTCGAGCGGCTCGCGTCGCTCGGGCTCGGGGGCGACCGCGACCACGTCGTGACGAGCGCGTACGCCACGGCGCACCACCTCGAGCTGCTCGATCCGCGACCGGCGGACGTGCTCGTCATCGGCGCCGACGCGCTCCGCAGCGAGATCCGTGCGGTCGGGATCGCCGTGCGGGGCGCCGCCGACCTGCCGGGGATCGACCCGCCGCCGGCGGCCGCCGCGGATGGCGTCTCGCCGACGGCCATGCGGGCCTACCTGACGAGCCTCGCGCTCCCGCCGCCTCCCGACACCGTCGTCGTCGGGCTCGACCTGCACCTCACGTACGCGAAGCTCGCGGAGGCGCAGCGCGCCGTCCTCGCGGGCGCGCACTTCGTCGCCTCGAACAAGGACCGCGCGTATCCGGTGGAAGGCCGGCTCCTGCCCGGCGCGGGCAGCATCGTCGCGGCGATCGAGGCGGCGACGGAGCGCAGGGCGCTGTGCATCGGCAAGCCGGAGCCGTTCCTCTTCGAGGAGGCTCTCCGGCGGGCCGACGGCGCCAGCGGGCCCGTCGTCGTCGTCGGCGACTCCGTCGAGACCGACATCGTGGCCGCTCACCGCGTCGGTGCCACCGGCGTGCTCATCCTCACCGGCCTGACCGAGGAGGCTCCCGACCGCGCCCCGAGCGCCGACGATCACCCCGACCGGGTCGTGCACTCGCTGGAGGAGCTCTTCTCTCTTCCGGAATTCGCCGGCGCGTGAGCGTGGCACGCCGGTTGCTTGGGCGGCCTCCGTGCTCCTCTTCATGGCGGGGACCGTCGTCGGCCTCGCGCTCGGGATCATCGTCGTCGGCTTCCTCGCGGTGAACGCGTTCCAGCGCGGGTACGACGAAGCGGCGTTCCGCCGCCGCCGGTGGCGGGCGGAGATCGTCGCGCGCCGCGCCGCCGAGCGCGCCGTCCCCGTCGCGGCCATCCGCAAGGCCGGCTAGAGGCCTCCGTCCCCCCGGAGCCCGGCGTCCCTCCGAGCCCGTCGCATATCGTTCTGTCGCTCGTTACCCAGGCAAACCGGATCGGAGGGTGACCAATGCTGCTTCGGGCACTCCTGGCGTCGGCGGTCATCGTCGCGTCGCTCGCCACAGCGGCCGGTGAAGCGAGCGCCAACCACTCATGGAACGGATACCACTGGGCACGTACCGCGAACCCGTTCACGCTGAAGCTCGGGAACAACGTCTCAGGTCTCTGGAGCGGCATGCTCACGACCGCCTCGAGCGATTGGTCGCAGTCGACCGTGCTGGACACCTCCATCGTGGCGGGCGGGACGAAGCCGAAGGCCTGCCGCCCGACCGCCGGACGCGATGAGGTCTGCAGCGCCAACTACGGGAACACGGGCTGGCTCGGCCTCGCGCAGATCTGGATCACCGGCGGTGAGCACATCACGCAGGGCGTCGTGAAGAACAACGACTACTACTTCGGCAGCTCGACCTACCAGTACAACAACACGGCCGAGATGCAGCACGTCATCTGTCAGGAGATCGGCCACACGTTCGGGCTCGACCACCAGAGCACCGACGGCTCGTCCCTGAACACGTGCATGGACTACTACCACAACACGAGCGCGTCGGACACGAAGAGCACCCACCCGGACCAGCACGACTACGACGAGCTGGCCACCATCTACGCGCACGTCGACAGCACGACCACGGTCGGGCAGGCCGCCTCCAGCCCGAGCGCGGTCGGCGTCCCCGGCGCGGACGACAACGGGACGCCGTTCGGCGCGTCGCCCGCCAAGGGCAGCTGGTACGTTCAGGATCTCGGGAACGGCGAGCGGCTCCTCACCCACATCTTCTGGAAGTGACCCGATCGGCGCCCCATCCGAGCACGAGGCCCCGGGATGACCGGGGCCTCTCCTCTTTCTGCGAACATTCGCGCGTGCGGTCACTCCGGGTCGTCTGCGTCGGGGGCGGCCTCGGCGCGCCCACCGTCATGCGCGGCCTGAAGCGGCACACCGACCGCATCACCGGGCTGATCGGCGTGACCGACTCCGGCCGATCGACCGGCAAGGTGCGCATCGCGCTCGACGTGCCCGCTCCGGGCGACATCCGCAGCGCGCTCGTCACGCTCGCGGAGGGCGATGCGACGCTGCGCCGCCTCTTCCAGCAGCGGTTCCGCACGGACAAGAGCGAGGACCTCGACGGCATGGCCTTCGGCAACCTCTTCCTCGCCGCGCTCACGCAGCAGGAAGGGTCGTTCCTCGCCGCCGTCGACGCGGCGGCGCGCCTCCTCGGCGTCCGCGGACGCGTGCTCCCCGTCACGCTGTACAACACCGAGCTCTGCGCGGTGCTCGCCGACGGGACGGTCGTCGAAGGCGAGGTGAACGTGCGCTCGCCGGGGAAGGCGCCGATCGCGCGCGTGTTCCTCAAGGACGCGCACGTCGACCCGGCCGACGGCACCCTCGAGGCGATCGCCGCCGCGGACCTCATCACGATCGGCCCGGGGAGCCTCTTCACGACGGTGTGCGCGGCGCTGCTGGTCCCCGAGATCGCGCACGCCGTCGCGCGCAGCGACGCCCTCGTCGTGTACGTCGCGAACACGACGCGCCAGCCGGGCCAGACCGACGGGCTGACGCTCGCGGAGCACGTGGCGCGCGTTCTCGAGCAGCTCGGCGGGAGCGGCCTCGACGTGGCGCTCCTGAACGACGACCCGCCGTCCGCGGAGCTGCGCGAGCACTACGCCGCGCAGGGGCTCGACTACCTCGAGCCGACGCCGGACGCGCTCGACGCCATCGCCGCGCTCGGCGTGCGACCCGTCCTCGCGCCGCTCATCGACAAGTGGTCGGGACCGCGGCTGCTCTGGGACAAGCTCGACACGATCCGCCACCATCCCGACCGCGTCGGCGACGCGCTCGTCGCGCTCGCGCGCGAGCGGGCGCGGCAGCCGTCGTGAGCGCCGCGACGAGCCCCGTGCGCACACGGCACTTCATCTCGCTCGCCGACCTCGACCCACGCGAGCTCGAGATGCTCCTCGCCGACGCCGAGGCGCTGAAGCGCGGGCCGATCCCGCCCAACGCGCCGCTGCGGGGGCGGACCCTCGCGATGATCTTCGAGAAGCCGAGCCTGCGAACGCGGCTCTCGTTCGAGATCGGGATGGTCCACCTCGGGGGCCACGCCGCGTACCTCTCGCCCGCGGAGGTCGGCCTCGGCCGGCGCGAGAGCGTCGCGGACGTCGCGCGAGTCGCAAGCCGGATGGTCGATGGCGTCGTCCTGCGGACGTTCGCGCACGAGACGACCGAGGAGTTCGCACGCGCCTCGCGAGTCCCCGTCATCAACGGCCTCTCGGACCTCGCGCACCCGTGCCAGGGCCTCGCCGACATCTTCACCATCCGCGAGCGGAAGGGCGGCTCGCGCGACGTCGTCGTGGCCTACGTCGGCGACGGCAACAACGTCTGCCACTCGCTCATGCTCGCCGTCGCGCTCGCCGGCCAGACCATCCGTGTCGCCACGCCTCCGGGCTACGGGCCGGGCGACCGGTCCCTCTCGAGGGCCGTCGCGATCGGCGCGGTCACGCGCGCGCGGATCGACGTCGGGAACGATCCGACGGAGGCCGTCCGCGGCGCCGACGTCGTCTACACCGACGTGTGGACGAGCATGGGGCAGGAGCAGGAGTACGAGCGTCGGCGGCGCGCGTTCCAGGGCTACCAGGTGAACCCGACCCTCCTGCGCCTCGCGGCGCGCGACGCGATCGTCATGCACGACCTGCCGGCGCACCGCGGCGAGGAGATCACCGACGAGGTCATCGACGGTCCGCAGAGCGCCGTCTTCGACCAGGCCGAGAACCGGCTGCACGCGCAGAAGGCGCTCCTGCGATGGCTGCTCGGAGGCGAGCGATGAGCGAACGCACGATCCTGAACGACTGCTGCGAGGACTGGATCCTCCAATGGGGGCCCTTCTACGACGAGGGCATGCGCTTCGCGTGCGCGGAGTGCGGCACGGAGTGGGAGCGGTCGCGTGGGGGCTACCACCGCGCGACGGATGGCCGCGACTTCGTCCGCCGTGAGCGGACCGGCGGCGTCCCTCCGGGAGGATCCTCGGACGAGCGCTTCCCGTACCTCGCCGCGGCCGACGGGCAGGAGCCGCGCGTCGAGCGCTGCTGCACGAAGATCCTCCTCACGCACGGCGCGCGCATGCCCGAGGGCGCCTTCGTGTGTCCCGTCTGCCGGACGCGCTGGACGAAGCGCACGGAACGCCTCCACGGGCTGAGCGTTCCGGTGTTCGAGAAGGACGGGCTCGCGGAGCCGCTCACGATCCAGCCCGGCCGGACGCGGCCGTTCCTCATCGCGATCTCGGAATACGCTCCGCCGCGCGACTAGGCGCCGCGGGCGAGGGGAAGGAAGGGACCGGAATGACGGATCAGGCGACGTCGACGGCGATCGCCGCGGAGGGCGCACCGCCGGCGGCCACGGCGGAGACGACCGGGATACCGGCGGTGAACCGGCGGCGGCGCGGGATCCTCGGCGGCGCCGTGCTCGTCGCGGTCGCGGTGCCCTACCTCATGCAGTGGGCGAACGTCCCGGACTCCGCGTCCTATCTGTTCCTCGCTCTGGGGCTCGCGTTCCTCGCCGCGTACCTCACGGGCTTCAGCCCCTACGTCTACCTCGTCCCCGCCGCGACGCTCATGAGCTTCGGGTTCGGCCTGCTCATCCCGAGCTGGCTCGGCCTTCCCGCGGACACCGTGCCGCAGATCTTCTTCGCCTCGCTCACGGTCGGCCTCGTCGCCGTGTTCGTCGTCCGTCCCGCGCGGCGGTGGCCGCTCATCCCGGCGGGCGCGTTCGGGATCATCACCCTCCTCGCGGCGTTCCGCGTCGCGCAGGTCGTGCCGCCGCAGCTCCAGCCGCTCCTGGTGCCGGCGATCCTCATTGCCGTCGGCGTCTACCTCATCGTCGGACCGCGGCTTTGAGGCGAGGCGCGCGGGCCACGGCTGATACCGCCTGTTGACCTCATAGGCCTCTCGGGGCCCCCTACGGCGGTACTAGGCCATTCGGCTGGCTGGATCGACACCGCCTGTATCCCTGCTCCCCTGGCGTACAGCGGGATAGTCGCGTTGAACGAGCCAGCGCGGACCATTCCAACGCGAGGGGAGTAGCAGAGTGGGAGGAGTGGCTGGGTGAAGGCCCTGCTCGCGCGTGCGCGCGCCCTGCTTCGGCCGGCTCCCGCCGTCCCGCCGATCGGCCAGGACATGCTCCTCGACAGGCGCGGCCGCCCCCTCCGCGGCGCGGCCCGCGCGGCGCGCCTGCGCGTCCTCGAGCGCGAGCGCGCGAGTCTCCTCGCGCGGGCGCCGGCGCCGATCTGGGAGCGCGCCCTCGCGGCCGCGCGCGCTCGCGCGGCGACCCTCCGGATCCCGGCGCTGCCGTCCGTCCGGGTCTCCGAGCCGCCGATCCGGACGATGCGCCTCGTCGCGATCACGACGGCGATGACGTTCGTCTTCGCGACCGCCATCGGGACGAGCGGCTACCTCTCGCGAGGCGGCGGCGTCGCGCTCGGCGCGTCGACGACGCTCGCGGTCATCAGCGGCTCCGTCGAGGTGAGCCCCGGGCCAGGCCAGCCCTTCGCCGCGGCGACCGACGGCGAGCTCCTGCGCGCGGGCATGACGGTCCGCACCGGCCCCGACACGTATGCGGTCCTCACGTACTTCGAGGGATCGACGGTCTCGCTCGACCCCGAGACGACGCTCGTCATCGAAGCGCTCGGCGCGAACCCGGACGGGAGCACCGTCATCTCGATGCGCCAGGTGCTCGGAAAGACGTGGCACTCCGTCACGCGCCTGGTGAACCCGAGCTCCAAGTACGACGTGCGCACGCCGACCGCCGTCGCGACGGTCCGCGGCACCAAGTTCGAGGTCGACGTCGACGCGAACGAGCAAGGCGAGGTCGTCTCGACCGTCGCGACGAGCGAGGGCGCGGTCGCGACGTCGAAGGCGCCGACGCCAGAGGAGCCGAACCCGCCGAGCGTGGTCGTCACGCCGGGCCTCGAGGTGAACGTCACGAAGAGCGCACCGCTGCCCGCGCCGGTCCCGCAGCCCGAGCCGGTGCGCGTGCTGAGCGTCACCGTCGACGCGCCCGAGGGTCTCGTCGTCGACCCCGTCGGCCGCGCGAACGGCATCAAGGACGGCAAGGCCGTGGTGCAGACGCCGGGCGCGAGCGTCGGCGTGGTCGACGGCAAGGTCGTCGTGACGTTCACGAAGGTGCGGGACGGCAAGGTCGCCGCCATCGTCGAGGAGAAGCAGAGCAAGGAGCCGGTCGCGGTGCATGCGGTCGTGAAGGAGCGCGGCAAGTCCGACACGGAGGTCACCGACGTCACCATGCCGACCGGCGCGTCCGCGCCGACGCAGACGCCCGCGCCGGCGGGCGGGCAGCCGCCCACGAACGGCGCCGCGCCCGCTCAGGCTGGAGCGTTGCCGGCGCAGGCGGCGGCGCCGGCGGTCGCCGCGCTCCAGGTGAGGAGCGGCGGGGGCGTGGACGTCGCGAAGGTCAGCGACCAGGAGCGCGCGGCGCTCGCGGATCGGGTGAAGGTCGTGGCCGTGCCTGCGGCGGCGGATCGGCGCTCGGGCGGAGCCGCATTCGTGCCGAACGTCCCGCTGCCGTCGCTCCCGACGGCCGACGGCGGCACCCGTGGTCCTTCCGAGGCGCGCGGCCCGCAGACGGACACCGAGGCGACCCGCGCCGTCGCGAAGCCGCCGTCGGGCGGCGCGTCCGCCGCGCGCCCCGCGCCGCAGGCGGAGAGCCGCGGTCCCGTCCCGAACCTCGGCCTTCCAGCCCTGCCCGTTCCGAACGGCGCGCAGCCCGAGCCGCCGCCGGCGCGCACGGACGCGCCCCAGGCTGCGCCGCCCGTCGACATCCCGGAGCCGGCGCGGACCGCGCAGCCGCAACAGAACGCCCAGCCCGCGCCGAACGCCCAGCCGGCCCCGAACGGTGACGGCGCGCCCCGCGCGACGTCCGATACGCGCACGCAGCCGCCCCCGGCACAGCAGCCGGCGCCCCAGCAGGATCGGTCGTCCGGGCAGCAGGGCGGCGGGAACGACCGCACCCCCGAGCCGGCACGCATGCCGGAGCCGCAGCCGAACCTGCCGTTCCTCGGAGGGTCGAGCTCGAACGAGGATCGCGGCGGGAGCGGGTTCGTGCCGCGCGTCTCGCTGCCGACGCTGCCGCCGCTCGGTGATCGCGGCAAGGGTCAAGGGGGCGGCCGCCCCTAGCGTCAACGCAGCGTCATGACGCTCGGGCGCCGCGGCGTTCCACGATCCCCTCGGCGCCGGCACGCCGCTGCCGCGATCCTCGCGATCTCGATGCGGCGTGCCCTGCCCGATAGAATGGACGTGTTCCCCACGGAGGCCGTGGTGTAACGGCAACACTGCGGGTTGTGGACCCGCCTTTAGCGGTTCGAATCCGCTCGGCCTCCAGCGTCGGTGTCACGAAGAACGTCCCCCGGCGAGACCATGCCCGCGGTCCTCAGCGCGCGGCCTTCTCCTTCGCGTCGGCGTAGAGCTGACGCACCATCGCCGCGGCGGGATGGAACTCGCCGACATCGAGGTAGACGCTCCACGTCGCGACCGCGTCCCTGTACCTCTCCTGGCTGTACAGCGCGAGCCCCTTGAGGAAGAGCGCGTCGGCGTCGCGCGGTCGGATCGCAAGGACGCGGTCCGCGGCGACGAGCGCGCCGTCGAGCGACCCCGAGCGGAAGAGCAGCAGCCCCAGGCCGTTGAGCGCGGGCACGTTCTGCGGATCGCGCGTGAGCACCTGCTTGTACTGCTCGGCCGCCGCGTCCGCGCGGCCGTCGTTCTCGTACGCGTCGGCGAGCGCGAGCCGCGTCGGGATGTCGTCCGGCGAGGCCGCGACGCGCCGCTCGAGGTCGGTCGACGGTCTGGCTGCGGGGACGGACCCTGTGATCGTCGCACCGGGCGCGCGGTCACCCGCCGACGCCGGGAGGAGCGCAACGGCGGCGACCGCGACGAGCGCCGCCGCGATGGCGACGCCGGCGAGCGCGCGCACGGGCGCCGTCGCCGCGCGCACCGGACCCGGCGTGAGCGCGGACGCCTCGATACGTGCCCGGAGCATCGCCTCGTCCGCCGGGTCGATCGTCCCGGCGGCGCGCGCGAACTCGAGGTCGCGCAGCGAGCTCACCGCGCGCGCCACGTCGTCGCGCACGTCCGGCGCCTCGCTCGGCCACGGCGCGCGGCCAAGGAGCGGGCGGAGCGCGACGACCGCGCCCGCGACGAGGCCGGCGGCGAGGACGACGGCCCCACTCATTCGAGGGCCTCGTCCGCGAGCTCCCGCTCGCGAAGCAGCCGTCGCTGTTCATCGGAGGGCCGCGCGACCGGCGGCGCGCGGCCGAGGCGCGCGACCACCAGCGCCACGCCCGCGGCGATCGCGGCGATCGGGAGGAGCCACACCGCTCCGCGCGCGTCGAGGAGCGGGGGCTCGAGGAAGATCCAGTCGCCGTAGGATGCGCGGAACTCGGCGCGGATCTCGTCGTCGGACCGTCCCTCGTTCGCGCGCTGCTCGATGAGCGAGCGCATTTCGCGCGCCGTCTGCGACGGAGAATCCTCGACCGACAGCCCCTGGCACACCGGACAGCGCAGCTCGCTCGCCAGGCGCACCACGCGCTGCGCCGGCGTCTCGGGACGCGGCACGAGCGTCACCGCGAGCGCGGCGAGGACGACGACGCCCGCGAGCGCGAGGAGCGCGCGCGCGTTCACTTCGCGGCCGCCGGTCCGAGCGCGGCCGCCGCCGCGATCGGCACCGCACGACGCCGGGACGGCGGGAGCGCGGCCAGGACGGCGCCGATGCCGACGACGGCGCCGCCGACCCACAGCCAGGACACGAGCGGAATGACCTTCAGTTGGATCGTGGCCCAGGCGCGCGAGCGCGCATCGTACGCCGCGAGGATCGCGTATACGTCGCCCGCCGGCGTCGAGCGGATGCCGGGCGTGCCGAGTGCGCCGGTCGCGTTCGGATAGAAGGTGAGCGCGGCCGCGACGGGCTCGCCGTCGACGCGGAGGTCCGCGACGACCTGGGCGCGCTGCGGCTCCGCGACGTCGCGGAATCCGTCGAAGCGCACGGCGCGTCCCGCGATCACCGCCGAGCCGCCGGGAGCGATCGTCGCCTCGCCGACGATCTCCTGCGACCGGCTCGTGACGATCGCGAGCGCGACGATCGCGATCCCGACGTGGACGACGTATCCGCCGTAGCGTCGGCCGTTCCGCCGGAAGAGGTTCACGAAGGCCGTGGACACGGACTCGCCGTGGAGCACCCGACGCGCGCGGATCCCGCGCGCGGTCTCCTGGACGACCGTCGCGACGACGAAGGCGGCGAGCGCGTACCCGAGCACCGCCGCCGCGCCACGCAGGCCGATGGCGAGCGCGAGGAGCGCGCCGGCCGCCGCGGCGAGCGCCGGCGCCGCGAATTGGCGCTCGAGGGTCGCACGAGACGCCCCGTGCCACGGGAGCTGCGGGCCGACGCCCATGAGGAAGAGGAGCGCGAGCGCGATCGGGACCTCGACGCGGTCGAAGTATGGCGCCCCGATCGACACCTGCGCACCGCTCGCAGCCTCGACCGCGAGCGGATACAGCGTCCCCAGCAGCACGCCGAGCGTCGCGGTGACGAAGAGGACGTTCTGGAACAGGAAGACCGCCTCACGCGAGAGCGGCGCGCCGACCGTCCCCTCGTCCGCGAGGCGCGGCGCGCGCCACAGGAGCAGCCCGACGGAGAACGCGAGGACCGCGACGAGATAGCCGAGCAGGATCGGCCCGATCGCGGACTGCGAGAACGAGTGCACCGAGTTCAGGACGCCGCTCCGCGTGAGGAACGTCCCGAGGATCGTGAGCGCGAACGCGCCGACGACGAGCGCGACGTTCCAGGTGCGCAGCATCCGCCGCTTCTCCTCGACCATCACCGAGTGGAGGTACGCCGTCGCGACGAGCCAGGGCATGATCGCGGCGTTCTCGACCGGATCCCAGGCCCAGTAGCCGCCCCACCCGAGCACCGCGTACGACCACCACGCGCCGGCGACGATCCCGACGCCGAGGAGGGCCCACGCGACGAGCGCCGAGCGGCGCGTCGCGACGATCCAGCGGTCGCCGGCCTCGCCGAGGATGAGCGCCGCGATCGCGTACGCGAAGGGGATCGAGAAGAGCACGTATCCGAGGTACAGGAGCGGCGGATGCAGTCCCATGAGCCAGTGGTCCTGCAGGAGCGGGTTCGGACCGCGGCCGTTGGCCGGCGGCGGATCCAGGCGGAGGAATGGGTCGGCCGCGGGCGTCACGAGGAGCACGAGGAAGAACGCGAGCATCGTGAAGAGGACCGCGGTCGCGGTCGTCGCGAGGCGGGGGAGCGACCGCGTCCCACGCCACGCGACGTACGCGACGGCGCCCGCGAGGATCGTCGTCCAGAGGAGGATCGACCCCTCGAGCGCGGCCCACAGCGAGATCGCGCTGAAGTAGGGCGGCGTCTCTCGCGCGTTGTTCAGCGCGACGTACGCGATCGTGAAGTCGTGCCGCAGGAGCGCGCCGACCATCGCCGCCGACGCGACGACCGCGAAGGCGAACGCGCCGAGCGCGCTCCAGCGCGCGCTCGCGAGGAAGCGACCGTCGCGCCCGCGCGCCGCATAGGCCGCCGAGACGATGCCCCAGACCGCGAGCGGCAGGGCCGCGCGGAGCGCGCCCCCGCCGACGTCCGCCCAGCTCATGGGGTCCCCGCGAGCGCGAGCGGGGCGAGGGCGAGTGCGCTGGAGATCACGGCGGCGGCGTCTGGTGCGTCGGCGTCCGGCCCGGGCTCGGCGGCGCGTACACCTCGTCGTGCTTCGCGAGGACCTGCGTCGCGCGGAACGATCCGTCGGCGGCGAACACGCCCTCGACGACCGCGCCCGCGCCCTCGCGCAGGAGGGCCGGCGGCGCGCCCTGTCCGATGACGATGGTGCGCGTCACGCCGTCGCTGAGGATGAGGCGCAGGTCGCGCGTCCCTGGGTCGTAGCGCAGCGTGCCCGCCTCGACCTGCCCGCCGAGCCGCGCCTGCGTCCCCGGCGGGATGCGCCGCTGGAGCGCCTCCGTGGGCGTGAGGTAGTACACCACGGACGAGCCCAGGTTCTGGAACGCGACCCAGCCGATGCCGACGGCGATCGCGAGCGCCGTCAATGCCAAGAGGCGTCGCTCGCTAACGCCCGTGCCGGAACGCGGAGCGGACGTCAACGACGGACACGGAGCGATGCGACGTAGGCGGCGAGGGACCCCCACACGATGACGTAGGCGGCGACGATGTAGCCCACGTTCTCCATCACGCGCCCCTCGCACCGACGATGCGTTCCTGGCGCGCGCGCTCGATCGCGACGCGCGAGGCCATGAGCCACGCGTACAGGATCGTGAACGCGGCGACGCCGGCCAGGAGCGTCACCAGCATGCGGTCGTCGAGCGCGGGGCCGCCGGGGCGGAGCACCGTCGGGAGCTGGTGCAGCGCGTCCATCCATGTCACCGAGAGGTGGACGACCGGGACGTTCACGACCGCGACGATGCCGACGACGGCGGCGCGGGTCGCGCGGCCGTCGATGTCGTTCGAGAGGCTCCGCAGGAGCAGGTAGCCGACGTACATGACGAACATCACCGCCGTCGTGATGAGGCGCGGCTCCCATGTCCACCACACGCCCCACGTCGGCTTCGCCCAGATCGAGCCCGCGACGAGCGTGAGGCCGGTGAAAAGGACGCCGATCTCGGCCGAGGAGACGGCGACCGCGTCCCAGACCGGACGCTTCGACCACAGCCATCCGACGCTCGCGACGAACACCACGATGAACGCGAGGTACGCGGTCCACGCCGTCGGGACGTGCACGTACATGATCCGCTGGACCTCGCCCTGGACCGCGTCGGGAGGCGCCCACAGGAGCGCCATCGCGCTCGCGGCGAGCGCGGCGGCGATGCTGGTCCGGCCGAGGATGGGACGGACGCGCACGGTGAGAATGCGCGGGAACGCCGTGGTCGTCATTCGATGGCCATCCCGGCGATGGTAAGTCCGAGCAGCGCATACACCAACGCGATCGCGAGGAGCAGTCCCGACCAGGCGAGCGAGGTGGAGCCGTCGCCGCCGAGGGCCGCCGCGAGCGCGTTCGTCGCCGCGACGAGCTGGGGAAGGAGGACCGGCGCGGCGAGGATCGGCACGAGCGCGGAGCGCGCGCGCAGGCGCAGCGTGAGCGCGACGTCGAGGACGACGACCGCGGGGAGCGCGACGATGCCCAGCGCGAGGGCGACGAGCGCATGTCCCGGCAGCGCGACATCGAGGTCGAGGAGCGCGACGTCGAGGAGCGCGCCCGCCGCGCCGACGATCGCGAGCGTCGCGGCGAGCGCCGCGACCTTGCCGGCATAGAGCGCGTCGCGCCCGCCCGGGAGCGCGAGCACCGCGTCGATGGCGTCGTCGGCGAGCTCGCGGTCGAACGAGCGCGTCGCGATCACGATCGCGGCGAAGAGGAGCGCGATCCAGTAGAGCGCGGGCGCGGCGAGGGTGGCTCGCGCCGTCTGCGGGCCCACGATGAGGCTCTCGATGAGCACGAGCACGCCGACGAACGTGAGGCCCGCGACGACGCCGTCGGGCTGCCGCACGTCGGCGCGGATCTCGCGGGCCGCGACGAGGCAGATCCGCCGCAGACCGCTCAGGTCCACGTAGAGACGACCGGCCACATGGGTGAGACCGCCCGTCATGCCGATCCCACCAGGCGGCCATCGGCGAGCGTCACGACGCGCACCGCGATCTCGTCGATCTCGCTGTGCCCGTGCGATGCGACGACGACCGAAGCGCCCATCACGGCAAGCTCGGTGAGCGTGGTCGTGAGCAGGGCGACCGCGTCGGCGTCGAGCTCCGCGAACGGTTCATCGAACAAGGTCAGGACACACGACTCGATCGCCGTGCGGGCGAGGGCGGCGCGCCGGCGCTGGCCTGCGGACAGCTGCTCGACAGCGCGATCGGCGTCGCTGCCGAGGCCCCAGGTCGCGAGGGCGTCGTCGACGGGATCGTACGGACGCGTGAAGGGAGCGTCGCCGGTCCGGAGACGTGAGACGGCTCGTGACGTGAGCCCACGGAACGAGCGGAAGAAGGCGAGGTTCTCCCTCGGCGTGAGGCCCTGCAGGAGCTGGGACCGATGCCCGAGATAGAGGACATCGTTCGCCGCCGGCGCCTGGCGCGTCCCCTGCGCGAGGGGCACGAGGCCGGCGAGCGCGCGGATCGCCGTCGTCTTCCCGGCGCCGTTCGGCCCGCGCAGCACGGTGAGCCCGGGAACGACCTCGAGGTCGACGTCGTGGAGGACGGGACGGTCCCCGAGCACGACCGTCGCGCCGCGCAGCGCTGCCGTACTCTCCACCTCATCGCATGATGCGGCGCGTCGCTGCCCTTTGCCTCGCGACGCTCGCGCTGACGGCGGCGTGCCAGGAGCCGCTCTCGAACGATCCCGTCGTCCGGGGGCGCCAGCTCTACGCGCGGCTCGACTGCGCGAAATGCCACTTCATCGACGGGCAGGGCGGCCGCGTCGGGCCGGATCTGACGCGCATCGGGACGGTCGCGGCGACGCGCTCGCCCTCGCTGACGGCGGAGGAGTACGTCCGGCGCTCGATCGAGGACCCCGGCAGCTACGTCGTGCCGGGCTACAACGACGTCATGCCGCGCGGCCTGGCGCGGAACCTCTCTCAGGCCGACGTCGACGCCCTCGTCGCGTGGCTCCTGACCCACAAATGACCGCCTGACCGGCCGCACAACGCCCGTTCCGGTGCTACGTTCGCCCTTTCGTGAGGGCACCTAACGGTCCGGTTCGCACGTCCGTTCAGGCAGATGAGCGTTCGGCACAGGACGACGCCGCCCTGGCGACCCGCGCGTCCGCGGGGGACGCCGAGGCGTTCGGGATCCTGTACGACCGCTACGTGGACGTGGTGTACCGGTATGCGTACTACCGCGTCAGGAACGAGGCCGAGGCCGAGGACGTGACGAGCGAGGTGTTCTTCAAGGCGCTGCGCGCGATGCCGTCCTACAAGCCACGGCAGCCGCTCCTCGCCTGGCTCTACCGGATCGCGCGGAACGCGATCATCGACCGCGCTCGCCGCCAGCGCCCGCAGGTCGAGTTCGAGGACGCGGTCAAGCACGCGCCGCCGGAGAGCGTCGTCGATCCCGACGCCGGCATCGACCGCCTCTCGGACAGCCTCCAGTTGCGGAGCGCGATCGCGGCGCTCACCCCGCTCCAGCAGGACGTGATCATCCTCCGGTACGTCGAGGGGCTCGACACGAAGGAGATCGGCCGCATCCTCGGCCGCCGCGACGGAACGGTCCGCGGGATCGAGTTCCGCGCGCTCGGTGCGCTGCGCGCCGTCCTCCCGCGCGAGGCGCTCACATGAGCGGCGTCCGCATCCCGCGCCCCATCATGCGCGCGGAGTTCCGCAAGCGGCTGCGCGCGGACCTCATGAACGAGGCCGTCGCGCTCGCCGAGGAGCGCCGCTGGCGCGGGACGAGGTCCTCGGCGCGGATCTCGATGCTCGTGGCGCGGCTGCGGCCGGTCGCCGTCGCGGCCGTCATCGTCGCGGTGCTCCTCGCCGGCGCGGGCGCCGCCGCGGCGGGCAGCCTCCCGGGCGATCCGGGATACGGGCTGAAGCGCGCGGCCGAGGCCGTCGAGCTCGCGCTCGCGCCGACGGCGGAGGCGAAGCTGTCGGTCCTCGCGACGCAGGCGCAGCGCCGGCTCGACGACCTCACGCGGACCGCGTCGGAGCGCCCGGATCGCGCCCCGACCGCGACCGCCGAGTACGAGGCCGCGGTCCAGCGGTTCGCCGCGGCCGTCGAGGCGCTCCGCGCGGCCGAGCCCGGGACGAAGCACGACGCCGTCGACGAGCTCGTCGAGTCGACGCGCGCGAAGCACGAGGCCATCCTCGAGGAGCTCGAGCAGCGCGTGCCCGCGTCCGCGCAGCCCGGGATCGAGCGCGCCATCGAGGAGCACGAGAAGCTGCGTCCCTCGGCCGCACCGTCGCCCGACGAGCGCGGTGGGAAGCCGAGCGACGTCCCGTCGCGAAGCGGCGAGCCGGCGCGGTCGCCGAGCCCGAACCGGCCGAGCGAGAAGCCGCGCGCCGACGAGACCTCGCGCGGCGATCGGCCCAGCGCGCTCCCGACACCGCATCGTTAGCCGCAGCCGCGGCTGGCCCGGGCCTTGCTTCGGAGCAGGGCATGTCGGCAGATGCCGCGTTCACCATCGCGATGGCCGCCGGTTGGATCGCGCTCGTCGTCGCGTTCGCGTGGCCGACGCCGCACTGCAAGTGCTGCCGCGTCGGCGCCGAACAGCGTCGCCACCGCTCCTAGTCCGACCCTCGCTCGGGGAGACCCCTCGCT
>CAZSRI010000002.1:27042-62944 GCA_964609145.1 uncultured Chloroflexota bacterium
CGGGCCTGAGTGCTCGACCTCGTCGGCGCCTCGGTCTGCGCGCTCAGGGACGGTCGTCCGACCCTCGCTCGGGGAGACCCCTCGCTCGGGCCTGAGTGCTCGACCTCGTCGGCGCCTCGGTCTGCGCGCTCAGGGACGGTCTTGGCCTAGGCGGTAGCTTCCCGTGGTCTCGTCAGTTGGGGCCAGCGCGCGCGCACCGCGGCGGCGATCCCCTCGGCATCGAGGCCGAAGCGCCGGCGCCAGATCTTCTGCGCGCCATGGTCGACCCACTCGTCCGGCACACCGAGGTGCACGACGTCCGAGCGCGCGCCGTGCGAGGTGAGCAGCTCGCCGACGGCCGATCCGAAGCCGCCCGACACGACGTGCTCCTCGACCGTGACGATCCGTCCGATCCGCGCCGCGAGCGCGAGGATCCGCTCCTCGTCGAGCGGCTTCGCGAAGCGCGCGTTCACCACCGTGGCCTCGACGCCGTCGCGCGCGAGGAGGTCGGCCGCGGCCGCCGCGGCCTGCGCGACCGTGCCGTACGCGAGGAGGACGACGTCGCGCCCGCCGCGGAGCGTCTCCGAGACGCCGAGCGGGAGCTCCTCGGGCGGTCCCGAGAGGTCGGCGCCCACGCCCGCGCCCCGGGGGTATCGCAGCGCGATCGGTCCGCGGCCCGCGCCCGCGTGACGGACCGCCGTCCAGACCATGTGGCGCAGCTCGGCCTCGTCCTTCGGCGCCATGAGCACGATGCCGGGCAGCGGCCGCAGGTACGCGATGTCGAAGACGCCCTGGTGCGTGCGGCCGTCGTCGCCCACGATCCCGGCGCGGTCGAGCGCGAGGACGACGGGGAGGCCCTGGATCGCGACGTCGTGGACGATCTGGTCGTACGCCCGCTGCAGGAACGTCGAGTAGATCGCGGCGATCGGGACGATCCCTTGCGTCGCGAGGCCGGCCGCGAACGTGACGGCGTGCTGCTCGCAGATGCCGACGTCGAAGAGGCGGCCGGGCATCTCCCTGAAGAGCGGCTCGAGCCCGGTGCCCGAGGGCATCGCCGCGGTGATCGCGACGACGCGCTCGTCGGCGCGCATCGCCTCGCGGACGGCGTCGGCGAACACCTTCGTGTACGTCGGCGCGGCCGCGGGAGCGGCGCCGGCGGCCGACACGCCGTGCCACTTCTGGTTGTCCTCCTCGGCCGGCGTGTAGCCGTGACCCTTCTGCGTCTGCACGTGGACGAGGATCGGGCCGTCGCGCAGGTCGCGCGCGCGCTCGAGGACGTGCTCGACCTCGAACAGGTCGTGCCCGTCGACGGGGCCGAGGTAGGTGAAGCCGAGCTCCTCGAACAGGACGTTCGGCATGAGGATCGCCTTCAGACTCGTCATCAGCCGGCGCATCGTCTCCTCGGCGAGGTCGCCGCCCGGGACGTGCTCGAGGACCGTCTCGGCCGCGTGCCGGAAGCCGCGGTACGGGCGCGCGGTGCGGAGCGCCTCGACGAGGCGGGACACCGCCGCGATCTGCGGACGGTGCAGCTCGATCCGCGACGCCTCGAGCATCTTCGACATCGCTCCGACGTTCGGCGAGATGCTCATGCCGTTGTCGTTGAGGACGACGACGACGCGCGTGCGCAGGTGCCCGATGTTGTTGAGCGCCTCGAACGCCATCCCGGCGGTGAGCGCGCCGTCGCCGATGACGGCTACGACGTGGTGATCTTCGCGCTTCAGGTCGCGCGCGACGGCCATGCCGTGCGCGGCGGAGATCGACGTGCCGGCGTGGCCCGCGCCGAATACGTCGTGCTCCGACTCGGCGCGCACGAGGAAACCCGAGATGCCGCCGTACTGCCGCAGCGTCGCGAAGCGGCCGCGGCGTCCGGTGAGGATCTTGTGCACGTAGGCCTGGTGGCCCGTGTCCCACACGATCTTGTCGCGCGGGGAGCGGAAGACGCGGTGGAGCGCGACCGTGAGCTCGGTCGCGCCGAGGCTCGACGAGACGTGCCCGCCGGTCTTCTGCACCGCCTCGACCGTGAACTCGCGGATCTCGGCGCAGAGCGCGAGGAGCTGCCCGCGGTCGAGCCGCCGGAGGTCGTCGGGAGAGGAGATGCGCTCGAGGACGCCCATCGGACCCATGCTAGGGGCGCGATCCATCTCAGCCGCGACACGGGCCCGCTCGCGGTACCGTCTGCGCCATGATGGAGGGACGGGCCGTCATGGTGACCGGCGCGACGGGCGTGCTCGGACCCGCCGTCGTCCGCGCGTATCTCGCGGCCGGCGCGCACGTCGCGACCGCGGTCCGCGATCTCGCGAAGGGTCACGCGCTCGCGGCGTCGCTCGCCGACGAGGCGGGGACGAGAGAGACGTCCCGCCTGCTCGCGCTCGAGGCGGACCCCACGGACCGGGAGCGGATGGACGCCGCCGTCGACGAGGTGATGCGGCGGTGGGGGCGCCTCGACGCGCTCGCGAATCTCGCCGGCGGGTACGCGCGGAGCGACCCGTGGGACCTCGACGCGATCGAGGCGGCGTGGGCGACGAACGTGCGCACCGCGGTCACCGCGACGGCGGCGTGCCTGCGGCCGATGCGGGCGCGCGCGTACGGGCGGATCGTGAGCGTCGGCGCGTTCGGCGCGAACAGGGGCGGCAAGGAGAGCGCCGGCTACGCGATGGCGAAGACGGCGCTCGTGCGCTGGACCGAGTCGCTCGCGGCCGCCGTGAAGGACGAGGGGATCACGGCGAACGTCGTGCAGCCGTCGATCATCGACCATCCCGACAACCGGACGGCGATGCCGAAAGCGGATCCGGCGAAGTGGGTGCGGCCCGCGGAGCTCGCCGCCGTGATCGTGTTCCTCACGTCGAGCGAGGCGAGCGGCCTGACCGGCGCGGCGATCCCGGTGGTCGCGCGCGTCTAGAGGGAACGATCGACCCCGACACGCTGTTGTAGTTTTCGGACGTGTCCGACCTCGACCTCATCATCATCGGCGCGGGCCCCGCCGGCCTGACCGCCGGCCTCTACGCCGCGCGCGCGAACATGAACGCGGTCCTCTTCTCGCCGGGTATCGGCGGCGAGCTCACGAACACCGACCTCATCGAGGATTGGCCCGGCCAGGAGTCGATCACCGGCTTCGAGCTCGCCGAGAACATGCGCAAGCACGCGGAGAAGTTCGGCCTGCGCATCGAGCAGAAGGGCGTGAAGCAGGTCTGGAGCGAGGCCGACCGGAAGGTCGTCGAGCTCGAGGACGGCACGCGCCACACGGCGTACGCCGTCATCGTCGCCGTCGGTGGCGAGCCGACGAAGCTCGGCGTGCCGGGCGAGCAGGAGTACGCCGGACGCGGCGTCTCGTACTGCGCGGTCTGCGACGGCGCGTTCTTCCGCGACATGGACCTCGCCGTCGTCGGCGGCGGCGACTCGGCGTTCCAGGAGGGCCTCTTCCTCACGCGCTTCGCGAAGAAGCTCTACGTCGTCCACCGCCGTAGCGAGTTCCGCGCGCAGAGCGTCCTGCAGGAGCGCCTGCTCGGGATGGACAAGGTGGAGGCGGTCACGCCCGCGGTCGTGAAGCGCATCGGCGGCAACGGCGAGGTGAAGTGGATCGACATCGAGCGCGACGGCAAGCCCGAGCGCGTCAGCGTCGACGGCGTGTTCGTGTTCATCGGCTTCCGCCCCGTCGGGCGCCACCTGTTCCAGAAGGAGCACATCGAGCACGAGCCGAACGGGTACCTCATCACGGACCAGTACATGCGCACGTCGATCCCGGGCGTGTACGCGGTCGGGGACACGCGTGCGCAGCTCGCGAAGCAGATCACGACGGCCGTGGGCGACGCGACGACCGCCGTGCTGCACGCCGAGCGCTACATCGAAGACCTGAAGCACGCGGAGAAGGCGCTCCCCGCGGCGCCGCGCGCCGAGATGCCCGAGGTCGCCGAGCGGCTCGAGCCGGTGCGCGTCATGACCGGCCAGGCGATCGTCCGCGAGGGCGAGCAGGCCGACGCCTTCTACATCGTCGTCCGCGGGCGCATGGGGGTGTATCGGACGATCGACGGCGAGGAGCGCGAGGTCAACCGGCTCGGTCCGGGCGAGTTCTTCGGCGAGATCGGCCTCCTGAAGCGGGAGCCGCGCATCGCGACGGTGCGAGCGCTCGAGCCGGGCGAGCTCCTCCGCCTCGACCGTCAGGCCTTCGAGCGCCTCGTGCAGGCATCGGCCGCGACGCGCGAGCAGCTCGACCGCGTGGCCGCGGAACGCCTCGAGGCGGGAGCTAGGCGCTAGCGGCCTTCGACCTCCCGCGACCTCCGCGACGCCGCCCGCCGCGCGACCCGCGGCGCGTCCGCTTCCGCGGCGGAGCCGCCGCGGGCTCGGCCGCGGGAGCGGGACCCTCGGGCGAGGCGGAGACGACCTCGGCATCCCCCCCGAGCAGCTCGAATTCGCCGAGGACGGCGCGCGCGTCCGAGTGCGTCGGGTCGAGCACGTAGCCCGCGCGCTTCCCGTGCTCGCTCGCGCGCATGATCCCGCGCTCGACGGCGCCGGCGAGGGTGCGCTCGAGGCGGTCGCCCTCGACGCGCGCGAGGAGCTCCGCGAAGAGCGCGGCGTTCACCCAGCCCGTCTCGTCGTCCTTCGCCCGCGTCGCGTGCACGAAGTTGAAGAGGTGGACGACGGAGGCGGCGGGACTCTTCGCGTACGTGACGAGCGGGTGCTCCTCGGCGAGCCAGCACATCGTCACCTGCGCGCCGTCGCGTCCGACCTGCTCGGTCATGATCGCGCCGCGCTCCTCCGCGATGTTGAAGAGCGTCTCGAGGATGATGCGGCGCTGTGACCGCCCGCGCGCGACGCCGCCGGGCTGCTCGGCGCGCGACAGCGGATCGAGCACGGCCTCGACCGCGGGGACGCGCCGGGCGTCGGCGGTCACGGTGTCGATGCGGCGCAGCACGCGGACGAGATGGAACACGGTCTCCGCGACGAGCGGCGACGTCATGTTCGGACGGATGAGCATGCTCGCCTTCGCGCGGCTGCGGCCCGACGCCTTCGCGGTGACGTGGCCCTGTTCGATGGCGGCGTCGATGCGCTGCTCGAGGACGCGCGAGGCCTCCTTCTCCGAGAGGGGGACGACCCCGGCGACGAAGTCGCCGCGCTTCATCGCCTCCACGCGAAGCGCGACGAGCTGATCGAGGAGGAGCACGGCGAGGCGCCGCTGCTCCTTCTCCGACTCGGGCTCGCCCGTCGGGACGACGGCGGGCACGGTCGGCTCGGGGCGGGGTGCGCCTGCGCGGCCGCGTCCGCCGCGGCGGCCGCGCCTCGGGCGTCCCTCGCGCTGCGGCGGGGGCTCGCGGTCCGCCTGAGTGTCGTCGGTGCGCAGGCCCGTGCCGGCGCGCGTCCAGCGCGCTTGCGGGATGAGGTCCTCGAGGAGGAACACGTCGTCGCGCAGGTACGGCGACTCGCGCAGCTCGTTCGCGAGCGACTGGTCGCCGGCGACGAGGTACACGTGCTTGTCCTCGTCCTTCAGCGCCTTGCAGAGCGCGTTCAGGTCACGGTCGCCCGACACGATGAACCACGTGTCGAGGTCGGGGCGCTCCTTGTACAGCAGCTTCATCGCGCGCGTGATGAGGACCGCGTCCGAGCGGCCCTTGAGGAGGCGCCCGCTCATGCGCTGCGCGACCGCGATCGGCTCGATGCCGGTGAACTCGAGGGCCATGAGGAGCGTCTCGTCCTGGGCGGCGACCTCCTGTCCGAAGATCGCGAGCTTCACGCGGACGGGGCCGAACTCCGCGGCCTTCGTGAGGATCGCCTGCAGGATCGAGAGCGTCGACGGCAGCGGCCCTTCGGTGTGCTGCCGCATCGTGTAGTAGACGTTCTCCCAGTCGATGAGGAGAGCGACGTCGGGCATGCGGATGTCTCTTTCTGTCAGCGCTACGTGAAGCTCAACTCATCCGAGGACCTCGGTCCGACCCTCGCTCGGGATGAACCCTCGCTCGGGCCCCGGTGCTCGACCTCGTCTTTCGCCTCCGTCTGCGCGCCGGGGGGACCGTTGGTCTATGTGCGCCGATGCTCCCCGCACCTGCGGATGCGCCGTCGTCGCGTGCGCTGTGCTGTACCCAGTTTACCGGCGGCAGATACCACCGCGCCACAAGCCGGAGGAGACCGGGCGCTACGGTCGCGCGCGATGCGGGAGCGGCTCGACCCCGTGAGCCTGCGGATCGCGCTCACGAGCGCGTCCGTGCTGGTCGGTGAGCTGATCCTCATCCGCTGGGTCCCGGCGAACGTCGTCTACGTCGGCTTCTTCAACAACTTCCTCCTCATCGCGAGCTTCCTCGGGATCGGTCTCGGCGTGCTCGTCGGCCGGCGCTTCGCGGCGCTCGCCGTCTACGCGCCGATCCCGCTCCTCGCGCTCGTCGTCGTCGTCCTCGGCGCCCGGCTGAACGCGTTCTTCCCGAACGCGGAGATCTTCCTCGGCCAGAGCCGGGGCGCGCTGCTCGCCCCCGCCGTCGCGGTCCTCGCGCTCGTCGTCGCCCTCACGGCGCTGGCGACGCTCGCCCTCGCGCTCCCGCTCGGGCCGCTGCTCCGCCGGCTGCCGCCGCTGCGCGCGTACGCGAGCGACATCGCCGGCTCGATCGCCGGGATCGCGCTCTTCGCGGCGCTCTCGTTCGCGAACACGCCTCCGCCCGCGTGGTTCGCCGTCCTGTTCGCGCTCGTCGGCGCCGTGCACCTGCGGGGCGGTCGGACGCGCGTGCTCATCGGCGCCGGGGCGATGGCCGCGGTGCTCCTGCTGACGCTCGCGGACGTGACGCCCGGTCGCATGTGGTCGCCCTACTACCGCATCGACCTCTACCGCTACCGCGGATCCGACATCGAGGCGATCGCGGTGAACGGGATCCCGCACCAGGACCTGTCACCCGCCGTGCCGAAGGCGTCGCACCCCTTCTACGACCAGATCTACGACTGGCTCCCCTCGCGTCGCTTCGACGACGTGCTCGTCGTCGGCGCCGGTGCGGGGAACGACACCGCCGTCGCGCTCGCGCACGGCGTGGGCCACGTGGATGCGGTGGAGATCGACCCGCTGATCCTCGAGATCGGCATGGAGCGCCATCCCGACCGCCCGTACGGCGATCCACGCGTCCGCACGGTCGTCGCGGACGGTCGCGCGTACCTGCGGACGACGGACCGGTCGTACGACCTCATCGTGTTCGCCCAGACGGACTCGCTCACGCTCGTGACGAGCACGGCGGACCTGCGCCTCGAGTCGTTCCTCTTCACGGAGGAGGCGTTCGCGAGCGCGCGCGATCGGCTTCGCGCCGACGGCGTCCTCGTCCTCTACAACTTCTACCGGGAGCCGTGGCTCGTCGAGCGGTACGCGAGCATGCTCGAGCGGGTCTTCGGCGCGGCTCCGCTCGTGCGCACGTATCCGGAGCTCGGCGCCGCGCGTTCCGTCCTGTTCGCCGCGGCGAAGGCGCCCGGCGCGCTCGGACGACCCGCCGACGCCGAGCGCGTCGACACGTCGGCCGCGCCGCGTCCGGCGACGGACGACTGGCCGTTCCCGTATCTCCCGGCGCCGGGGATCGCGTCGTACTACCTGTTCGCGCTCACCGCGCTCGTCGTGTTCGCGCTCCTGCTCGCCGCCGCCGCGTCGCGCGTCACCGGGCGCGGCACGTTCCGACCGGTCTTCTTCCTTCTCGGCGCCGCGTTCCTGCTCCTCGAGACGAAGAGCATCGCGACGTTCAGCCTGCTGTTCGGGACGACGTGGTACGTGAACGCGCTCGTGTTCGCGGCGATCCTCGCCAGCGTGCTCCTCGCGATCCTCGCGGCGGCGCGGATGCGACGGCGCGCCCCGGCCCTGCGCTACGGCGGGCTCTTCGGATCCCTCGCCCTCGCGTATCTCCTCCCGCCCACGGCCGTCCTCCTCGAGCCGGCCTGGCTGCGGTACGCGGCCGCGTCGGTCGTCGCGTTCGCGCCGGTCTTCTTCGCGAACATCGTGTTCGCGGCCGAGTTCGCCGACGTCGACGAGGCGGACGCCGCGTTCGGCTGGAACCTGCTCGGAGCGGTGTGCGGGGGCGCGCTGGAGTACCTCGCCATGTCATACGGGTATCAGCAGCTGCTGCTCGCCGCCGCGACCCTGTATGCCATCGCGGCCATCGCGGTCTCGCGGTCGCCCGCCGTACGCCCGATCGGCATGCTGCGCCAGCCCGAGTAGGCGGACACGCGATCGAGACCGCCGCTCCGTATGATCCGTCGCGCCATGCGCCTGACCATCGCGATCCCCGCGTACGACGAGGCGGGAAACCTCGAGCGCGTCGTGGGCGAGGCTCTCGGCGCCCTCGCGTCAGGAGGATCCGCGGGCGAGATCCTCATCGTCGACGATGGCAGCACCGATGGCACGGCTTCGATCGCGGACTCGCTTTCGGCGACGCATGCGAACGTCCGCGTCATCCGCCATCCCGTCAACCGGGGATTCAGCGGCGCGATGACGACGTGCTTTCGCGGCTCGCTCGGCGAGTGGGTCTTCCTCGCGGCCGGTGACGGACAGACGGACATGAGCGACATCTCCCGTGCGATCGCAATGGTCGACACGACTGACGTCGTCGTCGGCGTCCGCGACGCGCGCGCTGAAGGGTTCTCGCGCAAGCTCCTCTCTCGCGCGTTCCATCTCTTCGCACGTGCGCTGTTCGCGCTGCCGGAACGCGAGTTCAGCTCGGTCTTCCTCTTCCGGAGATCGATCCTTTCGGGCATGCGGTTCCGGTCGTCGGCGCGCAGCGCGGCGCTCCTGCCGGAGGTCCTGTACCGGGCGAGGCGCCGGGGCGCTCGGATCGTCACGCTGGCGGTGCATCCGCGACCGCGGCTCTCCGGCCGGGCCAAGGGAGGCCAGCTGTCCGTCGCGCTCCGCACGTCGCTAGAGCTTGTCCGCGTCGCGCTCCTCGCCAGGTGGGATGAGCGGAACGCCCAGGTGGCTTCTCCACTCGAGGAGGCCGCCGTCGACCCGGTCAGCTGATCCCTTCGTCGGCCGGGGCACGCCGTCGCATCAGCCACAGCACGCCGATGACCGCGGCGATGAGCAGGAACGGTCGCGTCGGCAACGCGTAGCGCGCCTCGGTCACGAACGGGAAAGACGCGATCCACACGTACAGCAAGAGCGCCGCGAGAACGTATACCTCTCGCCTGTCTGCTCGCGCACCGATGACGAGTCCGACGATCGCGATGAACGCGATCATGAGCTCGGTCGGCACGATGATCGCGCCGCGACCGGTCGCGGCCACCGCGACCCCTGGCGGCGCGAACGGGTCATCTCCCGCCCACAGCTCGATCGATCGAACGGTGATGCCACGCGCCGCCCACCCGAGCGGGTCGTGTCGGATGAGCGCCAGCGCGCGCTCCCGGAGGGACGCATTCAGGTCGACCCACGCGTACGCCTGAGCACCACGATCCGTGATCGCGTTGAAGGCGTCGATCTCGCGCTGCCCTGCCGCGGCCTGCGCCGCCTCCAGCGGATCCAGCCCGATCGCGGCGCCGAGCCGCGCGATCGCGCTCGGGGCGGCGTCCTCGCTGGCGGCCATCCTGAATGCGTCCACCGCATCGGGTGCTCCGCCGCGGCCCTGGAAGTAACCCCACCACAGCCCGGTCCCGCTGCTGCTCGCGCTCGGCGCACCGAAGTAGATCGTCGACTGGATCGCGACCGGCGCGAGGGTGGCAAGGAACGACACTCCCGCGAGGACCCATATCCGCCAACGCTCGAGCAGCACGCGGCGATCGACGAGACATCCTCCGATCGCGAAGGCGGCAGGCACGAACAAGAACAGCGGCCGGGTCAGAGCGAGGAGCGCGCAGAGCGTGCCGAACGCGAGAGCCCAGGCAGGGGACCCGCGCTCGCGCGCGATCACGAGCGCGGCTGCCGACGCGACCAACAGGAACGTCGCCGGCAGATCCGAGATCGGACGGGCCGCGTGATACGCGAATGGCAGGTAGAGCGCGGTCGCCCAAGCAGCCGGGGTCGCTGCGCGCGCATCGATGCGCCGCGCGAGCCACGCGACCATCAGCACCGTCAGCGCGAGGAGCGCCCCCTGCGAGGTCGCGACCTGCCATGGACCGCAGCCGATGGTCCGGCAGAGAGAGGCGAGGATCAGGGGATACCCGGGGGTCCGGAGCGGCTCGGGCACGAACGCGGCTCCGACCGGCGCACGCGTGAACTCTCCTCGCTCGACGAGCCCGCGAGCGAGGGCGAAGTACTCGGCGCGGTCATCCGGATACGTCTCCCACGCGGGGAGGAGGACCGTCGCGTAGGCGAGGGTGACCGCGAACGCGATGGCTGCGGCGAAGATCGCTCCACGTGGCACGCGGCGGACAGTACGTCCTTGCCGGCCGGCTGCGACATCATGCGGGTCTCGTGACTGCGCTGGGGCTGCGATGATCCCGGATCTTTCCGCGCTCGTTGGCGCCGCGATCCGCCGGGGCGCCGACTACGCGGACGTGCGCTCGGTCGAGCGCGAGCAGGAGTCGGTCGCGGTCAAAGACGGCGAGATCGAGGGCATCGAGCGCTCGGAAGACCGGGGCGTCGGGCTTCGCGTCCTCTTCAAGGGCGCCTGGGGGTTCGCGGCGACCGACCGAACGTCCGAGCACGCCTACCGCGCGCTTGTCGACGACGCGCTCGCCAGGGGAGAGACGTCGGCATCGACGCGCCGCCAGCGCGTCCGGCTCGCGCCGGTCCCTCCGCAGCGCGGCTCGTACCGCACACCGCTGCGGCGCGATCCCTTCGGCGTGGCCGTGGCCGAGCGCGTCGAGCTCCTGCGTGCCGCGGACGCTGCGATGCGTGGGCCGCTCGTGCGGACCCGCCGCGCCACCGTGACGGCGTTCCGCACGCGTAAGCATCTCGTCACGAGCGAGGGGACCGACGTTGAGCAGGAGCTGATCGATACCGCGACCGGCCTTTCAGTCCTGGCGGTGAAGGCCGGCGCGAAGCCCGCGCAGCGCTACGACATGCGGAACGCACGGCAGGCGGGATGGGAGTTCGTCGAGGAGGACGACCTGCCACGTCGCGCCGCGGCGTACCGCGACGATGCCGAAGCGATCCTCGATGCGCCGCTCGCGGCCGCGCGCCCGACGACCGTCGTCCTCGACCAGCCCTTCCTCGCGCTCCTCGTCCACGAATCGTGCGGACATCCGACCGAGTCCGACCGCGTCCTCGAGCACGAGGTCGCCTTCGCGGGCACGTCCTTCATGTGGCCGGGCGATCGCGGGCGCCTGCGATACGGGAGCGAGCACGTGTCGATCACCGCCGACTCGACGGTCGCTGGCGGCATGGGCACGTTCGGCTGGGACGACGACGGCGTGCCCGCGACCCGCACGCCGCTGATCGAGCGGGGCATCTTCACCGGCTACCTCACGTCGCGGGAGACCGCCGGGGCGCTGGGGAGCGCGGCGAGCGCGGGATGCGCGCGCGCGGAGGGCTGGCAGCACTTCCCGATCGTGCGCATGGTGAACGTGAGCCTCGAGCGCGGGACGCGCCGCTTCGAGGACCTCGTGCGCGAGATCGACGACGGGCTCCTCCTCTGCTCGCCCGCGTCGTACTCGCTCGACGACAAGCGGCAGAACTTCCACTTCAGCGCGCAGGTCGCGCGGATCATCCGCCACGGCGAGGTCCAAGGCCACGTGCGCGGCGTCGCGTTCCAGTCGCGCACGCCGGACTTCTGGGGACGGTGCGACGCGGTCGCCGACGACTGGCAGCTCCACGGCTTCCTCTCGTGCGCGAAGGGGGAGCCGCTCCAGCTCATGCGCGTCGCGCACGGGGCGCCGCATGCGCGCTTCGTCGCGCTGCCGCTCGAGGTGGTGCCGTGACGCCCGTCCTCGGCGCGGACGCCCTCCTCGCGCCGATCCGGGCGGCGCTGCGCGACGCGCCGAGCGACGAGTGCGAGATCTGGGTGCACCGCCGCCGCGCCGCGGTCACCCGGTACGCGCGCTCGCAGATCCACCAGAACGCGCTCTCCGACGAGGTCCACGTGCACGCCCGCGCCGTCCACGGCGGCGCCGTCGGGACCGTGACGACGAGCTCGCTCGAGGTGGACGACCTGCGTGCGGCGCTGCGCGCCGCGGCCGAGCTCGCCGCGGACCTGCCGGCGAACACCGCGTGGCCCGGGCTCGCCGAGCCCGCGGCCGTCGAGCCCGCGCGCGCCTTCGATGCGCACACGGCCGAGGCGAGCGCGGCGGACCAGGCGCGCGCGATCGGCGAGATCTGCGGGGCGGCCGGCCGCGCGCGGCTGCGCGTGGCGGGGACGCACCAGCTCGAGGTGACCGAGGACGCCGTGGCGAACACACGCGGCGTCGCCGTGTACGCGCCGGCGACGATGGCCTACCTACGCGCGCTCGCGCAGAGCGACGCGGGCAGCGGATACGCCGAGGACCTCGCGAGCGGCATCGGCGCGCTCGACGCCGGCGGCGTCGCGGCGCGCGCGATCGCGAAATGCGAGCTCGACCGAGACCGGACCGAGCTCCCGCCCGGCGACTACGAGGCCGTGTTCGAGGAGCTCGCGGTCGCCGAGATCCTGCGCGTCGTCTCACTCACCGGCCTCGGCGCGCAGAGCGTGCGCGAGGGCCGCTCGTTCATGTCGGGCCGGATCGGCGAGCAGGTGACCGGCGCGGCGTTCACGCTGCACGAGGACGCGCTCGATCCGCGCACGCTCGCCGTCCCGTTCGACGTCGAGGGCACGCCGAAGCGGCGCGTGACGCTCGTCGAGCGCGGCGCCGCGCGCGGACCCGTCTACGACCGGACGAGCGCGAAGGAGGCGGGCACGGCGTCGACGGGGCACGCCGCGGATCCCGCGCGGTACGCGCGCGGCGGACACGCGGCGAACCTCACGATGGCCGGCGGGACGGCGAGCCGCGACGAGCTCATCGCGGCGGTCGGGCGCGGCGTACTCATCACGCGCTTCCACTACACGAATATCCCCGACCCGCGCTCGGCGACGATGACCGGCACCTCGCGCGACGGGACGTTCCTCATCGAGGACGGGCGGATCGTCGGCGCGCTCGCGAACGTCCGCTACACCATGAGCGCGCTCGACCTCTTCGCCGGCATCGAGCTCCTCGGCCCGCAGCGCCTCGCACGCGACTGGTGGACGTCGAACGGGATGGGCAGCGTCGTGTGCCTGTGTCCGCCGATGAAGGTGTCGCGCGCGACGATCAGGGGGTCGTCGCCGGCGTGAGCGTCGTGCCATGGGCGACGTCGACCGCCGCCGGGCTCGGACCCGGATCCCGCCGCTCGAGCAGGGCGAGCAGCCCCAGCCACGTTCCCGTCATCGCTCCGCCCTGCGCGAAGAAGTGGGGGACCGATCGTTCGCGACGAAGACCGCGAAGGTCGCGAACGCGGCGTCTGGGAGAAAGACCCGCGCGCCACCCAGGCCGCGTCGGTGCCGAGGTGCGCCAGCGGCGCCGGGAGAGGCAGGAACACGATCGCGAGACCGGCGGCGACGACGGATGTCCGCAGACGCGGCACCGCGGTCACGACCCGCTATGCGGGGCGTGCCACATCTACCGGGGCGATACTACGGTGCGCTCCTCGTGCGCTATACGTGATTCCCTCGTGGGCATCTCCCGGAACATGACGGCGACGCCGGCCGGCCGCATCGCCCAGGTCGCTCGCTCCGTCGTCCGTCACATGCCGATCGCGCTCGTCGACGCGGCAGCGGTCGCGATGACCTATCTCCTCGCGGTCACGGTCCGCACGGGTGGGCGATTCGACATCCCCGACGCGGGCGGAGCCGTGGCGCTCGCGGCCGCTGCCGGGGCCGCGCAGGTCGTCGCGAACATGGCATTCCAGGTCTACCGCCGCGACTGGACCGTCGCGGGGATCGAGGACCTGATCGCGATCGCGAAGGCGACCGGCGCGGTCGTGGCGGCGCTCCTCGCGTTCGACATCGTGTCGGAGGATCACTACCTGCCCTTCGGGGCGGTCCTGAGCGGCGGTGCGATGGTGCTCGTCGTCCAAGGCGCCCTGCGCCTCCGGCCCCGCTGGGCGTACCTGGCGCGCGCCGCGCTCGGCCGCTCCCGCGACGCGCCGACCGCGATCGTGGTCGGCGCGGGGATGACGGGCCAGCTCCTCGTCCGCTCACTGGGCACCGGTTCGCGCGGACCGCGCGTGGCGTGCTTCGTCGACGAGGACCCACGCCGGCGCTGCACGCTGGTGCGCGGGATCCCCGTGGCCGGCGGGATCGACGAGCTCCCCGCGCTCATCGCGAAGCACGGCGCCTCGCTCGTCGTCATCGCGGCGAGCGCACCACCGGGGGAGCTGGCCCGGCAGGTCGTCGAGCTGTGCGAGGGCAGCGACGTGCGCGTACGCGCCGTGAGTGGGCTGGGCCTCACCGAGCGCGATACCTCGCCCCTGCGCGCCATCGGCATCGACGAGCTCCTCGCGCGCGGGCCGGTCGACCTCGACACGCCCGAGGCGCGCACGTTCATCCAGGGCCGCCGTGCGCTCGTGACCGGCGCGGCGGGCTCGATCGGCAGCGAGCTCGTCCGCCGGATCGTCGCGCTCGACCCCGAGCGCGTCGTGCTGCTCGACGCGAACGAGAACGCCCTGCACGACCTCTCGCTCGAGCTGCGCCACGCGCCCGTGGAGATCCTGCTCGGGGACGTCCGCGATCGGGCGTGGCTCGCCGCCGCGATGGGCCGCGTGCGTCCCGACGTGCTGTTCCACGCGGCCGCGTACAAGCACGTTCCCATCGTCGAGGAGCACCCGCTCCCCGGGATCGCGACGAACGTCCTCGGCACGGCGACCGTCCTCGCGACGGCGGTGGACGCGGGCGTCGCCCACGTCGTCACGATCTCGAGCGACAAGGCGGTCGAGCCCGTGAACGTGCTCGGCCTCACGAAGCGCTTCGCCGAGCTGCTCACGGTGGCGACCGGGCGCGAGCTGGGACTGCGGTACTGCGTCGTGCGCTTCGGGAACGTGCTCGGGTCGTCGGGAAGCGTCGTACCGATCTTCGCGCGGCAGATCGACCAGGGCGGTCCGATCACGCTCACCGACGCCGACGCGACGCGCTACTTCATGACGATCCCCGAGGCCGCGGGTCTGGTCGTGCAGGCCGCCGCGATCGCGGAGGGCGGCGACCTCCTCGTCCTCGACATGGGATCGCCTGTCCCGATCCTCGACCTCGCGCGGAAGATGGTCCGGCTCCGCGGCCTGCGCGCCGCCGACGTGCCGATCGCGTTCACCGGACTGCGGCCCGGCGAGCGGCTCCACGAGCAGCTCTTCTTCGCCGACGAGGACGTGCGACCGACCGCGCACGCGCAGGTCCTGCGCGCCACGGGGACCTGGGATCCGTCCCTCGCCGACCTCCAGAGCGCTGTCCAGCGGGTCGCGGCGCGGCTCTCGGAGCAGGACGGGGCCGGCGCTATCGAGATCGTCCGATCCGCCATCGGTCCGCTGGTACCCTCGCGCCCGTGAGCTACGACCCCGTGAAACGCTTCATCGACGTGGTCGCCGCGGTGCTCCTCCTCGTCGTCACGGCGCCCGCTTGGCTCGTGACCTCCATCGCGATCGCGCTCGACTCGCGCGGACCGCTCGTCTACCGAGGCGTTCGCGTCGGTCGCGGCGGCGCGCACTTCCGCATGTGGAAGTTCCGCACGATGGTCGCGAACGCGGACCGCGCCGGCGTCTGGTCCACCGCGGACGACGACCCGCGCGTCACACGCGTCGGGCGCGTGCTTCGGGCGTACAAGCTCGACGAGCTGCCGCAGCTCGTGAACGTGCTGCGCGGCGAGATGAGCCTCGTCGGACCGCGGCCGCAGGTACCCGCGGACGTGGCGAAGTACACGCCCGACGAGCGCGAGCTCCTGAGCGTGCGACCCGGCATGACCGACCGGGCGTCCATCCGTTTCCGGAACGAGGGCGAACTCCTCCGGGGGCACGCGGACCCCGACGCCGCCTACGACGCGCTCATCCGGCCGGAGAAGTCGCGGCTCGGGCTCGAGTACGTACGCACGCGCTCGCTCGGGACCGATCTCTCGATCCTCTGGGACACGGTGAAGGTCGCGCTCGGCCTTCCCGGCGCGCCGCCGGCCGCGCACGCCGCGGAGCACGAGACGTCGTGACGGGCTATCGCGTCCCCTTCGTCGACTATCCGAAGCAGTACCGGTCGCTCAAGGGCGAGCTCGACGCGGCGATCGCCCGGACCCTGGGCGAAGGGCAGCTCATCCTGCGCGAGGACGTGTCGCGGTTCGAGCGCAGCCTTGCGGCGCTCCTCGGGCTCCGCGAGGCCGTCGGGTTGAACAGCGGCACCGACGCCCTGATCTTCGCGCTGCGGTCGCTGGGGATCGGCCCGGGCGACGAGGTCATCACGGTCGCGCACACGTTCCTCGCCTCGATCGCCGCCATCGTGCACGTCGGCGCGACGCCCGTCCTGGTGGACGTCGGCGACGACCACCTCATGGACATGGATCTCGTGGCGGCGGCCCTCACGCCGCGGACCCGCGCGATCCTCCCGGTGCATCTCAACGGCCGCGTGTGCGACATGACGCGCTGCCTCGAGATCGCCCGCGCGCGGGATCTCCTCGTCGTGGAGGACGCGGCCCAGGCGCTCGGCGCGACCTTCGACGGACGGCCCGCGGGATCGTTCGGAGGCGTGTCGTGCTTCAGCTTCTATCCGGCGAAGATCCTCGGGGCCGCGGGCGACGCGGGGGCCGCGTGCACGGACGACCCGGAGATCGCGCGGACGCTCCGTCTGCTCCGCGACCACGGGCGGGCGACGAAGGACAGCCACGTCCTCTATGGATTCACGAGCCGGCTCGACAACCTCCAGGCGGCGGTCCTGAACGCCAAGATGCCGTGCGTGCCGGCGTGGATCGAACGCCGTCGGCACCTCGCCGCGATCTACGACCGCGTCCTCGGCGACGTCCCGCAGGTGCGCATCGCGCCGCACCCGGACCGCCGGCACCGCGACGTGTACCAGAACTACGTCATCCGAGCGGAGCGCCGCGACGACCTCGCCGCGTATCTAGGGGAGAACGGAGTGGAGGTGCTCGTCTCGAATCCGATCCCGGTGCACCGACACCCCGCCCTCGGGTTGTCGCACTACTCGCTCCCGGTCACGGAGCGGCTCGCGGCCGAAGTGCTATCGCTCCCGCTCGTGCCGGAGCTCGAGGAGGATCAGGTCGAGTACGCGGGCCGCACCGTGCGCTCGTTCTACGCGTGAGCCGCCTCGCGGCGGCGGACACGGCGGCCCTCGCCGATCGCGCGCGCGCCATCCGCGTGAGCGTCGTGCGCGCCGTCGCGCGTGCCAAGGCGTCTCACGTGGGCTCGGCGCTGTCGTGCGTGGACCTGCTGACGACGCTGTACTTCCACACGTTGCGGATCGACCCCGCGAGCCCGCGGGCACCGTGGCGCGACCGATTCATCCTGAGCAAGGCGCACGGTGGGATCGCACTGTACGCGACGCTGGTCGAGCGGGGCTTCATGCCGCGCGAGCGGCTCGACGGCTTCTACGTGGACGGCGGGACGCTCGCCGGGCACGCTGACGCGGCCGGCGTCCCGGGGATCGAGTTCTCCGCCGGGTCCCTCGGCCACGGGCTCTCCGTGGCGATCGGGATGGCGCTCCACGCGCGACGGACCGGCGAGGTCTGGCGCACGTTCACGCTCCTGAGCGACGGCGAATGCGACGAGGGCTCGACCTGGGAGGCCGCGCTGCTCGCCGGCCACCTCGGTCTCGACGGTCTCGTGGCGATCGTCGACGCGAACGGGCAACAGGGCATGGGACCGACGGAGCGCGTTGTCGACCTCGAGCCGCTGGCGGACAAGTGGCGGGCGTTCCGGTGGGCGGTCCGTGAGATCGACGGGCACGACCTCGCCGCCATCGCGGCCGCGTTCGACGCGGCCCCCTTCACGCCGGGACGGCCGAGCGCCATCGTCGCTCGGACCGTGAAGGGGAAAGGCGTGAGCTTCATGGAGGACGACGTCCTCTGGCACTACCGCGCCCCCGCAGGGGACGAGCTCTCGCGCGCGCTCGCGGAGCTCGAGCGATGAGACCGGCGTTCGCGCGCACTCTCCTGGAGCTCGCGGCCGAGGACGACCGCGTGTGCCTGGTCATTGGCGACGTCGGCTTCGGCGTGGTCGAGGCCTTCGCTGAGCGATACCCCGACCGCTTCCTGAACGTCGGCGTTGCCGAGGCGGACCTCGCCGGCGTCAGCGCCGGGCTCGCCCTCGCGGGCGCGCGCCCGTTCATGTACTCGATCGCGAACTTCCCGACCCTTCGCTGCCTCGAGCAGATCCGCAACGACATCTGCTACAACGGCGCGCCTGTCGTCATCGTCGGGGTCGGTGGCGGGCTCGCCTACGGGGCGCTCGGTGCCACCCACCACGCGACCGAGGACCTCGCGGTCATGCGCGCACTTCCTGGGATGACGGTCGTGGCGCCCGCGGATCCCATCGAGACCGGGCTCGCGACGCGTGCGGCGGTCGATCTTGGCGCGCCGGTGTTCCTCCGCCTCGGACGGTCGGGCGACCCGGCGGTCCACCAGGCGCCGCCACGCTTCACGCTCGGGCGCGCGATCGTCGTCCACGAGGGCAGCGACGTGACGGTCGTCGCGACGGGTGGCATCGTCCACGAGGCGCTCGAGGCCGTGCGTTCGCTCGAGCGCCGCGGGATCTCGGCGCGCCTGCTCAGCATGCACACCGTGAAGCCGCTCGACCGCGAGGCGCTCGACGCGGCGCTCCGCGAGACGCGGGCCCTCGTCACCGTCGAGGAGCACAGCATCGTGGGCGGCCTCGGGAGCGCCGTCGCCGAGATCGTCGCCGACGAGGGATGGCACGTCCGGGCCTTCCGTCGGCTCGCCTTGCCGGACGCGTTCGGGCACCGGATCGGTGGCCGAGACCACCTGCTGCGGAGCGCCGGACTCGACGCGGCCGGCATCGCCCGCGGCATCGCTGAGGTCGCGGGGGCGGTCCCCGCGTGACGGTGCGCGTCGAACGCCGGCGCCTCGATGCCCTGCATCGGCGCATCGCCGCGAAAGAGGCCGAGGTCGCCGTCGTCGGCCTCGGCTACGTAGGGATCCCGGTCGCCGCGTCGCTCGCCGCGGCGGGCTTCACGGTGCACGGCGCCGACGTGGATCCGGCGCGCGTCGCAGTGCTGCGGCAGGGCCGCCTCCCGCTCGCGACGAAAGAGCCCGGCCTCGACGCGCTGCTCGCGGCCGCGGTCCGGGGTGGCCGGCTGACGGCGGCCGACGACGAGTCCGGGCTCGACGGCGCCGATGTCTTCGTCGTCGCGGTCGACACGCCGATCGACCCCCAGCACCGCTCCGACACGCGCGATCTCGAGCGCGCCTGCCGGACCGTAGCGCGGCACGTCCGTGGCCCCGCGCTCGTCGTCGTCGAGTCGACGACCGCCCCGGGCACGATGCGCAACGTCGTCGCGCCTGTGTTCGCCGGAAGCGCGGACGTAAGGCTCGCCCACTGCCCGGAGCGGCTGCGGCCCGGGCGGCTGCTTCGGAACCTGCGTGGCATGGCCCGCCTCATCGGCGTCGACGACACGCGCGTCGGCCTCTTGGGGATCGAGCTGTACCGCACCATCGTGCGCGCGGAGCTCGTCGTGACCTCGTGGGAGGCGGCCGAGGTGATCAAGACCGCCGAGAACGCGGCCCGTGACGTGCAGATCGCCCTCGCGAACCAGCTCGCGGTCGTGTGCGATCACGCCGGCGTCGATTTCCGCGTCGTCCGCGAGCACGTCAACCGCCTGTGGAACGCGGAGCCCCTCATCCTCGAGGCCGGTCCGGGCGTGGGCGGGCACTGCCTCCCGAAGGATCCGTGGCTGCTCGTGAGCGGGCTCCCCGAGGGCGCGCCGTCCGAACTCGTGCGCGGCGCGCGCGCGCTCAACGACGGGATGGCGGACCACGTCGTCCAGCTGGTGCTCGACGTTCTCACGCGGGCCGGGCGCGCTCCCGCGGACGCGAAGGCGGCCGTGCTCGGTCTGACGTACGACGCCGATTCGGACGACGGGCGCAACGCGCCCGGGCCGCGCATCGCGGAGCGGCTCGCCGCGGTCGTGCGGGAGCTGGTGGTGCACGATCCATACGTCGCGCGCGACCGCGACCTGCGTGCGGTCCTCGACGGGTGCGACGTCGCGGTCGTCGTCGTGCCGCACGCCGAGTACCGCAACGCGGATCTCGCGACACTCGGCCCGGCGATGCGGACGCGCGCGATCGTCGACTGCCGGCGCGCCCTCGACGCCGACCTCCTGCGGACGCTCGGCTTCGCCTACCGCGGCCTCGGCCTCGGCGATCGGCGCCGGAACGCGAGCGCGCCGATCCCGACGAGCGAGCCGATGCCGTAGGCGACGTGGCGCACGGCGAAAACGAGCGGGAGGGTCGCGAGCAGCCCCACGTCACGCGCCTTCGCCGCGAGCGACGCCGAGACCGCCACCGACGTGAGGGCGTACGGCGCCGCGACGAGCAGGAGAAGCGGCCCGCCGAGCGGCGAGACGAGCCGGACGAGGAGCGCACCGGCGAGCGCCGAGCAGAAGGCGACCGGCACGAGATGGCGCCAAGACACGGGCAGCCGGGCGAAGCGATGCGCGTACGTCACCCAGTACCCGTCGGCGAAGTTGTGCCGCCAGAACCGGCCGAGATCCGAGCGCGCGAAGTAGTCGATCGAGATCGTCGGGTCGAGGATGATGCGCCCGCCCGCGCGCGACAGCCGGCGGTTGAACTCCATGTCCTGCCCGCGGACGAGGTCCTCGTTGAAGAGGCCGATGCGGTCGAAGACGTCGCGGCGGTAGAAGCCGAACGCGACCGTGTCCGCCACCCGCGGAGCCGACGCTCCCGTCCGGTAGTGCGCGTTCCCGGCGCCGAAGCGATGACCGAGGGCGAGCGCGATGGCTCTGCCCACTGGCGTCTCGCGTCGCGCCCTGATCCGCCACATCCCGCCGACGTTGTCGGCGCCCGTCCGCATGCTCGTGCGGTAGCAGCCGGTGAGGTAGCCCCTGTCGCACGCGCTGTGGGCGCTCAGGATGGCGATGTAGCCGCCCCGGCTCGCGCGCACGCCCGCGTTCAGTGCCTTCGGCGTCGTCCGGCCGGGGTTGTCGACCAGCCGGATCACCTTCCATCGCCTCGCATACTCCTCGATCACGTCGCGCGTGCCGTCGTCGCTGCGCCCGTCGACGACGATGACCTCTAGCCGTTCGACCGGCCAGTCGCCGCCGAGGATCGCGTCCAGGCACGGTCCGATGAAGTCGCGCTCGTTGCGGCACGGCACGACCACGGACACCAGCGGCGGCGTCGCCACGACGCTATTCCTGCCCATCGCTCGGACGGATCGGACGCGAGAAGGTGCACACGACCTTGAAGGCCAACGGGCCGAGCGGCCGCAGCCGCAGGAGGCGCTGGTCGATCGCGTCGAGCCGACCGGCTAACGCGGCCGACGCTCGCCGCGGGAACGGCGCGATGAGCGGCGCGAGCAGGCCGAAGAACGCGATCTCGGCATCGGCGAAGTGACGCCGGCCGACGGCGAGGTCGCGAAGGCGGGGCACGTGCCGCACCTCGCTGTCGGTGCGCTGGCCGCGCCAGGCGCGCAGGCGCCGATGGAGGTCCCACAGCGGGTTGTGGCCGAGCGTGTCGATCACGGTGAGCGTGCCCGTCCTCCGGAGCACGCGGGCGAGCTCCGCGAATGCCGCCCCCGGCGCGATGTAGGGGAGCACATCCACCGCCAGCGCACGGTCGAATGCGGCGTCGCCGAAAGGCAGCGTCGTGCCGTCGGCGACGACGAAGCGGACCCGGTCGCTCACACACGCGCGCGCCGCGCGCTCGCGCGCGAGGGCGAGCGAGCGCGGAGAGACGTCCACACCGACGACACGGCACCCCTCGGCCGCGGGAGGGATCGAGTGGATGCCGTGCCCGCAGCCGTAATCGAGCACGAGCGCGCCAGCATCCCGCTTCCACGAGCGGTGAACGCGCTCGTAGGGGGCCCGCAGCGCGGGATGGATCAGCTCGGTGCCGCTCCGCCAGTCGTACGTCACCGGTCGAGCGGCCGACGCGCGCGCCTCGAAATGCGACGCGTCGGCCCGGCGGCCGTCGCCGCTCACTTCGGCGGCACCGACGCCGCCGCGAAGGCGTCGATCGCTGCGGGCGCACGAGCCGCCGTCCACCACGTGGATCCGACCGTGAGGAGAGCGAGCAGGGTGAACGCGATCGGCACCGCGACCTCCGCCGAGAACGATCCGGGAGCGAGGAGGATGAGGACGGCCGCGAGGGAGACCGTCAGGTTCACCGAGTTGTGCGGCCACACCGCCAGGGCGTCGACAGGGCCACGGAGGACGGAATACACGCCGTACGGCACCGCGCCGAGGACGACCCAACGTGTCGCCGGCACCGCCTGCGAGAAGTCCGGGCCGAGAAGCGCGGCGACGATCGGCTCCAGGGCGAGCTCGAGGATCAGCACCGCGGCGCCCGCCACGAGCGCCGACGCGATGAGGATCCGGCCGAGGAGAGCCTGGATCTCGTGGCGGCGTCCGCCGGCGGAGAGCCCGCTCACGACCGGCAGCAACAGCGTCCGCCCGGCGGCGAAGGGTGCGTTGACGAGATGGACGAGCGCCAGCCCGAACGACAGGAAGCCCGCAGCCTCGATCCCCGCGCGATGTGCCACGACGATCGTCGGGATGGAGAAGAGGGCGAAATGCGCGAGGTCACCCGGGACCCGAGGCACGCCGTACCGCAGGAGCTGCATGGCGGCGGGCCTGAGCCCGGCCGGGGCGCTCGGCCCTGTGTCCGCGCGGCGGACCGCGACCGGCACCATCGCCCCGATCGACGTCACCGCGGCTACGCTGCCGAGAAGCGCGAGTGCGATCGCCGCGCTCCCGCCGGACAGCATGACGGCGATGACGGGGGCGAGACCGATGTTCACGAGCTGGAGGGCGTTCGCGACGCTCATGCGCAGCACGCCGACGAAGTACGAGTACGCGATCGCGTGCAGGGCCGTGCCGGCGATAGCGAGCGCCGTCGGCAGCACGAGGCCGACGTACGCCTCGCTGCCGAAGAAGGTGGCCGCGAACGGCTGCGCGAGTGCCGCCGCTCCCACCGCGAACAGGACCAGGAGCGGCGCGCCGATGCACATCGCCGCGAGCAGGTACGTGCGCGCGGCCGCCATCCCGTACGCGACATAACGCGTCACCGCGACGCCGGAGCCGAGGAGCAGGGGAACGGCGATCACCGAGACGGTCCGCCGTGCCACCGTGAACTCGCCGAATCCGGTCGTGCCGAACCTATCGGCCGCCAGCTTCAACGTCGCGACCGCGGCCGCGAGAAGGACCACCTCGACCACGAGCGTCAACGCGTACCGGGATCGGTGATCTCCGCGGTCCGCGGCCCGCAAGAGCTCGTTCACGACCATAGGATGGTCGCCGCGTGGACGCGCGGCGGATCCTCTTCGTATACGTACGGGGCTCCACGTTCGTTCGCACCGACGTCGAGATCCTGCGCACCGCGTTCCGCGTCGACGAGATGCGGGCCGCATCGCCGCTGCGTCCGCCGCCGTGGGTCGTCGCGGCGGCCGCCGCGAGCGCGGACCTCGTCTTCTGCTGGTTCGCGAGCTGGCATGCGTTGCTCCCGCTCGCCGTCGCCCGGGCCACCGGGCGCCCGAGCGTCGTGGTGGTGGGTGGCTACGACGTCGCCGCCATGCCGGAGATCGCCTATGGCCATCAGCGGGGCGGTCTGCGGAAGATCGCCGCACGGTCCGCGATGCGCTCGGCGACGCGGATCTGCGCGTTCTCCCACGCCGCAAAGGCGGAAGCCGAGCGCAATGCGGGGGTCCCACCCGAGCGGGTCTCGATGATCCACCTGGGGCTCGCGACGCTCGGCAACGAGGATGTGAGCACCGAGAGGGCGCCACTGCTGCTCACGGTCGCGGACGTTAACCGTTCGAATGTCCGGCGCAAGGGACTCGACCGCTTCGCTCGTGCGTCGCGTGCGCTGCCGGATCACGCCTTCGTCCTCGTCGGCGCGATCGAGGATCGGGACGCGGCCGCCGACCTGACACGGCTGGGCGGGCCGAACCTTCAGCTCGCGGGCCGGCTCGAGAACGACGAGTTGACCGCCCTACGGCGGCGCGCCTCGGCGTACCTGCAGCTCTCGATGCACGAAGGGTTCGGCCTGGCGGTGGCCGAGGCCATGCTGGCCGGGTGCGTCCCGGTCGTGACCCGCGTCGGCGCGTTGTCCGAGGTCGTCGGCGACGCCGGCGAGTACGTCGACGACCCGTCGCCCGACGAGGTCGCGGCGGCCGTCCGGCGGGCGACCGCCCATCCCGGTCTGCGCCGTGCCGCCGCAGATCGGATCCGGTCGGAGTTCCCGCTCGCGAAGCGCCGCGAGCGCCTCCTCGACCTCGTGCACACGCTGCTTGCGAGGACGTTCGCTCGATGATGCCGCCCGTCCCCGGCCACCTCGCCGACATCGAGTTCATGCGCGTCCTCACGACGTACGTGTCCTCCGCAGAGTTGGCGGCGTCGCGGCGTGTCCTCGATGCGGGCTGCGGGACCGGGCACGGGAGCTGGCTCATGCGCGAGCGTGGCGCGCGGAGCGTCCTCGCCGTCGACCTCGACCCCGCGAACGTGGCGGGCGTGCGCGGCCTCTCGCGCGAGGACCGCGGCATCCACGCCGCGCTCATGGACGCGCAAGCACTCGGGCTGGCCGCGGGGACGTTCGATCTCATCGTCTGCTTCGAGGTGATCGAACACGTGCCCGATCCGGCGAGACTCCTCTCCGAGCTGCGGCGCGTCGCCGCGGCCGGATCGCTGACGCTGCTGTCTACACCCAACCGACTGGTCCGCCTCGCGCCGGGCGAACGGCCGTTCAACCCCGAGCATCTCCGCGAGTACGACCTCACCGGCTTCCGTGCCGCCCTCGAGCGAACGTACGCGCGCGTCGAGGTCCTCGGGATCGTGGGACGCGGCGCTTTCCAGGAGCGCTACCTACGTGAATGGCGGCCGACGTTCGCGCTCCGCGCTCGGCGAGCCGTGCGCGACGCGCTGCCGATCGCCGTCCAGCGCGCCGCGCGCGTGCTGATGGCACGCCTGCGGGAGCGCGCGCGGTCGGCGGCGCCCCGCGAGATCGCCGCGCCCGCTCCCGGGACGTGGCCGTTCTACGTGGACGACGCGAGCGAGCGGTGCCTGAACCTCTTCGCGCTTTGCGCGGACGACACCGCGACGCTCGATGCCGCGGTGACCCGGATCAGGGCGTCCGCTCGAGGTGCGTCTGGAGGAGAAGGGCCGCTCACAGCCCCCAGATGACCGTTCGGGCTGGATCCATGTACGGGAACGCATCGACGACCGGCCACGGGCCGAACGCCGCGGCGAGCGCGAGGCTCGGCGCTCCCGACCACGCGAGCAGCTCGACGCCGGTCGTCCTGGGGTGCGCGAGGAGGGTGACCGTGTACAGGGCGATGAGAGCGGCGAAGACGGGGCCGTGATCCGGCCGTCCGAACGCGTGCTCGCGTGGCTCGAGCAGCCGCTCGCCGCGGCCGCGGTGAGCCTGCTGTTCGCGGTGGTCGTCGTCGGGGTGCGCGTGCTCGCCGACGGCGGAGACGTCTCCCGGCTCGTTCGGGCGTCGCCGCCGTTCGCGGACGCCTCGCGCGTGCCACCCGGCCTCACCGTCGCGGACGACGGCTACGACGGGATGTTCTACTACCGCCTCGCGCTCGACCCGTTCACGACCGAGCGGACCGCGGACGGGATCACGCTCGACCTGCCCGCGTACCGCCAGCAGCGGATCGCGTACCCGCTTCTGGCATGGGCGGCATCGGGCGGCGACCCCTCGCGCGTGCCGCTCGCGCTCGTCGGGGTGAACGTCATCGGGCTCGCCGCGGTCGGCCTGCTGGGCGCCGGGCTGGCGCGGACCGCCGGGAGGCATCCGATGTGGGGGCTCCTCTTCTCCTTCTATCCGGGGTTCGTCCTGACGCTCACGCGCGACCTGACCGAGATCGTCGCCGCGGTCGCGGTCCTCGCCGCGCTGCTGCTGCTGCGCCGCGGTCGGAAGGCGAGCGGCGCGCTCGCGCTCGCGCTCGCCGTCCTGTCGCGAGAGACGACGGTCGTCCTCGCCGCCGCGGCGGGGATCGCGCGGTTCCTCGGATCGCCTCGGCGGGCGCGCGCGTGGGCGCCCTTCCTGCTTCCCGGGATCGTGCTCGTCGGGATGCAGCTCGCGCTCGCGGAGCGATGGCAGGCGGCCGCGGCGAACGAGGCGACGGGCGCGCTCGATCCGCCGTTCCTCGGGTTGTTGGTGGCGCTCTGGGCGGACCCGCAGCGCTGGGGCGTCCCGCGGCTCGCCGCCTGGCTCGTCGTCATCGCCTTCGTCGGGCTCCTCGTATCGACCGGCGCGGCGGTCCTTCGCTCAGGCGGCGCGGCGGCTCACGAGCCCCTCGCCTGGTGGCTCTACGCGCTCCTGGCCACCGTGCTCGAGGTGAATATCTGGGCGACCGGCGCGATCCTGCGGGCGCTGACGGAGCTCGGGATGCTCACATGCCTGCTCGCCCTGGCCGCCTCCGCACGCTGGCGCTGGTCCCTGCTCGTCGGCGAGCTCATCGCCGGGCTCGTCCTCCTGGCCGCCGGCCCGGCGCTCTGACGTGCGCGTACTGCCTCGGCTTCGCTATGGACAGGCGATGCCGGTCACCTAGGCTGCCGCACCATGCTCAGCCGCGTGGCCGCCGTCCTCCCGCTGCTCGACGAGGGTCCCGCCGCGGCCGACCTCGTGCGCCGCATGCCCGTGGGCGTCGCGCGAACGTTCGTCGTCGACGACGGCTCCACCGACGACGGTCCCGATCTCGCCGCGGCCGCCGGCGCGCGCGTCCTGCGGCTGGGCCGCAACCGCGGGATCGGCGCGGCGATACGCGCGGGCCTCGACGCCGCGCGCGACGCGGGTTGCGACGTCGCCGTCGTCATGGCTGCGAGCGGGAAAGATCGCCCCGAGGAGATCCCGGCCCTGCTCGCGAAGATCGACGAGGGCTACGACTACGTCCAGGGCTCGCGGTTCATGGCCGGCGGGGTCTCGCGGAACCTCCCGCCGCTCCGTGCGCTGCTCATCCACGCGTTCACGCTCGTGTTCCGTATCCTCACAGGCTTCCCCGGCACGGACGTGACGAACGGCTTCCGTGCGTATCGGCTCTCGCTCCTCGACGACCCGCGCGTCCGCGTTCACCAGGACTGGCTCGACCGCTACGAGCTCGAGTACTACATCCACTGGAAGGCGATCACGCTCGGATACCGCGTCGTCGAGGTCCCGGTGACGAAGACGTACCCGCTCCGAAGGAGCGGGTACTCGAAGATCCGCCCGGTCATCGACTGGTGGCACATGGTGCGGCCCGCCCTCCTCCTCGCGACGCGGATCAGAAGCTGACCCGCGCGGCGATCTCACGCACCCGGCCGGCGTTCGCCCTGGCGCTGATCGTCACCCTGCTCTTCCCGCTCGTCGGCCTCCCGCGCCAGCCTGAGCGCGACGCCTTCGCGGCGGACCTCTGGTACCTCTACGCGGCGGACGTCGTGATGGTCGCGCTGACGCTCCTCGCGGCGCCGCGGGTGGCCCGTGCGGCATGGCGGGTCCGCGACGCGGAGGGGGTCACCTGGCTCCTGCTCTTCGCTCTGGTGGCCGCCGCCTTCGCGCTCCACCCGACCGCCGGCGGGGTGGACGTCGTCATTCGCCTGGCCGCGGCCGTCGCCCTCTACCGCGTGATCGCCGACGCCGTTCCCGCGCAGCGGCGCCTGGTCGCGGCTGCGACAGGTGCCGGCGCGATCGTTCAGAGCGCCATCGGCGTCCTCCAGGTCGCCACGAGCGCACCCCTCGGGCTCGGCGCGCTCGGAGAGATCCAGGAGCCGCTCCTCACGTACGGAGGCGGCCTGCCACTGGCGCGAGGCACCCTCGGTCACGAGTTCATCCTCGCGGCGTTCGCGCTCGCCGCCGCCGTCCTGCTCGTCGGCGTGGGTCTCCGAGCCCGCCGATACGCCCCGTGGTTCGCGGGCGCCGCGCTCGCGGTCGCGTCGGACGGGCTCATCTACGGCCGGACCGTCGCCCTCAGCGTCGGCCTCGCCGCCGCGTCGCTCGCGCCCCCCGCCGTGCGAGGTCGGCGCCACCGCTGGGCTCTCGCCGCTCTGCTCGTCGGCGCGGGCGTCCCGGCCATCGCCGCGGCGGATGGGTGGACCGCGAGCTTCTCTCGCGGTGTCGCCTCCGATCGCGGCGCCATGGTCGGCCAAGCGCTCGCGATCATCGCCGAGCGGCCGCTCCTCGGCGTCGGCCCGGGCAACTACCTCGACGTCCTTCGCGCGCGCCCGGAGCTCGACGTCACGCGCGAAACGCAGAACGTGCACGACGTGCCGCTCCTGGTCGCGGCGGAGGCAGGCGTCCCGGCCGGGGTCCTTACGGTCGTGCTGTTCCTGATGATCGGGTGGAAGGCCGTCCGGGCTGGCGTTCCGCTGGCGACCCTCTACCTCGGCTATGTGCCATGGATCGTCGCCGATGCGCTGCCGTACGTGACGCCTCAGGGGATCGTGCTCACGGCCGTTTGGCTCGCGTTCCTCCGTCCGGAGCCGACCGTCGCGACGGCGTAGCTCGGGCGGGGCGGATGGCGATCGCTCCGACGGCGACCGCGGCCGCGGCGACGATGCCGGAGCGCGCGAGCACGTCGAGCGGCATCGAGATGAGCGCGAACGAGCGGTAGGCGGCGTCGGAGCCGTCGAGCGGGAACAGCGTTCGCGCCGCGATCGCTTGCAGCACGGTGAGCGCGAGCGCGGCCCACGGCCTCCAGGCGATCCTCGCGGCCGCGAGAAGGAGGAACGGCGCGAGCCATACGAGATAGCGATCGTGGTCGCGCCCGCCGACGGCACCGGCGATCAGGATCACTGCCGCGACGTACGCCCACCACGGCCGGCGCAGCACCTCGCGGACCGCGCCTGGACGCGCGAGCAGGACGCTCGAGAGGGTCCCGAACGTCAGGAGCGGCGCCGCCGCCGAACGGAACGCCTCGCCGTCGAAGTTCAGGAGGAGAACGGCCGCGTTGTAGCCGACGAGGTCGACCTGGCTCGGCCCTGCGGCGACCGGGATCGCCAGGCGCGCGGCGAGCAGTACGAGGACGGCTGGCGTAGCGATCGCGGCGAGCTGCAGCGCGCCGCGGCCACCACGCGCCGTCGTGCCCAGCGGCGCGAGCAGGAGCACGTGCTCGCGCGCGAGCACGCCGGCGACGAGCAGGATCGCGAAGGGCAGGGGGCGACGCAGCGCGCTCGCGGCAACGAGCGCGATGAACAGGAGCAGCCCGAGGCCATCGACGAGCACGGGGTAGGCGAGCGCGTAGCGCAGCCCGTTCGGCAGGAGGGCGTACCAGATCACGAGCAGCAGGGAACGTGCGGGGGTCGCACCCTCGCGGCGCAACAGGACGAGGAGCACGAGCGAGCTCGCGAGGAGCGCGGCGGAGTTCAGCGCGAAGAAGCCCGGGCGCGCCTCGAGCCCACTGAGCGCGACGAGCGCGGGGCCGAGGATCCGATAGGCCCACGGCGCGTGCAGCGCGGCGCTCGCGTCGCCGCGCAGCCAGGACGTCGCCGCCGCGTACTCGACGCCGTCGTACCCGAGCCCGCCGTTCGTCTCGAGCGGGCGCGTGTCGAGGGCGAACAGCGCGAGGAGCACAGCCTGGACGAGGACCGCCGCGGCCGGGGTCCACCGCCAGGAGAGCGTCAGGCGACCCAGGACCAGCTCGCGTACATCGCCGCGAGCAGCACGGCCGTGATCGTCGCGGCGACGAGATACGAGATGTGGACCGCGCGATGCGCGCCGAACGCGCCGAGCACGAGGAACGCGGGGAAGATCGCCAGCGCGTACCGCGGGAACGACATGAGCGTCCCCGACGAGAGTGACACGGCGAACAGGGCCGTCGCGAGCGCGGCCGTCGACGGGCGCAGGACGCGCCACGACGCGGCGACGAGGACCGTCACCAGGATGAGGCAGGCAGCGATGATCCACGGGAACGGATACGCGGCGAGGTCGGCGATCGTTCCTACCGGACCGCTCACCTCGCGCAGGTAGGAGCGCTGCGCCGCCAGGTACACGAAGGGGTCGCCGAACCGCGCGGAGAGCCACGATTGCCACGCCGCGAACGACACGAGCGGCAGCGCGGCCGCGGCGACGTCGCGACGCCGCGGGCGCCCGGCGAGCATCTCGACCGCGATCGGCAGCGCGAGGACGACCCCGAACGGGCGCGCGATCGCGGCGAGGGCGCCGAGGACGCCCGCGCGCCACCATCGCCGGCGCCTCGCCTCGAGAGCGGCGCCGATCCCGAAGAAGAGGAAGAGCGACTCGGCGTACAGCGCGCTCAGGAAGATCGCCGTCGGGAAGACGAGGAGGTACACGACCGCGCGGCGCGCGGCGGCGTCGCCCACCTCGAGCCGCCCGAGCGCCAAGAGGTACGCGAGCGCCCCGAGCAGCGCGGCGTTCACGGCGACGAGCCCGACGGCGATGAGCGCGTCGTCGTCGCCGCGTCCGGCGAGCGACGCGCCCGCGCGCATGACCATCGGGAGGAGCGGTGCGAACGCGACGTTCGAGGGGCGATCCGGCGAGAAGGAGTAGCCGTCGCGCGCGACGGACAGGTACTCGCCGCCGTCCCAGCGCGACAGCGCGTTGAGGAGCGGCACCGTCGAGAGGTCGCATCGCGGCTCGCACCAGTGCCGCCCGTAGGGCACGAGCACCGACGCGAGGACCGCGACCGCGATCAGCGCCGTCCGCGTCACGATGAACGGCGCGAGGAGCTCGCGCGCCAGCACGGCTATGCCGCCACCGCGAGGATCACCGCGAGGAGCGCGGCGGCGAGTCCCGCCGCGAGCGCGGCGGCGCGCAGCGGCGTCGATCCGACCGCCGACGCGAGGGCGAGCACGCCGACGCCGAGCAGCCCGCGTAGAACGACGAGCGCGGCGCGGGCCGCCGATGGCGCGGCGGTGTGGTCGAGCAGCTGGGCGACCGCGCCGGCCACGAGGAGGGCCCCGCCGAGACCGATCAGGAGCTGCTGGCGGGGTGCGTCGTCCTCGCCGGCCACGCGCATCGACGCGAGGGCGGTGACGACGAGGAACGCGATCCCCGATGCGGTCAGCGCGCCCGCGAGGACCTCGACCATCCGCCTCCTCTCGCGTCGGGAAGAACGCGCAGAGGCTACCGCCGCTACGCGCGGGCGAAGGAGGAGACCGGCGCGAAGCGACGGGTGACGACGAGCGATGCGCGTACAACGTACTGTCGAGCGCGATGGACGGAGGGGTCGCGATCGCCCTCGGGATGATCGCGCTCGGCTTCCGCCACGGATTCGACTGGGACCACATCGCGGCGATCACCGACATCACGAGCACGACGACGGCGAGCCACGCCGACGTCGACGTGCCGGCCGGCGCGCCCGTCCGGCCGAGCGGCCACTCCGAGCACCTCACCGCGCACGAGCACTCGCACGCGCACGCACCGGCGGCGCACGCCTTCCGCGAGTCGCGCTTCGCGCACGAGCAGCGGCACGCGATCCGGCTCGCGACGCTGTACGCGCTCGGGCACGCGTCCATGGTCGTCCTGCTCGGCGTCGCCGCGATCGCCTTCGCGGCGATCCTCCCCGCGTGGGTCGATCCGATCCTCCAGCGCGTCGTCGGGATCACGCTCATGCTCCTCGGCGGGTGGGTGCTCTTCTCCGTCGTGCAGGCCGCGCGGACGGGCGCCGACGTCCGGCTGCGCAGCCGCTGGATGCTCCTCTTCGACCTCGCGCGCCACGGGTGGGGCGTGCTCCAGGCGCGTATCCACGGCCACGAGCACCGTCCGACCCCGCACGCGACGCAGTACGGTCCGGCGACCGCCTACGTCGTCGGGACCATTCACGGCCTCGGCGCCGAGACCGGATCCCAGGCGCTCCTCCTCGCGAGCGTCGCGGGCGCGGCGGGGACCGGCGCGGGCATCGCGATCCTCCTGTTCTTCACCGTGGGCCTGATCCTCGCGAACACCTTCGTCGCGGTCGTGACCGCGACGGGGTTCATCGGCGCGCAGCGGATGCGCCAGCTCTACCTCGTGCTCGGACTCGTGGTCGGGGTCGCGAGCCTGTACATCGGGCTCGTGTTCCTCGCGGGGATCGGCACGGCCCTGCCCGACCTCGAGCAGCTGCTGTTCGGGCGTAACGGCGCCGAATGATCCGCGTAGGGCCGAGCGTGCGCCGCTTGCTCCCGCTCGCGCTGCTCGCCGTGCTGTTCGCGTCGTGCACCGACGTGAACGCCGGCGCGGCGGGGACCGTCGTCGAGGCCCACGTCACGCGCGTCGTGCAGACCGCCGAGCGGACCGCGCCGGGGGTCGAGCACGGTCAGCTCTACCAGCGGCTCGAGATCCAGCTCGATTCGAGCCTCTACCGCGGCGAGCGCGTGAGCGTCGACTGGAGCGGGATCCGCGCGCTCGGCCCCGGCGGCCTGCTGCATGAGGGCGATCGCGTCCTCCTCACGCTCACGCGCACCGGGAACGACCGCACGTACGCGATCGCGGAGGTCGTGCGGCTCCCCGCGCTCGCGCCGTTCGCGGTCCTCCTGGTGCTCGCGCTGCTCGCGACCGCGCGCGTCGCGGGGCTGGCCGCGCTCGGCGGCCTCGCGGCGAGCGTCGGCGTGTTCCTCCTCGCGATCGTGCCCGCGATCCAGCGCGGCGACGACCCGCTCGTCGCGACGCTGCTCGGCTCGGTCGCCGTCCTCGTCGTGTCCGTGTTCGTCGTGCACGGCTTCGGCCCGAAGAGCGTCGCCGCCCTCGGCGGCACCGTCGCGGGCGTCGTCATCGTCGGCGGGCTCGGCGGGCTCGCGCTCTCGCTCGCCCGCATCAGCGGGTACACGAGCGAAGCGACGACCTTCCTCGCGGTCGCGACGGACTACCGCCTCGACGTCGCGCGGCTCGCGCTCGCCGGCCTCGTCGTGGGCTCGCTCGGCGCGCTCGTCGACATGAGCGTCGGCCAGGCGTCGACGACGTTCGCGCTCGCGTCCGTCGACGCCGAGCTGCGCGGGCGGGGCCTCTATCTCGCCGCGCTGCGCGCCGGCCGCGACCACATCGGATCGCTCATCAACACGCTCGCGCTCGCGTACTTCGGCGCCGCGCTGCCGCTCGTCATCCTGCTCCCGCTCGCGTACCAGCCCGTCGCCGTCGCGCTGAACAGCGAGGAGATCGTGCTGAGCCTCGCGGCCGTCGTCGTCGCGAGCGTCGGCCTGGTCGGTGTCGTCCCGGTGACGACCGCGCTCTCCGTCGCGCTCGCGCGCCGCTAGGCGGACCGCCCGCGCCGCGCGCACGCGGCGCACTGCCCGTACAGGTCGAAGCGCGCGTGGTCGACGGCGAAGCCGTGGCGGTCGCGCACCGTGCGCAGCATCGACCCGACGACGGCCTCGTCGACCTCCTCGACGCGCTGGCAGCTCGTGCACACGAGGTGATGGTGGTGCTCGGGAGCGCAGGCGACGTACGCCGAGACGTGCCCCTCGCGCTCGAGCCGCTGCGCGAGGCCGTCGGCGACCTGTCCCTCGAGGGCGCGGTACACCGTCGCCAGGCCGAGCCGGGGATGGCGCGAGCGGAGGCGCTCGTGGAGCTCCTGCGCGGAGACGGCCGTGCCGGCGCGCGCGAGCGCCTCGGCGACCAGCGCGCGCTGACGGGTGCGGCGCCGCGGCCTTGTTGACAACGATCCTCATTATCAACCACACTATTGAGGATCGTTCTCAGGAGGACAGCGGGAGATGCCTCGCTTCATCGCGCTGCTGGTCGTCGTCGGGATGGCGGCGGGCTGCGGATCCGTCGGAGCGGGCGGCGGACGGGTCTCCGTCGTCACGACGACGACGATCCTCGCGGACATGGCGAGGAACGTCGCGGGCGACCGCGCGACGGTCACCTCCCTCGCGCCCGCGGGAGCGGAGATCGAGGAGTACGCGCCGAAGCCCGGAGACGCCCAGCGTGTCAGCACGGCATCCGTCATCGTCGTGAACGGGCTCGGCCTCGACGCGTGGGCCGTGGCGCTCCTGCGGAACAAGAAGCCCGACGCCGTCGTCGTGACGGTCACCGAGGGGCTCCCGGACCTCGACGGGAACCCGCACATGTGGTTCGACGCGCAGCTCGCGCGCGGGTACGTCGAAGCGATCCGCGACGCGCTGACGAGCGCGGATCCCCCGGGCAAGGAGGCGTACGCCGCGAACGCGTCGAGGTACGAGGCGCAGCTCGTCGCGCTCGACGCGGAGCTCAAGGCCGCGAGCGCGACGGTGCCGCCGGACCGCCGCAAGCTCGTGACGTCGCACGACGCGTTCCGGTACTTCGCGAAGGCGTACGGCTTCGAGGTCGTCGGCTTCGTGCAGCCCGAGGCGGGCAAGGACCCTACCCCTGCCGAGCTCGCGGAGCTCGTCGACACCGTGAAGCGCGCGAACGTGAAGGGGATCTTCGTCGAGTCGCAGGCCTCGCCGAAGCTCTCGAGGGCCCTCGCCGAGGAGGCGGGCGTGACGAAGATCGTCGCGGACCTCCCGACGGACAGCGTCCAGGACCCGCCGGCGGACACGTACATCGGCCTCATGCGCGACGTGATGCGGAAGATCGTCGACGCGCTCCGATGATCGCGTCGGAGGCCGCGCGGTATCGTCCCGCCGCGATGGCGGATCCCGCGATCGCGCTCCACGGCGTCGACGCGGGGTACGACGGCCACCTCGCGATCGAGCGCGTCGAGCTGGAGGTCCGTCGCGGCGAGCTCGTCTCGCTCGTCGGCCCGAACGGCGCGGGGAAGTCGACGCTCCTGAAGATCATGGTCGGCCTCCTCGAGCCCCGCCACGGCGCGGTGCGCGTCCTGGGCGGCGAGCCGGCGCGCGCGCGCGGTCGGGTCGCGTATCTGCCGCAGTCGGAGCACCTGCAGTGGGACTTCCCGCTCCACGTCCACGACGTCGTGCTCATGGGCCTCGTCGCGCGCCTCGGGGTCGGGCGCCGCGCGGGCCGTTCCGGGCTCGCCGGGGCGGCGGCCGCGCTCGAGCGCGTGAACGCCTCGTACCTCTTCCATCGTCCGGTCGCGCAGCTCTCGGGCGGCGAGCGGCAGCGCGTGCTCCTGGCGCGAGCGCTCGTCGCGGATCCGGAGGTCCTGCTGCTCGATGAGCCCGCCACGGGCGTGGACCCGACGACCGAGGAGCAGCTCATGGAGGTGCTCGCGGTCGAGGCCGAGCGGGGCCGCACGGTCGTCGTCTCCACGCACGATCTCGCGTCCGTCATGGCGCACTTCCGGCGGGTGGTCGCGCTCAACCGTCGGGTCGTCGCCGACGGCGACGTCTCGCTGCTGCGCGACGACGCGGTGCTGCGCGCGACGTACGGCGGCCACGCGGCGGGCGGTCCACAGCTCATCGCCGACGAGCACCACCACGCCGCGGCGCACGAGCACGAGGGCCCCGAGCGTCATGCCTGACCTCCTCGGCCCGCTCCAGTACGGCTTCGTCGACCGCGCGCTGCTCGGTGCTTTCCTCGTCGGCGTCGTGTGCGCCTCGGTCGGCGTCTTCGTCGTCCTGCGCGGCCTCGCGTTCCTCGGCGACGCCGTCGCGCACATCTCGTTCCCGGGCGTCGTCATCGCGTACCTGGTGAAGGGCGACCTCGTCCTCGGCGGCGCGGTCGCCGCGGTCGCGGGCGCGCTCACGATCGGCCTCGTCGGACGCCGCGCGGGCCTCCGCGAGGACACCGCGATCGGCGTCGTCTTCTCGGGGATGTTCGCTCTCGGCGTCGTCCTCTTCAGCGGGATCAAGCAGTACACGGGCGACCTGCTCGCGGTGCTCCTCGGCGACGTCCTCGGTATCTCGGCGCAGCAGCTCGTCCTCGCGGCCGTGACCGCGGCCGCCGTCCTCCTCGTCCTCTACCTGGTGTGGAAGGAGGTGGTCTTCGTCAGCTTCGATCCGACCGGCGCGGCGGCCGCGGGACTCGACGTCCAGCGCTACGACGCGCTGCTCCTCGTGCTCGTCGGCGTCGCGATCGCGATCTCGAT
>CAZSRI010000003.1:0-13987 GCA_964609145.1 uncultured Chloroflexota bacterium
GCTCGGGAAGGCTGTGCGCGGTGAAGAACACGTGCGCCCGCGCGCGGTCGTCGCATCGCGAGAGGGCCTCGTCGGTCGCGGCCGCGAGCGCCTCGATGAGGCGCGGCTCGACATGCCACGAGCAGACGACGCTCGCGCCGATCCCGTTCGCCGCGGCCGCCTCCTCGACGCTGCGACCGTACGTTCGTTCGTTGAAGCTCGAGTGCTGCGGCGCGAGCGCGATCGCGACGACGCGATCGATCCCGTCCGCGGGCAGGCGCGCGATGACGTCGGCGATGAAGGGTGGGATGTGCTTCATGCCGGCATACACGCGCGTCGCGCGCCCGCGCGCGGCGAGCGCGCGCTCGAGCGCCGCCCGCTGGCGCTCGACGATCCGCGACAGCGGCGAGCCGCCGCCGATCGCGCGGTAGCGCCCGAGCAGCTCCTCGAGGAGCTCGGCTGGCGGCGCGCTCCCGCGCCGGATGTGCGTGTAGTAGGCCTCGACCTGGTCGAGCCGCTCGGGCGCGCCGTAGGCCATGAGCAGAACGGCGGGGGCGGAAGGGGGCGCCGGGTGCGGGGCCGCAGCGGCCGCGCGACGAAGGGTCGCCTGCGATGGGCGAGCGTCGCTCACGCGAGCCACTCCGCGGCGTCGAGCGCGAAGTACGTGATCGTGACGTCGGCGCCGGCGCGCGCGATCGCGGTGAGCGATTCGATGGCCGCGCGGCGCAGGTCGATCCATCCGCGTTCGGCCGCGGCGTGGAGCGCCGCGTACTCGCCGCTCACCTGATACGCGGCGAGCGGCGCGTCGAAGCGCGCGCGCGCCCGCGCGATGACGTCGAGGTACGGGCCCGCGGGCTTCACCATGACCATGTCGGCGCCCTCATCGATGTCGGCGGCGATCTCGGCCATCGCCTCGCGCCCGTTCGGCGGGTCCATCTGGTACGGGGTCCGGTCGCCGAGCTGCGGGGCGCTCTCGGCCGCCTCTCGGAACGGCCCGTAGAAGGCCGACGCGAACTTCGCGGCATACGAGAGGATCGGCGTCTCGGCCCTGCCGCGGGCGTCGAGCGCGGCGCGGATCGCGGCGACGCGGCCGTCCATCATGTCGGACGGCGCGACGACGTCTGCGCCGGCCTCCGCGTACGCGACCGCCGCGTCCGCGATGAGCGGCAGTGTCGCGTCGTTGTCGATGCCGCCGTCGGCGTCGAGGATGCCGCAGTGGCCGTGCGTCGTGTACTCGCACAGGCACACGTCGGCGATGAGCGCGAGGTCCGGCACGCGTGCCCGGATCGCGCGAAGCGCGGCGGGGACCGGGCCGAGGGGATCGGCCGCGGCGCGTCCGTCGTCCTTCTCGCCGGGGAGGCCGAAGAGGAGCAACCCGCCGAGCCCCGTGGCGGCCACACGCTCCGCGACCTCCGTCACGCGAGAGAGCGGCCACCGCGAATGGCCCGGAAGCGACGCGATCGGGACGACGTCGCTCGCGCGCGCGTCGACGAACACGGGCAGCAGCCACGAGGCCGGATCGAGCCGGGTCTCGCGTACGAGCCGCCGCAGCGCCGGCGTGCGGCGCAGGCGATGGAAACGGCGGAACGCGGCGGCGCGCGGGGCGACGATCGTCATGCCCGTACCACCTCCGGCCGCGCGATCGCGCGGGCGAGCGCGGCGTTGTCGAGCGCAGCAGGGATCTCCGCCGAGGCGCCGATACGATCACGGACCGCGCTCGCGGTGCGCGCGCCGAAGGCGACGAAGCGCGCGGTCCGCAGCGTGGCCGCGCCGAGCGCGTCGACGAGCGCGTGGACCGCGCTCGGCGAGGCGAAGACGCACGTGACGCCGCCCTCGCGGAGCGCCGCGCGCACCGGCGCGAGATCCGCGTCGACCGCGCCGATCGTCCGGTACGCGGCGACGTCGACGACCGCCGCGCCGCGATCGCGCAGGATCCGCGGCAGGTCGCGGTCGGCGAGGTCGGAGCGCGCGAGGACGACGCGGCCTCGAGGGATCGGCAGCCGCGCCCCGAGCACGCGCGAGTCCGCCGTCCGTGCGGTGAGCGCCACCTCGAAGCCGGCGGCGCGAGCGCGTTCGCCGGTCGCGGGACCGACGACGGCGACGCGGCACGGGAGGGGTCCGTGGGCGACGTGCGCGACGGCGTCCACGCCGTTCCGGCTCGTGAGCACGAGCAGGTCGTGCTCCGAGAGGCCCGCGATCGCGTCGGCCAGAGCGCGCGGGTCCGCGAGCGGCTCGGTCCGCACGCAGGGCACGACGAGCACCCCGAGGCCGTGCGCGCGCAGGCTCGACGCGAGCGCGGCGCAGTCCTCCGCCCGTCGCGTCAGAACGACGGTCGGACTAGACACGGACGCCTCCGATGGCGTCGGCGCAATCGCGCGCGATCGCCAGCGGATCCGACCCGCGCGCCTGGGTCCGGCGGACCGCGTCGCCCTCGGCGAGCGCGGCGTCGAGCACGAGCTCGCCGCCCTCGACGCGCGCCCACGTCCCGAGCGGGATCTCGCAGCTCGCGCCGAGCAACCGCAGGCACTCGCGCTCGGCCTCGACGGCGCGACGCGTGGCGGCGTGGTCGAGCGGCGCGACGAGCGCGATCGTCCGCGCGTCGCCGGCGCGGCACTGCACCGCGAGCGCGCCCTGGCCCGGCGCGGGCGGGCACGCGACCGGGTCAAGGATCTCCTCCTCGGCGACCGCGATCGCGAGCCGCCGCAGCCCCGCGAGCGCGAGGACGGTCGCGTCGTACTCGCCGGACGCGACCTTGCGCATGCGCGTGTCGACGTTCCCGCGGATCGGCCGGGTCACGACGTCCGGGCGCAGGGCGCCCAGGAACGCGTCGCGACGGGGGCTCGAGGTGCCGACGACGGCGCCGCGCGGCAGCGTCGCGATGCCGCCGCGACCCTGCGTGAGGAGGACGTCGCGCGGATCCTCGCGCTCGAGGACCGCCGCGACGACGAGCCCCGGCCGCTCGTCGGTGGGGAGGTCCTTCAGCGAGTGCACGGCGAGGTCGATCTCGCCGCGGCGCAGCGCGTCCTCGATCGCCGTCACGAAGGCGCCGTCGCCGAGCTCCCCGATCGGCCGCTCCGTGGCATCGCCGGCCGTGCGGACGACGACGATCTCGTGCTCGGCGCCGAGCGCCCGCGCGACGATCGCCGTCTGCGCGCGCGCGAGCGCGCTCCCGCGCGTCCCGATGCGTACCGTCACCGCGGCTCGATCCCGAAGAGCGCGCGCGCCGCGCGCTCCGCCTCGGGGGCGCGCCGCAGCCGCACCGTCGGCTCGTGGAGGAGCGCGCCGGTGAGCGCCGTGGCCAGCGACGCGACGACCTCGCGGTCGCGCTCGCTGAGGTGCCCGAGGTGGCCGAGCGCCCGCGAGAGCTGCCGGTCGCGTATGGCGTGGGCGCGCTCGCGCAGCGCGCGGATCGTATCCGCAGCTCTGCGCTCCTCGAGCCACGACGCGAACGCCGCGCCCCCCGCGGCGCATCGCCGCTCGGCGTCCGCGACGACGTCCTCGGGGATCGCGGCCGCGGCGGTGCCGAGGTCGTCGACGTCCAGGTAGAGCAGTCCGCGGAGCGCCCGCGTGTCCTCGGAGACGCTCCGGGGGACGGCGATATCGACGAGCACGAGCGGACGGTCCGCGGTCCGCGCCGCGAGGAGGTCGCGCGTGAGGAGCGTCCCGCGCGTGTCCGCGGCCGAGATGACGACGTCGGATCGCGCGAGCGCCCCGGTGAGCGCGTCGAGCGCGACGGCCTCCGCGCCGGCCATCGCGGCGACCTCGGCGCCGCGCGCCGCGTCGCGGTTCGCGACGATGAGACGGCCGACGCGGCGCGCGAGCGCGCGCGAAGCGAGCTTGCCGACCTCGCCCGCGCCGATGACGAGCGCCGTCACGGCGTGCGCCTCCGCGACGTGCGCGAGGGCCTCGTCGACGGCGAGCGACCCGATCGAGCGCCGCACCGATCCGAGCGGGGTCGTCGCGCGGATCGTCCGGGCGAGGTGGAGGGCGCGCTGGAACGCCGCCGAGAGGATCGGGTCGAGCCCGCGCTCGAGCGCGGCATCGTAGGTGCGCCGCACCTGGTTCGCGATCTGGCCCTCGCCGACGATCGCGGAGTCGAGGCCGCAGCTAACGCGGAAGAGGTGCGTCGCGGCGGCGGCGCCGGTCTCGACGGCGGCATCGGCGAGGACGGCGTCGTCGGACGCGAGGCGCTCGGCGATCGTCGCGCGCGCGTCCGCGTTCGCCGGGACGGCCGCGTAGACCTCGACGCGGTGGCACGTGAGGAGCCCGACCGCGGCGCGATGTGCCCGAGCGGCGACGATCTCGGTGAGCCGCTCGCGCGCGTCGATCGTCGCCGAGCGCTGGTGAAGCCGGAGGACCGCGAGCTGGGTGTCGGGCACCGCGCCGAGGGTGCCGCGCCGCGACGGCCCTCCGCAAGCAGGTCTGCCCAGGTTCGCCCAGGTTCAGGCGCGGCGCCGCGAGATCCCAGCCCGCCCGCGCGCTGCGTATCCTCGCCCCGGTGGCGATCGAGAAGCGCGAGCGCCTCCTCTGGATGGACCTCGAGATGACCGGCCTCGACCCCGAGGTGCACCGGATCGTCGAGGTCGCGGCGATCGTCACCGAGATCGGCGACCTCGCGTCGCTGGAGGAGCGGCACGCGATCGTCCACCAGCCCGAAGAGGCGATCACCGCGGCGCCCGCGGTCGTGCGCGAGATGCACGGACGGAGCGGCCTCTGGGACCGCGTCCGCGCGTCGACGACCACGATCGACCAAGCCGAGGACGCGATGCTCGACCTCGTCCGGCGATGGTGCGGCCCGCAGCAGGCGTACCTCGCGGGGAACTCGATCTGGCAGGACCGGCGCTTCCTGCGGACGTACATGCCGCGGCTCGAGGCGTACCTGCACTACCGCCAGGTCGACGTGAGCACGCTGAAGGTCCTCGCGACGTCGTGGTGGGGGCCCGACGCGGTCCCGCCGAAGTCCGAGAAGCACACCGCGCTCGAGGACGTGCGCGAGTCGATCATGGAGCTCGCCCACTACCGCAAGCTGATGGCGCCGGGGACCTAGCATCGTCGCCTCGATGAGGTGGGGGATGGCGCTCGTCCTTCTCGTGACCGCGTGCGCGCCGCTCCTTCCCACGACACCATCGCCCAGCGTCGCGTCCGCGGCACGCGTGGCCGCGTCGGCGCGGCCGTCGTCCACACCGCGGCCGTCGTTCACACCGCGGCCGGTGGCCACCGCGCGGCCGAGCCCGACGGGGCGCCCGCCCGCGACGCCCGCTTCAGCGTCGGGCGCGATCCCGGTGGCGGCACATCCGACGCCGCGGCCGACGCTGCCCGGTCCGATCGTGAACGTCGCTTGTTCGGCGTGGCCGAGCGATCGCGAGGTCCTCACGCTCATGACCGAGCTCGCGCTCCCGCCATCGCTCTGTCTCGTGCGCGCCAGCGCGGACATCGCGGCCAAGACCGCATGCACGGTCGTCGGCTGCGTGCCGGTGACGCAGGCGTGCGTCGATCAAGGCTCGTGTGTCGAGGTGGTGGACGGCGAGGAGCCGCACTACATCGTGATCTTCCTGCGGGCGCCCGGCGGCCTGCCGGCGCCGTTCGCGGAGACGTACACGCTGGCGCGCTACCTCTGCACGCTCCATCAGGAGCGGACGCTCATCGACGGCGTGCTGCGCGGCCGCAGCTGGCTCACGACGATCGAGGGCACGGAGTTCGAGAGCGCATTCACGTTCTGGCGCCTCGCGTATCCGGCCGAGGCCGAGCGGTGGGCGCCGCGCCTCTCGGACGTCGACAACTACGCCGACGTCTGCGCCGACTGGTACTACCCGTACGCGCGCGACCCGAGCGTCGCGGACGAGCTGCCGCTGCGCGAGTTCGCCGAGAAGTGGCTCCCGAAGTGAGGGACTAGGCTCGCGCCGTGCGCATCGACGCCGACCTCCTCATTCCCGGTCGCGGCGAGCCGGTCCGCGGCGGGACGGTCGTGGTCGAGGGCGCGCGGATCGCCTACGCCGGCCCGACGGGCGGCGCGCCGCGCGCCGACGGAGCGGTCACGAAGGCGCGCACCGTCATGCCCGGCCTGTGGGACTGCCACGGGCACTTCCTCGGCGTGCGCGACCTCAACCTCGACCGCGTCGTGCAGATCCCCGCGCCGCTCCTCGCGGCGCGCGCGGCGAAGGACGCCGAGCGCCTGCTCCAGGCCGGCTTCACGAGCGCGCGCGAGGCCGGTGGGTTCGGCATCTACCTCGTGCCCGCGATCGAGGAGGGCACGCTGCTCGGTCCGAGCATCTACAGCGCCGCCGCGATCCTGAGCCAGACGGGCGGGCACGCCGACATCCACGGCATGCCGGCCTGGTTCGTCGCGGATCTCGGCGCGCGCGGCGGGGTGCTCCAGCTGTGCGACGGCGTCGCCGAATGCATGAAGGCGGTCCGCCTCCAGCTGCGCAAGGGCGCGCGCGTCATCAAGGTCTGCGCGTCGGGCGGCGTGCTGAGCGAGGTGGACCATCCGATCCACCAGCAGTTCAGCGACGACGAGCTGAAGGCCATCGTCGACGAGGCCGCCCGCGCCGACCGCGTCGTTATGGCGCACTGCCACGGCAAGCCGGGGATCATGGCCGCGCTGCGCGCGGGGTGCCGCACCATCGAGCACGGCTCGTACCTCGACGACGAGGCCGCGGCGCTCATGAAGGACAAGGGCGCGGTCCTCGTGTGGACGCGCTCGATCGTCGCGCGGATCATGGGCGGCCTCGACAAGGTCCCGCCGTACGCGGCGGCGAAGATGCGCGCGACGGCGGACACGCACCTCGCCGCGCTGCGCGCCGCGCGGAAGGCCGGCGTGACGCTCGCGTGCGGGACCGACTTCGCGACGAGCGGTCTCGACACGCTCGCGCCGCACGGCGCGAACGGCGAGGAGCTCGTCCACCTCGTGAACGCGGGGCTGACGGCGCTCGAGGCGATCGAGACCGCGACCGCGAACGCGCCGCTGACGCTCGGTCCGCAGGCGCCGCGCTCGGGCATGCTCGCCGAGGGCTACGACGCCGACGTCATCGCTCTGGACGCCGACCCGCTCGCCGACATCCGCGTCCTCGCCGATCCCGCGCACGTGACGCACGTGTGGAAGGCGGGCCGGGCGGTGAAGGCCGCGGCCTGATCGACCTTCCGGTGCTCGCGCGGGGCCGCGACGCCGACGTGTACGACCGCGGTGACGGGACGGTCCTGCGCCGATACCGCTCGCGCGACGTGCCCACGCGTGAGGTCGAGGTCATGCGCTACGCGCGCGCGAACGGCTATCCCGTGCCCGAGGTGATCCGTGTACGCGGCCCCGACCTCATCCTCGAGCGCGTCGACGGACCGACGATGCAGGACGCCCTCGGCGCCGATGCGTCGCGCATCCCGGAGAGCGCGGCCCAGCTCGCGGAGCTGCACCATCGCCTCCACCGCATGGCCGCACCCGAGGGCCTGCGCGCCGCGGGCGACGGCGACCGCCTGCTGCACCTCGACCTGCACCCGCGCAACGTCATCCTCGCGGCACGCGGACCCGTGGTCATCGACTGGGCGAACGCGGCGCGCGGCCCCGCCACGCTCGACCCGGCGCTCGCCGTCGCCATCTTCGTGAGCGCGAAGGGCAGCCCTGAGGCCGCCGCGATGGGCGTGCTGCCGCTCATCGACCCGTTCATCCGCGAGTTCGCGCGTCACTTCGACCGCGTCGATCTCGAGGCGGCTCTCCCGCTCGCGTTCCGCATGCGCGCCGACGACCGCAACGTCACCGACGACGAGCGCGCCGCGCTCGCCTCGTTCCTTGGCCTCTAGGTCGGGCCGGGCGAGTCCTCCTCGCGTACGTCGACCGCGCCGGCGGTCATCGCGGCCTCGCGCGCGCGCTGGCAGCGGTCGCCGCGGCAGCAGACCGCGACGAGGACGTCGCCGCGCTCGACGGCGCTCGCGAAGACGGAGGCGTCGGGGCAGCGGTGCACGAGCGACCGACCGAACACGAGCCCGATGAAGCCGAGACCGCCGATCACGCCGAGCGCCCCGATGACGAAGCCGGGCGAGCCGATCGGCATCGCGCTGCCGCCCATGAGCACCACCGCGACCGTGAAGGCGACGCCCGCGGTCATCCCCGCGAGCACGCCGAGCCGCACGTACGAGCGTCCACCCAGGTCGCGCGCGAGCTCGGGGTCGCCCGCGACGATGCTCACGTCCTCGGGGCGGAAGCCGCGCCGCGTGAGCTCGTCGAGCGCGCGCACGACCTGCTCGCGCCTCGGGAAGTCCGCGATGATGGAGTGGAGCGACACAGGTGTCGCCATCAGCGGCGGACGCCGCAGACGCCGTGCCGGGCTAGGTCGGCACGCTAGGCTGCGTGCCGGATGAACGCGCTCGATCTCGTGTCGGGTGCCACGCAGGCCGTCTACGTGGCCGTCTTCGTCCTCGTCCTGTGGAAGGCGATCCGGCGGCCGACCCCCGCCCACCTCGACATGACGCTCCTCTTCGGCTCGGTGGCGTTCGTCATCGTGTCTTCGCGCGTCGCCCGGCTCGTCGGCCCGACGCTGCCGGCGGCGCTCACGGTGATCGAGGTCGCGCTCATCATGGCGATCCCCTACTTCCTGCTCCGGCTCGTCGCCGACTTCACGATCGTGCGGCGCGGCCTCGTCGCGATCGTCGAGGTCGGCCTCGGAGTGTCGGTGCTCACCGCGGTCGTCTTCGGCTCGCAGCTGCCGCAGCCGGTCGTCCTGGCGCTCGTTGCCTACTTCGCCGCGGTCTCGATCTACTGCGGCGCCCGCTTCATCGGCGCGGCGCATCGTGCGCAGGGCGTGACGCGGCGGCGGTTCGAGGCGATCTCGCTCGGAAGCGTGCTGCTTGCCGCCGACCTGCTCGTCGCCGGCCTCGCACCGTTCCTGCCGGAGCCGGTGCGGTCGATCGTGAGTGCCGCAGCGCAGCTCGCCGGGCTCGCCTCGAGCATCGCCTTCTACCTCGGCTTCACGCCGCCGCTCGTCGTGAAGCGCGCGTGGCAGGCGCCCGAGCTGCACGCGTTCCTCGCGCGCGCCGCCCAGCTCACCCGGCTGACGACCACGCGGGACATCGTGCGCGAGCTCGAGCGCGCTTCCGCCGCGGCGACCGGCGCGCAGGCGACCATCGGGCTCTGGGACGAGACGCGCGGCGTCCTGCGGTTCCTGAGGACGGAGCCGTCGAGCGACGTGGTGGACGTGCGCCCCGGCGAGCTCGCCGGCGGCCGTGCCTTCACGGCGCAGCGGCCGCTCTTCACCGCGGATCCCGTCCGCGATCATCCCGAGGGCGCGGAGGTCTACCGGGCGTCGCGCGTCGGCGCCGCGATCGCGGTGCCGATCACGAGCGGTGACCGCCGCCTCGGCGTGCTGTGCGTGTACGCGGATCGCCCGCCGATCTTCGCGGTGTCGGACATGGAGCTCGCCCAGCTCCTCGCGGATCAGGCCGCGACGATCCTCGAGGCGCGGGCGCTCATCGACCATGCCGCGCGCGTGCGCGCACGCGAGGAGGCGGCGCGGCTGAAGGAGGACTTCCTCTCCGCCGCGGCGCACGACCTCAAGACGCCGCTCACGACCGTCGTCGCCCAGGCGCAGTTCCTCGAGCGGCGCGCGCTGAGGGACCCGGGCGCGCCGACGGACGTGGCGGGGATCCAGCGGATCGCGCGGGAGGGCGAGCGCCTTGCGGGGCTCGTCGCGGACCTGCTCGACGTCGCGCGTCTCGAGCAGCGGCGCCTCGTCGGCGAGCGCGAGCCCGTCGACCTCGGCAGCGTCGCGTCGGAGGTCGCGGCGCGGCACGACGGCATCACGCACCCCATCCAGGTGGACGTGAAGGCCCCCGTCGTGGGCCACTACGACCGCCGGCGTGTCGCGCAGCTGATCGAGAACCTCGTCGAGAACGCGGCGAAGTACAGCCCCGCGGCGACGCCCGTGGAGGTGGAGGTCTGGCAGCAGGACGACACCGCGCGGATCGCCGTCCGCGACCGTGGGATCGGGATCCCCGCCGCCGACCTGCAGCAGATCTTCGATCGCTTCACGCGCGGCTCGAACGTGGACGACCGTCGCTTCCATGGCATGGGTCTGGGGCTCTACATCTGCCGCGGGATCGCCGAGGAGCACGGCGGTCGGATCTGGGTCGAGAGCGAGGTGGGGCAGGGCTCCACCTTCCACGTCGCGCTCCCCCTGGGCACCGGTGCGAGGATGAACTGATGGCGGTGGTCCTCTGGTCGGGATCGGGCGGCGGCGGCGAGCGGCGCGATCCGCGTCCGTCGTTCGGAACGGGCGAGCAGGACGAGAGCGCGCGGCTGCGCGTCCTCGTCGTGGACGACGATCGCTCGATCCTCGCGACGGTCCACGACATCCTCACTGCGGAAGGCTGCGACGTCGCGACCGCGGCGGGAGGGCGCGAGGCGATCGAACTCGTGCGGACCTGGCACCCGGCGCTGATGCTCCTCGACATGCGGATGCCGGTCGTCGATGGCTGGGCCGTCGCGCGCGCCGTACGCCAGATGGCCATCGGCCTTCCGATCGTCGTCATGACCGCCGCGGAGAACGCGGAGCGATGGGCGAGCGAGATCGACGCGGACGGCTACATCGCGAAGCCTTTCCATCTGAACGAGCTGCTCGACTTCGTCGACCGATACCGCGGGGGCGGCAAGCCGAACTAGGCTAGAGGGGTGGCGGATCGGAACGGCTCGCTGCCCCTCCTCTTCTACGGCAACTCGTACCACTACCCGGACATCTACCGCTCGACGCGCTTCCTCGCGCCCGACCCGTTCATCGCGCTCGAGGACGGCGAGGAGCGGATCATCGTCGCGAGCCCCCTCGAGCAGGGCCGCGCGCAGAAGGAGTCGCGCGCGACGGTGGTCCGCAGCATGTTCGAGTTCGGCGCGCGCGAGCTGTCGGCGCAGGGCCTCGACGGCGACAAGATCAACGCCGTCGTCATCCAGCGGCTGCTGCACGAGCGCGGCGTCGGCCGGACCCGCGTCCCGCGCTACTTCCCCGTCGGGCTCGCCGACGAGCTGCGCGCCCTGGGGATCGACCTCGTCGTCGCCGGCGATCTCGCCGAGCGCCGTCGCCGCAAGCGCCCCGACGAGGTCGCGGCGATCGAGGCGGCGCAGCGCGCGACGGAGGAGGCGTGGGCCGAGGGCGTCGACGCGATCCGCCGCGCGCAGGTGCGGCCCGACGGCACGCTCTCGCTCGACGGCGAGACGTTCACCGCCGAGCGGCTGCGCTGGATCGTCGAGCAGGCGCTCCTCGCGCGCGACTGCCAGACGCCGGAGCGCACGATCACCGCGCCGGGGACGCAGGCCGCGGACCCGCACGAGATCGGGCACGGCCCGCTGCGCGCGAACGAGCCGATCGTGATGGACATCTACCCGCAGCACGGGTCGCGCTACTGGGCCGACATGACACGCACCGTGTCGAAGGGCGAGCCGCCCGCCGCGATCCGGCGCATGTACGACGTCGTGCGCCGGGCGCAGGACGAGGCGATCTCGATGCTGCGACCCGGCATCACGGGCAAGGAGATCCACGAGCACGTCGAGGACGTCATCTACGACGCCGGGTACGACACGCTCCGCCCCGGGCAGAAGCGCCGCCCCGACGATCCAGTGATCCGCGGCTTCTTCCACGGGACGGGCCACGGCGTCGGGCTCGAGATCCACGAGCTGCCGTCGATCGGCCGGGGGAAGTGGGGGATGGTGCCGCTCGAGCCGGGCGACGTCGTCACGATCGAGCCGGGGATCTACGACGCCGACGTCGGCGGCGTGCGCCTCGAGGACATGCTCGTCGTGACCGGGTCGGGCTCGCGCGACCTCACGCGCGCGCCCCGCGACCTCGTCGTCTGAGCTAGGGGCTGCCCGAGCCCGCGGGCCGCGCGGCGAGCTTCTGCTCGAGCACGCTCACCGCGGTACCCACGTCCTCCGGGTCGGGCGTGTTCGGGTCGTCCGTCGCGACGACATCGGGCGCGACGCCGCGGCCTTGGCCGTTGAGCGGCTCGCCCGTCCTCGGGTCCTCCATGCGCGCGAGCGTGACGAGAAGGAGGCCGCCGTCGGGCATCTCGCGCGGCTGCGCGATGCCGACGCATCCCGCGCTGCGCTCGCCGACGACCGTCGCGACGTTGTTCGCGCGCAGGCCCGCGGCGATGATCTCGGCGCCCGACGCGCTGCGGCTGTTCACCATCACGACGACGGGCCCGTTGAACCCGACGTACCAGCGGTCGTCGGTCCGCACCTGCTCCTTCTTCCCCTCGCGTCCGACCTGATCGACGAGGTCGGCGTTCTTCACGAAGATCCCCGCGATGTTCACCGCGGCCGAGAGGTCTCCGCCCGGGTCGTTCCGCAGGTCCAGGATGATGCCCTTCGCCCCCGCGGCCATCGCGGCCCTCACGGCGTCCTGCGTCTGCTGCGCGACGTCGCCGTTCAGCTGCGACACGGAGACCAAGACGATCTTCCCGGAGTCGAAGGCCTGCTGCGTCACGCGCGGCGGCGTGAGCGTCGCGCGGGTGATGGCGAGCGTGAGCTCCTGCGTCCCGCGCACGAGGACGAGCTGGACCTGCGTCGCCTCGGGCCCCTTGATCCGGTTCGCGATCTCCTCCGGCGTGAGGCCCGTGACGTTCTTCCCGTTCACCTCCTTGATACGGTCGCCGGGACGGACGCCGGCCTTCGCCGCGGGGCTGTTCGGGAACACGCTCGAGATCTCAGCCATGCCGCCCTTCTCGTTCGGAGCGAGGATCGTCGCGCCGATGCCCGAGTACGGCTTGGGCGGCTGGTTGAACTCCTTCGCGCGGTCGGGGTCGAGGTAATAGGTGTGGCACTCGGCCAGCGCCTTCGCCATGCCGTCCGTGGCGGCGCGCTGGATCTGCACCTTGTCGGCCGTCGAGCACGCTTTCAGCGCGCCGTCGAGCGCGGCCGAGGCCTTCACGAGGTCGGACTCGGTGCTCTCGGTGAACGTCGGCCGCTGGGAGGTGATCCCGGCGCAGCCCGCGCCCTTCTCGTTCGCGGCCTTCGCGAGGTACTCGTCGGCGCCGTCGAGCGCGCCGTTCAGAAGCTTGCTCGGCGTCGGTACGTCGACGTGGCGCTCGAGGAGGACGTGGTACGCCGCCTCGAGCGTCTTGTAGTCCGTGCGGTCGGGGGCGATCTGCTTCGCGACGTCCGGCGGCACGACCTGGCAGGCCGCGGCGGCGAGGAGCGCGACGATCGCCAGGGAGAAGCGCCGGTACATGGAAAAAGTGTAGGCGGGCGGGACGGCGCGACCGCGGACCCTTATCGCGTCCTTAGATCTGCTCCGAGAGGATCTTGCGCAGTCGACCGAGCGCGCGGAACTGCAGCGCCCGGACCGCGCCCTCGTTCTTCCCGAGGCGGTGCGCGACCTCGCGGCTCGAGAGGTTCATCTCGAAGCGCAGCGACAGCACCTGCTGCTGCTCGGTCGTGAGGTGCCGCACCGCGCCGCGCAGCATGCCGACCTGCTCGCCGAGCACGGCTTGCTCGTGCGCCGTCGGCCCGTCCTCGGCCACGCCGAACGCAGTGTCGAGGTCGACGGTCGGGCGGTCGCGCCGCCGGCGGTCGGTCACGGCGTTGCGGGCGATCGTGTACAGCCAGGCGAGGAACGACTTGCCCTGCCAGCGGTAGCGGTAGATGTTCGCGAACGCGCGCGTGAAGACCTCGCTCGTGAGGTCCTCGGCATCCGCCGTGTCGCGCACGCGGTACAGGAGGTAGCGGTAGACGCTGTCGACGTGCGCGTCGTACAGCTCGGCGAACGCGGCGCGGTCGCCGCCGCGGGCGCGGTCGATCACGTCGGGGACGGGCCCCCACACGCTCGTGGTCTCGGGTGCCGGGAGCACCGCCGTTCGGATGCTTGCGACCTGGACCGCCACTACGCGTCCCCCCTCGTTGCGTCCTCGCTGCGTTCGTTCGCGTGGCACGACGATCATGGGTGGGCGAGGCGGCTCGCAAAAGGGGGGCGCCGTACCAATAAGGTCGCAGCGACGTTAGCGGCCGGGCGCGCTCCGTACGCCGGCCAAGCGAGCG
>CAZSRI010000003.1:14087-62506 GCA_964609145.1 uncultured Chloroflexota bacterium
TCGCCGTTCAGGAACCAGCTCGCCATGACGTCGCCGCCGTTGCCGCCGGTGTTGCCGCGCAGGTCGAAGAGCCACGCCTTCGCGCCCTTGGCCAGCGCGGCGTCGAGCACCTTCTTCACCTCTGCCCGGATGTCGTAGGTGCCGCTGATGAAGAACCGGCGGAACCGGATCCACGCCACTCCGCCCTCGAGCAGTCGCGCCTCGAGCCCGGTGTCGGGGTCGGGCGACTTGAGGATGACGCCCTGCGGGGCAGGCGGGTTCGCGTTCCCCGTGGGGCGGATGATCCGCGAGTCGATCCGCGACTGGCCGTCGTAGTAGAAGGTGTGGCAGTCCGGGCTCGTGCGGATCATCCCCGTGATCGCGGCGCGGCTGATCCGCTCGGGCGAGAGCGACTGCGTCTTCGCCGCGAGCTCGCTCACGGCGTCGGCGAACTTCTTGAAGTCGCCGGTCTGCGGGTCCGTCGTGTCCTGGAACTCGGGCGTCGCGACCGTCGCGCTGCCGCCCGCCGCCTTCACCTCGGCGCGCACGGCCTCGAGCCCGCCTTCGAGCGCGGCCTTGCTCGACACCTTGTGGACGTCGCCGGACACGAGCGCCGTGTAGATGAGGTCGAGCTTCGCGCGCTGGATGTCGGGCGTCGCCGTCGGCCTCGGCGTGCCCGTCGCCGTCGGCGCGGTGCACGCGGCGACGAGCACCAGCGCGAGGACGGGGACGGTGGTGCGGCGGAGGGCGCTCAGGAGGTCGAGGCTACGCCGTCACTCGGCTCACGGTGGCCGCGGCCTCGTGCTCCGCGCGCCACGACGCGGGCGAGGCGCAGAAGCCTTCGTAGTCGATGTACTCCGTGATCGTCGGATGGTCGCCGCATACGGGGCAGCTCGGGTCGCGGCGCAGCTTCACCTCGCTGAAGCTCCCCTCGAGCGCGTCGAACAGCAGGTAGCGGCCGACGAGCGGCTCGCCGATCCCGAGCAGCAGCTTGATGACCTCGTTCGCCTGGATGGTGCCGATGATCCCGGGCAGGACGCCGAGCACGCCGGCCTCCGCGCACGAGGGCGCGAGCTCCGGCGGCGGCGGCTCGCGGAAGAGGCAGCGGTAGCACGGGCCCTCAAAGGGTTTGAAGACCGTGACCTGGCCCTCGAAGCGGTAGATGCTCCCGTGGACGACCGCCTTGCGCCACTTCACGGACGCGTCGTTCAGGAGATAGCGCGTCGGGAAGTTGTCCGCGCCGTCGAGGATGACGTCGTACTGCGGGAGGATCCGGTCGACGTTCTCGGACGAGAAGCGCTCCGCGTAGCCGACGACGTTCACGTCGGGGTTGAGCGCGACGAGCGTTCGCTCCGCGCTGCTCACCTTCGACTCGCCGATGCGCTCGGTCGAGTGGAGGATCTGGCGCTGGAGGTTCGTCGCGTCGACGACGTCGGAGTCGACGACGCCGAGCGTGCCGACGCCCGCCGCGGCGAGGTAGAGCGCGGCCGGCGACCCCAGGCCGCCCGCGCCGATGAGGAGCACCTTGCTTTTGAGGAGCTTCTGCTGGCCGGCGATCCCGACCTCGGGGATGACGAGGTGGCGGCTGTAGCGCTCGAGCTGCGCGCGGTCCAGCGGCGCCTCGACGGGCAGCCCCATCGCGCGCCACTGGGTGAACCCGCCGGCCATCGAGGCGACGTTCGTGTACCCGAGCTGTTTGAGCTGGTACGTCGCGACCGCGGAGCGCACGCCGGCGGCGCAGTGGACGACGATGCGCTCCCGCTTGTCGGGCAGGCGGGAGGCCGCCTCCTGGGCGACCGTCCCGAGCGGGATGAGCTGCGCGCCGGGGATGTGGCCGGCGTCCCACTCGCTCTGCTCGCGGACGTCGACGACGCGGGCGCCCCGCCGGCGCTCCTGCTCGGCCTGGTCGGGCTGTACCTCTTCTATGTGCGGGCGCACCTGGGCGGCGATCTGTGCGATCGAGGGCATGTCCCGAGTCTAAAACCGACTAGCGAGGTCGGGAATGGCGTTCGAGGCAGGGCGCTCGGGCAGGTGACGCACCCGCCGGGGGAGGCCTCTGCGGCGAGCGGCGTTCGGCGGGTCGACGTTGCCTCGGGTCGCGGGTCTCGCCCTCAGCGGCCAACAGCAGTGGCGTGAGCGGTGGCCGCCTCGTACGAGACCCGGCTCCCCTCGACCTCACCCCGCCTCGCGCCGCTGGGCTCTCGCAATGGGCAGCGAGGCTCGGAAGGCGGCTGGGCCGAGCCGAGCGACCTACGCTGGTCGACGCGTGGACACCCTCTATTTCGACCTGCTGAGGCTCGGGTACACGCTCGGGCTGGCGGTGATCGTCGGCGGCGGGTTCGCGCTCGGGGCGCTCGCGGCGCCCGCCATCTTCGCGACGGTGCGGTCGCCAGGGGAGGCCGGGACGATCTTCGGCGCGATCCTCGCGCGCTTCGACGGCGCCGCGATCGCGGCGCTCGTGCTCATCGCGGTCACCGCCTTCCTGCGGGCGGGCGCCGCGGACGAGGACCCGCGCGACCTGCGCATCCTCGGGCGCTGGATCGCGCTCGCGCTCATGGCGGCGACGACGCTCTACGCGTCCGCCTGGGCGAACCCCGTCGCGCGGGCGATCCGCAAGGAGACGCCTGCGTTCGACGACCTCCCCGACGTCGACCCGCGGCGGCGCGAGTTCCGTGCGCTGCACGAGCGCTCGCGGCGCGCGTTCTCCGTGGCGGTGATCCTGGGCATCCTCGCGATGTACCTCAGTTGACGGAAGCGCGAGCGCGTCACCGGGTCGCTCCGAGCCGGGACTCCGATCCGCTCCGAGCGCTGCTTGACCGTCATCGCGCGCGCATCACCGCGGCGCACCGCGTGCGCAACGGCGACCAGCTCGTCAAGCTCGTCGACGAGCTCGGGATGTGCTTCGCGTTCACGCCCGCGGAGGGGCTGCCGATCCCGGCGTGCTTCGACCACCTGTCGACGAACGACACCGACCGGAAGTGGGGATGGATGTGGGGGTGGAAGGACGAGCTCGCCGCGGCGAAGCGGATCTATTACGGCCCCGTGCTCGCGCGAAAGCCGAGCTTCCTCTCGATGCGTCTGCTGCCGACGTTCTACGCGACGTTCGGACGCGCGGGCGAGCCCGACGACCACGTCGAGGACGTGAAGGCGGGTCGCATCAGCGACATCGGCCGGCGCGTCATCGAGTTCGTATCGCAGCGCGGCGAGTCGCAGAGCCGCCGCATGCGCGCCGAGCTCGGGATCACCTCGAAGGAGGGCCGCGGCCAGTACGACAGGGCGCTCGACGAGGTCCAGCGGACCATGTACGTCGCGCGCGTGAAGGCCGTCGGCGAGGGACGCGAGGAATACAACTACACGTACGACCTCTTCACGCGGCGCTACGGGGAGGTCGTGCGCGCGGCCGAGCGCATGTCCTCGGCCGAAGCGCGCGAGCGGATCCTCGAGCGAGCGCTCGCGCTCACGGGCGCGCTGACGGAGAAGCAGCTCGGCCGCCTGCTCGACTGGGGCGAGGCGCCGCTGCGCCGTGCGGCCGAGCGGCTCGAGAGCCGACGTCGCCTCGCGCGCCGCGAGCGGGGCCGCGAAGCGATCCTTCTCCTGCCCGAATACGCTGAGGTCGCGTAGGTGGACATACAGCAGCTGCGCTCGTGGATCTTCGAGCTGTACGAGCCGCTCGAGAACGACCGGCAGTACATCGTGTACGACGCCGAACGGGGCAACGTGCTCATCGACGTCCCGCGCTGCAGCGAGCGCGCCGTCCGCCTCATCCGCGGATGCGGACCGCTGGCGCTCATCGTCGTCACGAACGGGGCGCGGGCGCGCGAGGCCGGACGGATGCGGGATGCGCTCGGGGTGCAGATCGCCGCGCATCGCGACGACGCGGGCTCCGTCGAGGGCGGCGCCGACGTCCTCCTCGACGACGACTCGCTCGTGCGGCCGCAGATCCGCGCGATCCGCGTGCGCCGTGAGGGGCCGACCGCGAGGCCCGGCGGCGAGGCCGTCCGGACGAGCGGGGCGGACGCCGCGACCGTCCTCCTGCTGCGCAAGGCGGGAGGGGTCCTCGTCGTCGGCGATCTCGACCTCGCGTCGCCGGCGGCCAAGCCCCTGCTCGCACTCGACTTCTCGACGGTGCTCGCGGCGCAGCGTCCGCCGACGTGGGACGCCGGCCGCGACGAGCTCCTCACGCTCCAGGGCGAGCTCCCGAAGCCGCGCAAGCGCTTCACCATCCTGCTCGACGCGCCGTGGGACCGGGGCTACCGCGGTCGGCTCGAGGACAAGATGTACCACCACGATCCCGTCGTCCCGCGCGAGAAGACCGTCGGGCGCGAGGCCGCGATGGGGCCGGAGACGCTCGTCGTGGCCGAGGTCACGCGCGCGAAGGTGGAGAGCGCCCCGCGGCCCGTCCGCGACGACGGGTAGCGTGAGCGTCGAGCCGAAGCGCGCGCGGCCGCGCGCGTTCGCCGATCCCTGGGACGCGCCGGGCACGCCGCGGCCGCCGACGACGATCGCGAACCCGCTCGGCGCGGCGGGACGGCCGACGGCGCCGACGCTCGAGCCCACTTCGATCGGCCCGCGGTTCCGGCGCCTCGAGATCGACGAGCTCGCGGCGGTCCCGCGCGTCGACGACGCGGGCGGACTCGACCTCTCTCCCGACGGCCTCGAGGCGACGTTCGCGTGGGATCGTTCGGGCGCGCTCGAGATCTACACGGCGCCGCTCGTCGGCGACCGGATCATCCAGCTCACCGACGCCGGCGCTCGCAGCTGGGCCCCGCGCTGGTCCCCCGACGGACATTGGATCGCGTTCGTTCGCGAGCGCGGCGGACGCGGCTCGCTGTGGGTCGTCGACCGGGACGGTGCGCACGAGCGCGAGATCGGGCCCGGCGATGCCCTGCACGCCGGGGTGACGCTGTCGGATCGCGGTCCGCGATGGTCCGAGGACACGGCGTCGGCCGCCCTCGCGGCCGAGCGCGTCGAGCACGCTGCCGGCAGCGCCTGCTGGTCGTCCGACCGATCGACGATCGCGTTCACCGCTCCGGGCGATCCGGCGAAGATCGCCTTCGCGCACGTTCGCGACGGCCGCGTGGTCCGCAGCGAGGTCCTGCGCGGCACGCCGTTCGCGGACAGCGATCCGATCTGGCGGCCGGACGGCCGCGCCGTCGTCTATCGCCGGCGCGAGCGCGGCAACGTGACCCTGCGGCGCGTGTTCACGGTCTCGCGCGCCGACGACGCGGTGATGGACCTGCCCGGCGCGTTCGCCGGCCATCGCGTCGCGCCGGACAACGAGACCGTCGTCGCGGTCTTCACGTCGCCGCGGACCGGGAGCGACGTGGTGGCGCGCACCCGCGGCGCGGTCGAGATCGCGCGGTTGACGCGATCGCTCCCGGGGACGATCGACCCCGCGGTGCTCGTGGACCCCGTGTACGTCACCGAGACCGAGCGGCGCGCGCCCGCGCTCGTCCACGTTCCGCACGCCGAGGCGGGCCTCGCGGGAGCGGCCGTCGTCCGCGTCGAGCGCGTCGAACGGGGCTGGGACGCGCTGGCGCAGCTCCTCGCGAACCGCGGCGAGACTGTGGTCGTGACCTCGGCGCCGCGCGGCGCCGAGCTCGAGCAGGCGCGCGCGATCCTCGCCGAAGCGCGCCTGGACGTCTCCTCGCGCGTCCGCACGCTCGAGCCGATCGACGTGTACGCGCAGCGTTCAGCCCGCGCTGACGCCCTCTCACGGGCGGCAGGTGAGCCGCACAACACCTGATCGGGGCCCACTGAACCCCCCGTTGGGTATCGAACGCGTGTCGGACGGGCGAGCGAGCCGCGGTCCGACCGCGCACGGTCCATCATTCACGCGGCACTTCGCGCGTTCGGGTGGGTGAATGGCGCTCGCGACCGACCGGAGAACGGAACAAATGCGCGTCCTGTCGGACGTCCCCGCGCTCGTCGTCCGCGCATTGCTCGAGGACGAAGCGGCGGCGTCGGATCCGTTCGCCGACGCGCTGCGCCGGTATCGCGAGGAGGGCGCGCCGGACATCGCGGAGTGGCGCGCGACCCCGCGCGTCGCGGGCGGCCGCGCCGCCGAGGTCCTGCGGCGCCTGACGCGCGACCTCCTCAGCAACGTCACGCGCGCCGACGCGCGCGGGACGGCCGAGGTCGAGCCCGTGGAGACGCCACCGCCCAACGTGCACGCGATCGAAGGGGTGCGCGAGACGATCGCGCTGGAGCAGGCGAGCGACGGCACGTGGCGCCCGTCCGCCGCGGCCGTCGCGCACGCCGAGGAGGCGGACGCGGACGCTCGCCGCCGCGTCGTGCCCCAACTGAGATCCCGCTACCCGGACGTCGGATCGCGCGCGGACGAGGGCGACGTCCGCACCTCGCGTTTCACCAACATCACCGTGCCGGCGCCGGCGACGCGTGAGATCCCGGTCATTCCGGTCGTCGGGACCGCGATCCATGTCGAGCCGGTCGTCGCGACCGACGTGCCCGTCGCGCCGCCGCCCGCCCCCGAGCCGATCGCGCCGCCCGCCCCGATCGAGCGCGAGAGCGTGATCAAGGCGGTCGCGTCCGGGACGGAGGTCGTCGCCGGACCGTTCGCGCGGTTCCAGGACCTCGCCGTCTTCGTGAAGGCGATCCGCGCCCTTCCCGGCGTTCAGGACGTCGTGACGCGCCAGTTCGTCCGCGGGACCGTCCACCTGCGTGTGCGCCATTCGCGGTCGGTAGACCTCGCCGAGCTCCTCCACGGCTTGACCGAGTTCGCTCCCTCGATCGTGTCGGACGAGGACGACAGGATCGAGCTGTCCGTCGCGACCCCCGACGACACGACCTCGCGGTAGTGAGGCGGCGCACCAGAGGCATCCTCCTCTGGCTCGACATGCTCGCGATGTTCCTGCGTGTCGCGATCGTCACGACGGCGTGGATCGCACTCTTCCTCGGCACGTTCTTCGGGTACCTGGCCTTCCCGTTCCTCGTCCTCGTCGCGTTCATCGCCGTCTACACGGTCGTCGACCGGTACCGCTCGCGGAAGCGTCGCGAGCTGGAGCGCCGCCGCCACATCCTCGACGAGCAGGTCCCCGAGCCGATCTATGAGGGCGAGTGATGGGCACGGAGCACTCCGGCCGGAGGGAGGGCTTTGCCCGACCGACGGTCGGACTGGACAACGTACCCGGGGCGCGCAGACCGAGGCCGCAGGACGAGGTCGAGCACCCCGGCCGGAGGGAGGGCTTTGCCCGACCGACGGTCGGACTGGACAACGTACCCGGGGCGCGCAGACCGAGGCCGCAGGACGAGGTCGAGCACCCCGGCCGGAGGGAGGGCTTTGCCCGACCGACGGTCGGACTGGACCCCTGGACCGACCCGCCCGCCGCGGCGCTCATCGGCCTCATGCCCCCCGCGTTCTGGAGGGCGCATCGCGCGCTTCCCATCGCCATCGACGGCGGCGTCCTCAGGGTCGCGTGCGCCGACGCGCTCGAAGGGGCCGCGACCGCCGAGATCCGCCGTGCGACGTACCTCGACGTCCGCGCGCTGGTCGCGTCGGACGACGAGCTCGAGCTGTGGCTCGGGACCGTCCTCGACGGTCGCTCGTGGGAGGACGCTCTCGCGGCGTCGATGCTCGCGCTCATCCGCGAGATCGGCCTCGCCGCGCGCGCGGACGCGTCGCTCCCGGCGATGCCCGAGCGCGACACCGACGTCGAGGTCGTCGCGCGCGCGTTCGACCTCGCCGAGGACACCGCGGTGGAGGCGCTCGCGCTCCGCGCCCGCCTGCCGCAGATCCGCCTGCCGCGCTACCCGCGCCCGCCCTACCTGTCGCACGTCCTGCCGCGATCGGTCGCCGAAGCGCTGCGCGTCGTCCCCGTCACGGTCACCCGCGGGCTCGCCGTCGTCGCGGCGCCCCGCGTGCCCGGGCCGGCGGCGCGCGCGCGTCTGCGCGACGCCGTCGGGCTCGAGACGCGCATAGCCGTGTGCTCGCCGAGCGCATTCGCGACGGCGTTCGCCCAGGTCTACGCGGACACCGCACCCGTGGCGGCATCGATCGGCGAGGACGCCGTGCTCGATCGCCTCGTGCAGACGGGCGCGCTCACGGCGACACGCCGCGCCGCGCTCGAGGGCGTCGCGACGATGTCGGGGCGCAGCCGCACGGAGCACGCCGTCCGCCTGGGACACGTGAGTGCCGAGGCGATCGACGCCGCGGCGGCGCACCTCGCGCGCCTTCCGCGGCACCACGAGGACACGGCGATCGACGAGGCGCTCGCGGCGTCGGCCCCGTCGGCGTTCTGGAGAGCGCGTCGGTGCGCGCCCGTCGGACGCGCCGGACGCGCGGCGCTCGTCGTCACGGATCTCGCGCAGGGGCCGGCGGGGACGGAGCTCATCCGCCGTGCGACGGGTGCGCGGGAGGTGAAGCTCCACTACGTCGACGGACGCGTCCTCGACCGGCGGCTCGCCCAGCTCCCCGCACACGAGCCCGCGGCGCCGTCCGCCGTCGACGTCGCGATCGGCGCCGGGCTCGTCGCTGCCGACGCGGCAGGCTCGCTCGCGGGCGAGGACCTCGTCGAGGCCGCCGCGCTCGCGGCCGGCACGCCGTGGGTACACGTCGATCGGTGCTCGCCCGACGCGTCCGCGATCGACGCCCTCGGCGAGCCCGCGGCGCGCACCGCGTCGGCGGTCCCGCTCGTACGCCGGGGCCGCGCCCTGCTCGTCGCGCTCATGGACGTGCGCGCGGACGCGACGGCCGTCCCGGTGAAGCGCGGCGTCGCGATCGATCCCGTGTACGGCATGGCCGCGGACGTATCCGCGGTCCTCGCGCGCTGGTACGCGCCCCGCGCGCAGGTCTCGGAGGCCTACGTGCGGTTCGGACGCGCGCTCGTGGCGCGCGGCTGGCTCTCGCGCCCGCAGGTGGACCTCGCGCTCGAGGATCGCGCGCGCGGCCGCCCGCTCGACGCCGTGCTCACGGCCCGCGGCCTGCTCCGCCCCGAGCAGCTCGCGATCTCGCTCGCCGCCCATCTGAACGCCGCCGTCGCCGAGGTCGAGCCCCGCGAGCGCCGCGCCGTCGTCATCGACGCCCTCGGCGCGGAGCGCGAAGAGGTGCACCTCGAGGACCCGGTCGACCACGCGCTCGCGCGGCTCGTCCCGCGCGAGACCGCGCTGCGGCACGCGCTCATCCCCGTCGCGCAGCGCGGCGGGTCGGTCGAGGTCGCGTTCGTCGATCCGCTCGATGACGCCGCGCGGGCCGCGGCGGCGATCGCGCTCGGCCGCCCGGTCGTCGTGTCGGTGGGGACGCGCCGCGAGATCGAGGTGGCGCAGCGGCGCGTGTACTCGCGTCCGAGCGTCGGCGAGCGGCTCATCGAGGTCGGGGTCATCACGCGCGAGCAGCTCGACCGCGCGCTCGAGGTCCACGACCGTACCGGCGTGCGCGTGGGCGCGGCGCTCGTCGCCCTCGGGTACGTCACCGAGCTGGAGCTGGCGGCCGCGCTCGCGGAGCAGACCGAGCGCGCGTTCGTCGACCTGCGCTCCGCGGCGGTGGACGCGAGCGTCGCGCGGCTCGTGCCGGCCGACGTCGCCCGCGACCGCGGCGTGCTCCCCATCTTCGACACGGGGGAAGAGACGTTCGTCGCGTGCGCGGAACCGCTCGATCCCGCCGACATCGCGCGGATCCCGGGCCTCGCCGGCCGGAGGATCGTGGCGGTCATCGTCACCGAGGCGGCCCTCGACCACGCGATGAACGAGGTCTGGCGCGAGGAGTACCTGCGCGTCTCGGCGGCGCAGCTGCTGTCGCGGTCGCCGCAGGACAGCGCGCGGTGGGTGCTCAGCCGCGGGCAGCGCGCGTTCTTCGCGGTCCTGGCGCTCGCGACGCTCGCGGGGCTCCTCCTCGCGCCCGTCGCGACGGTGACGGCGTACGTCGCGTTCTCGACGGTCTTCTACGTCGGGTTCTCGGCGTACAAGTTCTACCTCGCGTACCGCGCGATGGGGACGCGGCTGGAGATCGACGTCACGGCGGAGGACGTCGGCATCCTCGACGATCGCGAGCTCCCCGTCTACACGATCCTCGTCCCCGTGTACCACGAGGCGAAGGTGTTCCCGATCCTCGCGCGCGCCATCGAGCGCCTCGACTATCCCAAGGCGAAGCTCGACGTGAAGGTCCTCCTCGAGGAGGACGACGAGGAGACGATCGACGTCGCGCGCCGCGCGGGCCTCCCGAGCTGGTTCGGCCTCCTCATCGTCCCGCACGGAGAGCCGAAGGGGAAGCCGAAGGCGTGCAACTACGGACTCATCCACGCGAAGGGCGAGTACGTCGTCATCTTCGACGCCGAGGACATCCCCGAGCCCGACCAGCTGAAGAAGGCGGTCGTCGCGTTCCGCAAGGGCGACGAGCGTCTGGCGTGCGTTCAGGCGAAGCTCAACTACTTCAACCGCGACCAGGACCTGCTCACGCGCTGGTTCACGACCGAATACAGCATGTGGTTCGACCTCTTCCTGCCCGGGCTCGACGCGAGCCACGCGCCGATCCCGCTCGGCGGCACGAGCAACCACTTCCCGACGGCGCGCCTGCGCGAGCTCGGCGCGTGGGATCCGTACAACGTGACCGAGGATGCCGACCTCGGCATGCGCCTGTACAAGCGCGGATGGACGACGGCGGTCATCGACTCGACGACGTTCGAGGAGGCGAACGCCGAGCTCTACAACTGGATCCGTCAGCGGTCGCGGTGGGTGAAGGGCTACATCCAGACGTACCTCGTCCACATGCGCCACCCCTGGCGCCTCTACCGTCAGATCGGCCTCAGGGCCTTCGTGAGCTTCCAGTTCGTCGTCGGCGGGACGTTCTTCGGCTATCTCGTGAACCCGCTCTACTGGCTCCTCACGGTCGTCTGGTTCCTCTTCCACTGGGGGGTCGTCCGTGAGATCTTCCCCGCGCCGGTCTTCTACCTCGGCTCGATCGGCCTGTACCTCGGCAACTTCGCGTTCACCTACCTGAACGTCGCGGGCTGCCTGCGCCGCGAGTACTACGACATGGTCAAGTACGCGCTGCTCTCGCCGATCTACTGGGCGTTCATGTCCGTCGCGGCGTGGAAGGGGTTCCTCCAGCTCTTCTACCGCCCCAGCTACTGGGAGAAGACGGAGCACGGCCTCTACCGCGGCCGCATCCGCCTCCACCGCACGCCCGCGAGGCACAGCCTTGGCTGACCTTCACTCGGGCAAAGCCCTCGCTCAGGCCACCGGGGTAGGGTCCCCTGGGCGCGTAGCGACGCTCGACCTCGTCCCTTCGGCGTTCGCCTCGGCGCCTCGGCCCGCGCGCCTGGGGGACGTTCGGTCGCGACTGTTCGCCGTCGTCCGTTCCTTTCTCTCCATCCCCATGCTGTGCGGCTACCTGTACCTCGCGCTCGGCCTGTGGCTCATGCTCGGCCTCGGCTTCTACGAGGGCGACGCGCTGTCGCGCACGGCGAACGCGATGTACGTCGTCCTCGGTCGCGACCCGCACCTGGCGGCGATCGGATTCGTGTGGAACCCGCTCCCCAGCATCGTGCAGGTCCCGCTCGTCCTGGTCCTCGATCGCTTCGGGCTGGTGTACCTCTCGGCGCCGATCATGAGCGCGGCCTTCGCGGTCGGGACGCTCGTCGTCCTCGACCGCACGCTGCGCCTCCTCGACGTCGGCGGCGTACGCCGGCGGGTCCTCCTACTCGCGTACGGCCTGCACCCCGCGATCGTCTTCTACGCGGCGAACGGGATGAGCGAGTCGCCGCTCCTCTTCTTCATGCTCCTGGCGACGTACCAGTTCCTCCGCTGGGCGCGCGGCGGCGGGACGCAGGCCCTGCTCCTCTTCTCGCTCGCGAGCGCCTCCACGTTCCTCGTCCGCTACGAGGGGCTCGCGTTCGCCGCGGGCGGCGTCGCCGCGCTCACGTTCGCGTTCTTCGTGGGCAAGGACCTCGAGCCCGATCGGCTCGAGGCGATCCTCCTCACGTACCTCGTTCCGGTGAGCTACGTCGCCGCGCTGTGGGTGTTCTTCAACGCGGTGTTCGTCGGCGACCCGCTGTACTTCTACCGCTCGAGCTACGGGAACCTCGCGCAAACGGCGGGGTTCCGCACGGGCCAGCAGACGTACCTCTCGCTCGTCATCGGCGACCTCCTCGCCTCGATCGGGTACGCGCTCGAGCGCTGGGCCTTCGTCATGCCCGCGGCGGTCCCGCTCGCGATCGGGGCGTTCCTCCTCGGGATCCTCCGGCGCGAGCACGTGACCTTCGGCGTGCTCGCGATGGCCGGCGCGCTCCCCGCGTTCCACGCGTACCTCGTGTTCTCCGGGACCTCGTTCGGGTGGCTGCGCTTCTTCCTCTACAGCGTCCCCTTCGCGATCGTGCTCCTACCGCTCGTCCTTCGCCCGCTCGCGTCGCGCCCGCGCAGGCACGCCTTCGCGTGGGCCGCCGGCATCGTGCTGCTCGTCGGCGGCCTGCCCGCCGGCGCGTGGGCGATGGCCCAGCCCGACCTCGGCCGTGAGGAGTGGCAGATCGTGCGGCACGTCGCGCGACCCGATGCCGTCGCCGTGCCGCCGTCCTTCGAGTTCACGACGGAGAAGCGGATCGCCGCGTACGTCGACGCGCTCCCCGGGCGGCCCGTCGTCCTCATGGACTCGGCCTACGCGTTCGGCGTGAACGTCTTCGCCCGGGACCACACGCGCTACGCGATCACGAGCGACCGCGACTTCACCGCGATCCTCGCGCGGCCGGACGGCGGATCGATCACGCACATCCTCGTGCCCGACCCGCGCTCGCCCGAGGCGGTCGGCCAGGCGCTGCCGGGCATCTGGCAGAACGGCCGGCCGTACGCGAGGCTCGAGATGGACTTCGGCGGCCTCAACGGCTGGCGGCTCTACGCGGTGACCCCGTCGGGGCCGTCGCGATGAGCCTCGCCCGCTGGCTCGCGATCGGCGGCGTGGCCGCGATCGTCGTCGCCGTCGCGCTGTGGCTGCGCGCCGCGGGCGTCTTCTCGGCGGCCGCGGCGATGATCGCGCTGCGAGCGACCGCGGTGCCGTTCGGCGACCCGCCGTCGGTCGAGGCGCTCGGCGCCGACCTGCCGCCCCTCCCGGTCGTCCTCGCCATGGCCGTCGCGGCCGTTCCGCCCGCGCGGTGGGACCCCCTCGGTCCGGTCGTCGTCAGCGCCGTCGCGGCGGGGCTCACGGCGTGGTGGCTCTTCGGATCGCTCCGCGCGATCGGGCTCGGCATGCCGGCGTCGGCGACGCTCGCGGCCGCCGCCACCGCGCACCCCGCGTGGCTGTACGCCGCGGCATCGGGGAGCGGCACGGTCCTCGCGTCGGCGCTCCTCATCGCCGCGCTGCGGCTCTTCCGGCGGTGGCAGCGGTCGGGCGAGGCGCTCGCGATCCTCGCATCCGCGTTCGCGCTCGCGCTCGCCGGCCTCGCGCGCTACGACCTCTTCGTCGTCGGCGCCGTGCTCGCACTCGCGGTGTGGCGGGGACCGCGCGCCCGGACCGACGATCGCGACGAGCGCCCCGCGTTCGCCATCGCGTACGCGGCGGCGGTCGCCGGCGCACTCGGGCTGTGGCTCGTGACGGTCGGCCTCATCACCGGCGATCCGACCGCGTTCGTCGCGCGGTCGCTCGCCGCCGTCGCCGCGCCGCCGCTGGCGGTGCCGCCGCTCCACGTGGCGATCGTCGCCGCGTGCGGCCTCGCCGCCGGGGCCGCGGCGACGCTGCTCGGACGCGGCCTCGCCGCGTCGGCCGCCGTCGTCACGATCCTCGGCGCGGCGGCGTTCACTGCGGTCGTGAGCGGCTCGCCTCCCTCGCTCGACGCCGTCCTCCCGGCCGTCCCCCTCACCGCGCTCCTGGTGGGCGAGGCCGCGGCCGCGCGCCCCGCGCTGCGCGCCGTCGCGCCGGCGCTCGCCGCGCCCGCGCTCGTCGCCGCCGGCGCCCTCGCGCTCGCGCTCTCCCCGGACTGGGGGGAGGGTCACCGGGCCGTCGTCGCCGCCCTCTCCGGCCGTCCCGCGCCGATGTGGGCGGGGGAGCGCGCGCTTGCCACGGACGTGCGGTCGCGGGGAGCGAGCGTCGTCCTCGATGCGCGCGTCGACGCGGTCGCCGCGCTGCTCCTGCGCGCGTCGGGCGTCGGCGTCGTCGATGTCACGGCCGCCGCGACGCCGCCGAAGGCCGACCTCGTGCTGTCCCGGACGCCGACCGGGCGCGGCAGCGCCGACCGCGTCGACGCCGCGTGGCCGACCCTCTACGAGGGCGGCGTCGCATGGGCGAGGCTCGAGGGGACCTGGCCGGTGAGCGGCGAGGCCGCCGAATACCGCCTGTACGCTGTCACGCCGGTGGCCGACCGATGAGGCGCTTGCTTCTCTTCATGGTCGCGGCGGGACTGCTCTCGTCCGCGTCCCTGGCGCTCGCGCGCGACTTCCCCCCGTCGACGCCCTTCACCTCGATCCAGCTGTCCCAGCTCGGCTACAAGGACGACACCCTGACGGGGCCGCTCGTCTCCGCCGACTGGTCCATCCCGGGCCCCGCCGACTACCTCCTGGGCAGCCCCAGGCCGGGCGACGTCTCCTACGTCGACATCGACTACATCCCGTCGGAGCTCCTGACCCGGGAGTCCGTCATGGTCGTGCTCTGGAACGGCGTGCCCGTGTACGACGTCGGGATCGGCGGATCGGGCGGTGCGCGGCGGACGGCTCGCGTGCCCATCCCGTTCGAGCGCATCGACCCTGAGGTCAACCGCATGACCGTCCAGGCGCAGCTGCGCCTGGACATCGATACGTGCGAGGCGGGGTCCGTCGACAGCCCCGCGCGCCACCTCACGATCCTCGCCTCGACGACGGTGCGCTACTCGTTCGCGCAGCCCGCCGTCCCGCAGCCCGCCCCGGTGCGGCCCGACCTCGCGTCGTACCCCCTGCCGTTCTTCTCGCCGACGCACCCGCAGCCCGCGCCGGTCCTGTTCGTCATCCCCGACGCGCCGACGACGACCGAGCTCACCGCGTTCGGGCGCGTCGCGACCCAGCTCGGGCAGTACGCCGGGGACCGCGGCCTGAAGGTGCAGCTCCAGCGTGCCAGCCAGGTGAAGGACGCCGACCTGTCGCAGGACCACCTCGTGTACATCGGCCGGCGCGGCTCGATGCCGCAGATCCGCGCGATCGGGAACGGACCCCTCGCGCAGGACCGGAACGGGTTCCTCGACGCGCTCGGGCGGCCGGTCGCGGAGGACACCGGTGTGCTCATGGTCATGCCGTCGCCCGCGAACGCGGCACGCGCGCTCCTCGTCGTCTCGGGCACGAGCGACCGCGCCGTCGAGAAGGCCGCGCTCGCGCTCGCCGGACGCGACGGGATCAAGGCCCTCCGCGGCACGTATGCGCTCGTCACCGAAGCGATCCCGTTCACCGCGCCCGCGCCGGCGTCCGCGGTGACGCGCCTGTCGGAGCTCGGGTTCCGCGAGGAGCAGGTGAACGGCGTCGGCGACCACGGCATCTCGTTCACCGCCTTCCTGCCGACGGTCGCGCGCGACGCGTCGGTCCCCTTCGACATCGCGGTCAGCCACTCGGATCTGCTCGACGCGAACCGCTCATCGATGCGGATCGTCGTGAACGACCTCCCGCTCGAGTCCATCGCGTTCCGCGACCTCGAGCCGGTCCGCGCCGTCCGGCGGATCGAGCTGCCCGGCGCGGCCCTTCGGCCCGGCGCGAACGCGGTGAAGATCGAGTTCAGCCTCCGGCTCCCCGGCCTCGCCGAGCGAGAGGCCTGCAACGCCGTCCCCGTCGAGCAGGCGTGGGCGGTCCTCCACGCCGACAGCGCGCTCTACCCGCCGGCCGGCGTCGACCGGCCGCTCGGCGACCCGAGCCTGTCGACGTACCCGTACCCGTTCCACCGCGACGGTCGGATCGACGACGTCCTCGTCGTCCTCCCGGGAGACCTCGGGGCGAACCCGCAGTCGCTCGCGCAGTTCGTCTCGGACGTCGGCCGCGGCACGCGCGCCGGCCTGCTCCGGCCGACGTTCGTGAGCGCGGCCTCGTTCGACCCGGCGCGCGACGCCGCGGACAAGGACGTCATCCTGTTCGGCCTGCCGAGCGACGATCCCGCGATCGGCACGCTCGGCACGCGCGCCCCCGTTCAGGTCGGCGCCGACCAGCGCCTCGTCCTCGGTCGCGAGATCACCGTGCGTGTGGCGGACCTCGAGCGCCTGGGCGTCGTCGAGGAGATCGCCTCGCCGTGGGCCGCGGGCCGCGCAGTCCTCGTCGTCACCGGGACGAGCGCCGAAGGGCTCGACCTCGCCGTGGAGGCGGTGCGGCAGCGCGCGCTCTCGGGGAACGTCGTCATCGCGACCGAGGAGCGCCCGCGCGCGCCGGTCGCTGGGGCGACAGCGACGCCGAGGCCGCTCGCGTTCGGCGGCCCCGCGCCGATCCCGCTCGACGTGACCTCGTTCCAGCTCCGGCCGCAGATCGTCGCGGCGTCGCAGGAGACGCGCCCGCCCTGGGTGCTCCTCGCCGCCGCGGTGATCGCGCTCGTCGCGCTCGTCATCGCGACCGTCCAGTCGTACCTCGCCTTCCGGAGCGACCGGTCGTGAGCGCCCCGTCGCGCGTGAAGGCGTGGGCCGCTTTCGTCGCGGCGTGGACCGGGACCGGCGTCGCGGCCGCGCTCTATCTCGAGGCGGGGGAGGCGCGGATCCTCGTGCCGGTCGTCGCCGCGTTCGTCGTCGTCGCCGCGCTCTGGCGCCCGTTCCCGCGATCGGGCACGGTCTCCGCGCTCGTCATGACCGGCGTGTTCGCGGGGATCCGCTACGCCGTCGAGGGCACGTCCGGGATCGCGCAGGTCTCGCTCGCGGCGGGCATCGCGCTGCTCCTCCTCGGCATGCTCAGCGACTCGCTTTCGTCGCGCGCCGACGCGGACGCGCTCCAGCGGCGGCACGACGGCCTGCTCATCGACGAGCTCACGCCGACGGCGGAGACCGGAGCGATGAAGTGGCAGCACGCACAGAAGCAGCTCGCCGACGAGGTCGCGCGCGCGCGCCGGTACAAGTACCCCGTCTCGCTCGTCCTCATGGGGCTCGATCCGGTCATCGAGCACGCCGACGAGGGCACGGCCGAGGCGGCCGTGCGGCAGCGGAGCGGCCTCGTGCGGCTCCTGCTGCAGCGCACGCGCGCGAGCGACCGCGTCTCGTTCCGCGGGGCCGACCAGCTCGCGCTCGTGCTGCCGCATACGCCGTCGACGGGCGCGGTCGCCTTCCTCGACAAGAACCTCCCTGACATCAAGGTCGCGGCGGGCACGGACCCGCGCATCGGCGTCGCCGAGTTCCCCGCCGACGCCGGGTCGGCCGAGGACCTCGTCGCCGAGGCCGAAAGCGCGCTCGAATTCGGTCGCTCCTCGGGGATGCGGATCGTGAGCCGCGCGCTCCTCCTGGCGCAGGACGCCACGCCGTCCGGAAGGCCCGCGAGCGCCGGGGCCGCCCAGGGCGTTCAGCGGAGCCAGCAGCAGGTCACGCGCCGCTGAACTTCGGCCCGGCGGGGGTCGCAGCGCGGTAGCAGGCGGCCTGCCGGATACCGGCTTGAGGGCCTGCCGGACGCCCGCCTGCCTACTGTTCCGTCGGACCCCCCCGAGGGTCCTGGTGCGATAGGGGGATGAAGGGCACGTGAAGGCGGCCGCGATCCGGCGGGCTCTGGCGCGCGCGCTCACGGCGAGCGTCGCCGCGAGCGTCATCCTTTTCCCCCTCGCCACTACGGCCACCGCGGCGACGACGCTCGCCGGGCGCTCGCGCGCGGCGGCGCAGATCCCCGATGGCGCGAGCGGCCACGCGGTGACGTCCGCCCTGAGCACCGCGATCCCGACCGTGACGGCTGACGACACGTTCCAGCCGACCATTCAGCTCACGACCGACCCCTGGCCGACGTCGCAGGTCAAGCCCATGTTCGACGGGATCGCCGGCCTCGGCTTCAGCAACCCGGGCGTGACCGTCGAGGTGCGCGCGATGAGCTCCATCGCGTTCTTCGTCGACGAGATCTGGCTCGTCTACCCGCGCGTGCAGTACCTCTTCAACAGCAAGGACGTCCTCCCGTACTGCGGCACGGACGCGAGCACCAGCCTCCGCTCCGAGCACGGGCGCGTCTTCATGCCCGGCCGGCCGGATCCCGCGACGCCCCTCGTCGGGAAGCTGGTCAAGGACGGCGGCACCATCACCGTCGCCCAGGCCGTGGCCGCGGGCGTCTGCGCGCCGCTCGATCCCGCGGCGCCGGCCGTTCGCGCGGGCGATCCGAACTACCTGCGCTTCAGCGCGCCGATCTCTCTCGGGTCTTTCTCGCAAGGGACCGAGCTCGTCTTCGCGATCCGCAACAACGCCGGGATCGACAACGCCTGCCGGGACCGTGTCAAGAGGTACCGGTGGAACGGGACCGGCACGGCTCCGACGGGCGTCCCGAACCCGTGGGACGCGAGCGACCTCGTCAACCTCGAGGGCCGCGACTACTCGAACACCGACGACGTCTGGAAGCTCGCGACGATCGCGCAGCTGGTCGCGACCGGCGACACCCGGTGGACCGACGTCAGCGCGCAGGGGATCGTGATGGACACCGACCGCTGCTGGTCGGGCACGCATCGGTCCGCGACCTTCGCGCCGATCGCGCCGGACCCCGCGGTGGACTGCGGCAGCGACCTCTCCTGCTGGAGCAAGGCGTGGCCGAACTTCACCCCGGACGGCAAGAGCGTCTTCTACACCGGACCGGGCGCTCGGAACGTCGGCGTCTCGTTCCCGCAGGCGCGTCTCCAGTACCTCAGCGGCTTCACGACGACCGCCGGGCTCACCGGGGTATTCGGGTTCGAGGATACGGGCCTGTGCCACCCGGACGGCACGGGACCGGCGGGCTGCGCGACCGAGGCCGACTACAACGACACCGGCATCGTCATGACCTCGCTCCTCGCGGCGACCTGCGGTCCGACGGCGACGCCGAACGTCATCAAGATCGCAGGCCAGCCCGGGTACCCCTCCGTCGAGCTGACGGTGCCCGTCCCGAGCGCGTCGTCGCCCACGTCGCTCGGCTTCTTCGCGCCGGGAAGCGTGCTCACGTTCACGCCGGCCCTTCCCGGCACGACGCCGACGGTGACGCCGGCGGCGGGCACGTCGGCCGGCTCTCCCGGTACCGCGACCGCGTACACGATCACGGCCGGCGACCAGGTTCAGGCGACGGTCATCGACCCGAACGCCCCCTCGACCGTGACGCTCTGGGATCCCGCGACCGGCCAGCAGATCGGGACCACGGCCAACCCGGACAAGACGCTCCCGGGCGGCATCTGCTGGGACCCGAAGTGGCCCCCCATCCGGACGATCGAGGCGACGACGACGTTCGCGTGCGCCACGGGCGCCACCGCGTGGGACTTCACCATCGACCGGGCCCTCGACCCGGCCGCCCCGCCCGCGACGACCGGCGTGCCGCTCGCCGGGCAGGCACCGCCCTCGATCACCGTGACATGGAGCAACGGTGAGAGCGCGACGGTCCCGCTGAGCGGCTTCACGCCGACGGATACCAGCGTGACGCCGAACATCGGCGTGGCGCACTACTCGACGACGCTGCACACCGCCACCTCGACGGGCGCGTCCGACCCGTACGCCCCCGTGAGCGCCGCCGGCGCGTCCATCACCGGGACGTGGAGCGGGTCGTTCAAGCTGAACGGCGGACCGTGCGGGCCGCAGAAGACGCTCACGCTCGCGACGCTGCCCGCGTGCGACGTGGCCGCGGCGGAGTGGGACTTCACGGTCTCGGGCGTGACCGCCGCGCTCGCGCCGACGGCGGTCTCCGTCACGTGGCGGGGCGGAGAGGTCACGACGGTGAGCCTCTCGACCCTCGATACGGCGACGGGGATCGCGCACTACACGACCGCTTTGCACACCGGCGAGACGTATCTCCCGGTGACGAGCGTCTCGGCGACGGTCGCGTTCCTGACGCTGGCCGACGCCGATGCGTTCACCGGGACGCTCGCCGCCGCGGGCGTTCCGTGCCCACCGGCCGCGACCCCGACGCCCACCCCGACGCCCACCGCCACGCCGACGCCCGCCGTGACGACGGCATGCGTGCCGATCTACAACCCGGCCGGAAAGCACGTCCCGAACGCGGGCGACAACCCGCTCTCGGGCGAGAACCCCGACGGCTTCTACAAGCTCGTCGCCGTCCCGGGCGGCTCGGTCCGCGTCCACGACACGCAGAGCTCGTACGTGACGCCGGCGTGGCCCGACGGCACGACGATCAAGCTCACCGAGGCGAACGGCCGCACACCGACGTACTGGATCGCGCCGCTCGCGGTCGACTACGAGGTGCGGCTCAAGGGCGACGCCGAGGTATGGGTGTACGCCAACGCGGCCGGCACGGGTGACCCCGTCTCGAAGAGGACGTGCTACGTCCCGGATCCGCCGAAGGGCCCGACGCCGTCGCTGTCGCCGAGCCCATCGCCCGCCCCGTCCGAGACGCCGGAGCCGACGCCCACCCCGAGCCCGACGGACGTCGTCCACGTGAAGACCTCGACGCTCGCCGACCACGAGTGCAGCTCGACGCAGTGGCAGTTCGTCATCACCAGCGTGAGCGCGGCGAACGCCCCCGCGACGATCCGCGTGTCGTGGGCGAGCGGGGCGAGCGCGACCGTGACGCTCGACTCGCTGACGGGGTCGACCGCGCACTACCGCACGACGCTGGGCCTGACCCTGGCCGTCGTCGACGCGACGGCCACGATCTCGGGCACCTTCGGCCAGTTCAACCTGAGCGACGGGCCGTGCCTGCCCGCCCGCTCGCCCTCACCGAGCCCCTCACCGTCATCGGGTGACGGGGACCGCCGCCCCGCCCGGCGCGGCCGCTAGGCCCTCCTTCGGTCTGGATCGCGCGGGAAGAGCAGAGCCCTCCCGCCGGCGACGGGAGGGCCCTGCGCATGGTCCTGCGCGGACGACGCCCTACGGAGTGACGACCGATACCTCGACGTCCGAGTTCCCGAACCGGCTCGGGCAGACGTCCTCGGGCGCGGGCTTCGGGGCCGACGGCCCGCTGCCGTCGACCGAATGCTGGTACGCGTCGACCGCGGCGCATCCCGCGCCGCTGCGCGTGTCGGTGTAGATGAAGAACGCGCTCGCGCTCGTGCTGACGAGCGTGTTGTAGTCGCCCCAGAACTGCCGAGCCAGGTTGTTCTGCGACGACGCCGCCGGGTCCGACGACGCCGAGCTGATCTTCGCCGGCGCGCTCCAGTGCGCGCCGCCGTCGGTCGAGCTGACGTAGTACGCGTCGATGCTCGCGTTGGCCGTTCCGTACGTCGTCGTCTTCGCCGTGAGCGCCTGGTAGGCGACGTCGACGCGGCCGTTCGGGGCGACGTCGAGGCCCTGGAAGAACGCGTAGCCCTCCGCCGCCGTCGAAACGGCCGCCGGCGCCGACCAGGTCGTGCCGTGATCGGTGCTCTTGCTCACGACGACGCGGCCGGCGCCGCCGAGGACGTCGACCCACGCCGCGTAGACGGCGCCGCTCGACGCGTCGGTCGCGACCGTCGGGTAGGGACCGGTGCGGAAGTTCGCGCCCGGGATGGGATCCGCCATGTTCGCCGTCAGACGCGCGACGTCGCGCGCGTGTGTCCACGTCACGCCGCCGTCGCTCGACGTCGCGACGACCTGCTTCGGTCCGTGCACGTCCGAGTCGAGCCACACGAGGTAGACCGTGCCGTCGGGCCCGCTGCGGAGCGCGCTGAACTGGCGGCCGCCGAAGGCGTAGTTCTGCGCGATCGAGATCTGCTTCGGCCGCGACCACGTCGCGCCGCCGTCCGTCGAGTACGCCGTCATGACCGGCTCGGCGCCGTTCGCGAGGTCGCGGAACTGGGTCCAGCTCACGTACACGCGGCCGAAGAACGGCGAGCCCGCGATGTCGTCGGCCCAGATGTTCTCCTTGTCGTTGAAGATGTAGCCGTTGCCCTTCGCCGCGACGACGGGACCCGACCAGGTCGCACCCTCGTCGTCGGAGGTCGACACGGCGAGGAGCTCCGGCGCCTGCCGGCCCGTCGCCGCCCCGCTCGCGTAGGACGCGAGGCCGGCGTAGTACGCGCGCGCGCCGTTCGCCCACGAGAAGCCCGACGCGCCGGGCTTCGGGCCGAACACGATGACGGGATCGCCGTCGGACACGAGCGTCGCGTTCGGATCGGGCGCGTATCCGGGGAGGAGACCCCTGTTCGTCCACGTCGAGCCGCCGTCGCTGCTCGTGTACACGCCGTCCGTCCCGACGTTCGGGAAGAAGCTGCAGTCGTTGCGCGCCGCGCCGGATCCTCGGACGGGACCCGGTCCGCACGGTGGCTGCCGCTGCTCGTCGTTCGACCCCGCGATCAGATGCATCCCGTCGCGCGGGTCGACGGCGATCGTCGGCTCGTTCTGCTTGTTCGTCGGGAACACCGCCGTCGTGTCGGACGTCGGATCGCCCGCGACCTGTGGCTCGTTCGCCTGACGGTCGAAGCTCGAGACCGCCGCCGCGACCGCCCCCGCCACCAACATCCCCACCACCACGGACACGCCAAGGATCCGTGCTCGCATCGCCGCCTCCTTCGCTCGTGGTCCGTGGACGATACGAGCGCGGCGCGAGGGAGACGGCCACTGGTCGGCCCCTCGCCAAGCTGACACGGGCGCATCACGATGGAGGGTGATGGCCGAGCGCACTGCCGTCGTCGTCGGCAGCGGGCCGAACGGGCTCGCCGCGGCGATCCTCCTCGCCGGCGAAGGCGTGCGCGTCACCGTCCTCGAGGCGGAGGACGCGATCGGCGGCGGATCGCGCTCGGCCGCGCTCACGCTGCCCGGCTTCGTCCACGACGTCTGCTCGGCGGTGCACCCGCTCGCCGCGGCGTCGCCGTACTTTCGGACGCTGCCGCTCGCGGCGCACGGCCTCGCGTGGATCCATCCAGCGGTGCCCCTCGCGCATCCCCTCGACGACGGCACGGCCGTGATCGTCGAGCGATCGGTCGAGCGGACGGCGCGGGAGCTCGGGCGCGATGGCCCGGCGTGGACGCGCACCGTCGGCGCGGTCGCGCGCGACCTCCCGCGGCTGCGCGCCGTGCTCACCGGCCCCTTCCTGCGCGTCCCGCGACACCCGATCGCGCTCGCGCGCTTCGGCCTCATGGCGCTGCTCCCGGCGCGGCCCTTCGCGCGCCGCGTCTTCGCGACGGAGCGCGCGCGCGCGGTCTTCGCGGGCCTCGCCGGCCACTCGTTCCTCTCGCTCGACGCGCCGCTCTCGACGACGTTCGCGCTCACGCTCGGCGCGACCGCGCACGCCGTCGGATGGCCGATGGCGCGCGGCGGGTCGCAGCGGATCGCCGACGCGCTCGTCGCCGTCCTGCGCGAGCGCGGCGGCGAGGTCGTGACGGGGCGGCGTGTCGGATCGTGGGACGACCTGCCCGCCGCCGACGCCGTCCTGTTCGACACCGCGCCGTCGGCGCTCGAGCGGATCGCGGGCGATCGTCTCCCGCGGGGCTACCGCCGCGTCCTGCGCGCGTACCGCCACGGCCCCGGCGTGTTCAAGCTCGACTACGCGCTCGACGGCCCCGTCCCGTGGCGCGCGCCGGAGTGCGCGCGGGCGGGCACGGTGCATCTCGGCGGAACGCTCGACGAGATCGCGGCGTCCGAGCGCGCGGTCGCGCGCGGCGAGCACCCCGACCGGCCGTTCGTCCTCGTCGCGCAGCAGAGCCTGTTCGATCCGACGCGCGCGCCCGCGGGGAAGCACACGCTCTGGGCCTACTGCCACGTCCCGAACGGGTCGACCGTCGACATGACCGAGCGCATCGAGGCGCAGATCGAGCGGTTCGCACCGGGCTTTCGCGACCGGATCCTCGCGCGGCACCCGATGGACGCGCACTGGGTCGAGTCGCACAACGCGACGTACGTCGGCGGCGACATCTCCGCGGGCTCGCACGGCGGGCTGCAGCTCTTCGCGCGGCCGATCCTGTCGCCCGACCCGTACGCCACGCCGGACCGCTCGACCTACCTCTGCTCCGCGGCGACACCGCCCGGCGGCGGCGTCCATGGCATGTGCGGCTACCACGCCGCGCGATCAGCGCTTCGCCGCGCCCTCCGGTAGCGCCGCGTCGATCGCGGCGCGCAGCGCGGACGCTCCGATGCGTTCCGCGACCGCGCGCGCCTCGTCCCGCTGCGCCGCGGCATCGTCGCGGCGGCCGAGCGGCTCGAGGGCGCGCGCGCGGTCGGCGAGCGCCGCGGCGCGCTCGTGATCGAGCCGCAGCGTCGCGAACGACTGGATCGCGTCGAGGAGCATCTGCTCGGCCTTGGCGTGCTGTCCCGCGCCGAGCGCGTGGAGCGCGCGCGCCTGGACGAGCAGCGCCTTCCCGCGGCCGTGTCCCGAGCGCTCGACGGCGGCGCCGATCCGCTGCTCGAACCCCTCGTCGTGGAGCCCCCACCGCGCGGCGAACGCCACCATGAGCGGTCCCGTGATGACGACGTCGATCGCGGCCTTCGGCAGCCCCGCGCTGCGCGCCGAGAGGTACGCGCTCTCGCTGCGGCGCGCGCCCCAGATCGCGCCGAAGAGGTCGGCCGCGGCGAGGACAGCCGGCGGCGCTTCGATCCGGTCGAGCTCGGCGCGCAGCTCCGCCTCCTCCGGCGAGCCCAGAGCCGCCGCGGCGCCGATGCCGAGGGCGACGATCGAACCCATCGCGGCCGCGGTGCGCGGGCCCTCGAGCTGCAAGCGCAGCGCGACCGTGCGCAGCGTATCGGCGAAGCGTCCGGAGAGCAGGAGGACGCTCGCCTCCGTCTCGAGCGCCGACAACCCGAGGCGGGGCTTCTCGGTCGAGAACGCGAGCTCGCGCGCCCGCGTGGCGTGCTCGAGCGCGTCGGTGAGGTCGTCGAGGACGATGCCCGCCTGCGCGCACATCGTGTGCGCGTCGATGAGCTCGTCGTTGTCCTGCAGCGACGCGGCGATCGGCAGCCGGCGCGCGTTCACCTCGTACGCCTTGCGGAAGCTCCCGAGCTCGCGGTACGCGTAGCCGACCGCGTCGAGGCAGAGCGAGACCTCGCGCAGCAGGCCGAGCTCCTCGGCGATCGCGAGCGCTTCCTGCGCCGTGTCGAGCGAGGCGCGCCAGTCGTCCTCCTTCGGCTTCGGCGCCGTGCGGCGCGGCATGAACGCGCGCGCCGCGAGGAGCAGCACGCGATCGCGCGACGGCTCGTCGCCGACGATCCGCAGGCCACGCTCGATGAGGCCCTGGAGGTCGGGATGCTTCGCATCCCAGCGCGTGCACAGCTCGGCCATCGCCGCGAGCACGCTGCCGATGCGCTCCGTCGCGTCGGGCATGCGCTGCTCGAGCATCGTGAGCGCGCGCTCGAGGGCCGCGAGGGCCGCGTCGTTCTCGCCCCGGAAGCGGCGGATCCGCGCGACGAGCTCGAGGGCGGACGTGGCGCGCTCGACGTCGGCGGTCTGCTCGTAGAGCTCGAGGGCCTGCTCGGCGAAGCGGAGCACCTCGACGTGCGCGTGGATCGACAGCGCGCGCTGCGCCGCCCGCCACGCGTACTCGGCCGCCTTGTCGGGCACCTCGCCGAGGAGGTAGTGGTGCGCGAGCGCGCCGTAGAACTCGCGCAGCTCGCCGGCGAGCACCTTCTCCATGGCCGCGGCGACCGTGCGGTGCAGATCCGTGCGCCGGCGGACGAGGAGCGTGTTGTACGCGACCTCCTGCGTGACCGCGTGCTTGAACCGGTAGCGGCCCTCGCGGCGCTCGCCCGGCGCGGCGTCGACGACGAGGTCGGCGGCGACGAGCTGGTCGACCGCATCCGCGAGCCGATCGCCCCCGGCCGCGCGCATGACGCGGTCGCCGAAGCGCACGCCGATGACCGACGCGAGCTGGATCGCCTCCTTCGCGATCGGCGCGAGGCGGTCGATGCGCGCCGCGACGAGCGCGTGCAGGGTCGCGGGGACCTCGAGCCCCAGGGGTAGGGGCCCCTGCGGGCGATAGCCCGGCCGCCGCACGAGATGCCACGCGCCGGTCTTGTCGCGCTCGACGACCCCCGAGTCGATGAGCGAGCGGATCGACTCCTCGATGAAGAACGGGTTGCCTCCCGCGCGCGCGACGATACGGTCGCGGAGCGTCTCGGGTACGGGGACCGTCGAGTCGACGATCCGCGCGGCCTCCTCATCCGAGAGCGGCTGCAGGACGAGCTGCATGTGATCCGTGCGGGGCGGGTGGATCTCGGGCGCGCCCGGCCCGAGGCGGTGGGTGAGCAGGAACAGCATCGCGGTGCCGCTCGTGCGCCCGGTCACGAACGAGAGGAGCTCGATCGACGACGGGTCGGCGTAGTGAAGGTCCTCGAGGACGTACAGGATCGGCCGCGTGCGCGCGAGCGCGGCGAGGACGTCGAAGACGGCGAGGTGGACCGCGCGCTGCCGCTCCTCCGACGCTTCGACGGCTTCCGTCTCCCCGCCGAGCCGCAGGAAGCCCACAAGGAGCGCGCCGACGTTCGACGGCGCGGGGAACCCGAGCTCCGCGGCGATGGCCTCGAGCCGCTCCGTCGTGTCCGCTCCCGGAGACTCGACGCCGAGCTCGGTCCGCAGCGGCTCGATGAATCCGGCGTACGGCCGCTGGTTCACGCGCGAGAACGTCCAGCGGAGGACGCGCGGCGCGTCCGGCGCGCGCGCGCCGTCGGCACGCGGCGCGCCCTCGGTCGACCCCGCGAGGCCGACGAACTCGCTCACGAGGCGGCTCTTCCCGATGCCCGGCTCGCCGGTGATGACGACGACCTCCGTACGTCCCGCGCGCGCCGACTGGAACGCGAGGTCGAGCCGCGAGAGCTCCATCCACCGGCCGACGAGCGGTGCGCTCACCTCGACGCGCGCGCGCTCGTCGGCGCGCTCGCCGCCGAGCGAGTACGCCATGATCGGCCGCTCCTTCCCGCGCAGCTGCAGCGGGCCGACCTCGCGGAACGCGAAGGCGCGGTTGGTCAGGCGGAAGGTCTCGTCGGTCACGTAGGTCTCGCCGGCGCCGGCCTCCGCCTGCAGCCGCGCCGCCGTGTTCACCGTGTCGCCCATGACCCCGTACTCGGCGACGGAGCGGACGTGCCCGGCGACGACGAGGCCCGTGTGGACGCCGATGCGGAGCCCGAGCTCGATGCCTCGCTCGCGCTTCACGCGCGCGGCGTGGTCGCAGAACTTGCGCTGCATCCCGAGCGCGCACCGGAGCGCCCGGTGCGCGTCGTCCTCATGGGCGACGGGTGCGCCGAAGACGACGAAGATCGCGTCGCCGATGAACTTCTCGATCGTGCCGTCGTACGCGAGCGCTTCCTCGGCGAGGTCCTCGAAGATCGCCGACACCGTCTCCTGGAGCACCTCGGGGTCGAGCTCCTCGGCGAGCGTCGTGAAGCCGACGAAGTCGGCGAAGAGGACGGTGACGAGACGGCGCTCCTGATACCCCTCCTGCACCCGGCCAGTATCGCGACTAGCGGCCCGTGTGGACCATCCGCGCGGACGTGGCCCAGGTCCCGATGCGACGGGTGGCCTCGCGCAGCGCGTCGAGCGAATTCGCGTACGACAGGCGCAGGTATCCCTCGCCCGCCGCGCCGAAGCAGGTCCCGGCGAGGACCGCCACGCCCGCCTCGTTGAGGATCCGATCCGCGACCGCCGCGCTGTCGCCGAGATGAAGGCCGACCACGTTCGGGAAGACGTAGAACGCGCCGCGGGGCGTGCGGCACGTGATGCCGTCGATACCGTTCAGGCCCTCGACGATCGCGTCGCGGCGCTCGCGGAACGCCCTCACCATCGCGTCGACCTCGGGCGCGCGCGACGCGAGCGCGGCCACTCCGGCGCGCTGGACGAACGTCGCCGTGCACGAGACCGAGTTCGTGACGAGCTTCGTCACGGGGGCGACGAGCGGCGCGGGGAAGACGCCGTAGCCCAGCCGCCACCCCGTCATCGCGTACGTCTTGCTGAACCCGTCGAGGAGGATCGCGCGCTCGCTCATCTCCGGCTCGAGCAGGAGCGAACGGTGCTCGCCCTCGTAGACCGTCTCGCCGTAGATCTCGTCGGTGAGGACCCAGAGGTCGCGCTCGCGCGCGATCCGCGCGATCTCCGAGGTCGCGGCGGGCGAGAGCATCCCGCCGGTCGGGTTGTGCGGGCTGTTGATGACGAGGAGCTTCGTCCGCGGCGTGATGAGCGAGCGGAGCTCGTCGAGGTCGGGCTCGAAGTCGTTCGCCTCGCGCAGCGGGAGGGGTACGGCGCGCGCGCCGGCGAAGGAGATCATCGACGAATAGATCGGGAAACCGGGGTCGGGGAAGATCGCCTCGTCGCCCTCCTCGAGGAGCGCGAGCATCGCGTAGAACATGATCGGCTTCGCGCCGGGCGTGACGATGACGCGCGCGGGGTCGACGTCGACGCCGCGGCGCGCGCGGAGCCAGCGCGCGATCGCCTCCCGGAGCTCGGGGATCCCCGCCGACGGCGTGTAGTGCGTCTCGCCGCGCTCGAGCGCGGCGACGCCGGCGCTCACGATCGAGGGCGGCGTGTCGAAGTCGGGCTCGCCGATCTCGAGATGGACGATGCCGCGGCCCTTCGCCTCGAGCGCCCGCGCCTTCGCGAGGACCTCGAACGCCGTCTCCGTGCCGAGCCTGCCCAACCGCGTCGCGAGCGGCCGCATCTCGCCGAGCATATGCCTACCATCGGCGATCGCATGCGCCTGGGCGCGGTGTTCCCTCAGCTCGAGATCGGCGCGGAGCCCGACGGCGTCGCGCGGTACGTGCGCGAGATCGAGCGCATGGGATACGACCACCTCGCGATCTACGACCACGTGCTCGGCGCGCATCCCGATCGTCCGGCGGGATGGACCGGGCCGTACCCGAGCGCGCCCTACACGCACGAGTCGCTCTTCCACGAGCCGTTCGTGCTGTTCGGCTACCTCGCGGCGATCACGACGCGCCTCGAGCTCGCGACGGCGATCGTCGTCCTGCCGCAGCGGCAGACCGCCCTCGTCGCGAAGCAGGCCGCCGAGGTCGACGTGCTCACGAAGGGCCGCCTGCGACTCGGCGTCGGGATCGGCTGGAACGCCGTGGAGTTCGAGGCGCTGGGGATGGACTACGGCGACCGCGGTCGCCGGATCGAGGAGCAGATCCGCGTCCTGCGCGCCCTCTTCACCGAGCCCGTCGTCGAGTTCTCCGGGAGGTGGCACCGCATCGACCGCGCGGGCCTGAAGCCGCTGCCCGTGCGGCGCCCGATCCCGATCTGGATGGGCGGCGGATACATCGCGGGCAAGAAAGAGGTCGTCGAGCCGGGCCTCCGGCGGATCGCGCGCCTCGCCGACGGTTGGCTCACGCACGTGCAGCCCGGCGACGAACGCGCCATCGAGCGCTTCCGCGAGCTGGTCCGCGAGGCCGGCCGCGACGAGCGCAGCGTCGGGCTCGAGGGACGCGTGAACGCGTTCCGCGTCCCGCCGGAGGAGTGGCCGCGCGAGGCCGAGTGGTGGCGGCGCGTCGGCGCGACGCACATCGAGCTGAACACGATGAACGCGAAGTACGCCTCGATCGACGAGCACCTCGAAGCGCTCGCGCGTTTCGCGCGGGCCGTCCGGTCCTAGGGTCAGCGCGGTATCGCGACGACCGGCGCGCCTGCCGGTCCGACGCGGACCGGATCGCCGCCGGCGAGCGCGACCGCGTACAGCCCGTCGCCGCGCGCGACGAAGGCCCACTTCCCGTCGAGGGACCACCCCGCGAAGCGGCCGTACCGCACCGACCGCACGACGCCGTCGGGGGTGGAGATGGAGGTCCGCTCGGACGGGAGGCCGGCGTCGACCGTATAGCCGAAGAGATCGTCGGTCGGCGACCACGCGAGATCCGTCAGCGCGTCGGCGCGGAGGTAGTGCACGAGGCGCCCGGCCGCATCGAAGATCACGAGGTATGCGCGCGCCGACGTGGCCTCGATCTTCTGGAGCCGCACGCTCCCGTACGTGCCCGCCGCGGAGGCCGCGAGCGCGCTCACGCCGACGCTCCCGGCGGGCCGCGCGCCCGGGTCGGTCGCGCGCGGATCCGAGGCGAGCGCGTCGCCCGTGACGAGGGTGACGGCGCGGCTCGTCGGCGCGTCCAGCCGCGCGACCTCCATGCCGCCGCCGGCGCCGCGCAGCACGAGGAGGCCCTTCGGCGTCCACGCGACCTCCGTGCCGTCGATCGGCGCCGCGCTCTGCGCGCCGTCGCGGCGAAAGAACCGCACCTCGAGCTGCGCGTCCGTCGCGACCCCGCTCTGGCCGCGGCGGTCGACGACGACCGCGAACGCGCTGCCGTCGGCCGACCACGCGAACGATCGCCCCGCGCCGAGCGTCCCGCCGACCGCCGTCGTCCGGCCATCGCGGTCGAGGAGCGTCGCCACGAGCGTGGTCGGCGCAAGGAGCGGCCCGGCGGGCTCGACGAGGAGGAGCCGGTCCGCCCCCGGCGACCAGCGCGGCGCGCCCGTCGGGATGCGGCGCGACGTCGGGCCGCTCGCCGAGACGTGGAACAGCGTCGTCGTTCCGTCCCGCAGGCGCCAAAGGTCGCCGTCGAGCGCGAACACGAGCGTCACGTCGGGGCCGCCACCGACCGGAACGGCGCGCGTCACGGAGGTCGCGGCCCGAGGGGACCACACGTCGCCATCGGCGACGCCGTCGAGGAAGACGCTCACCGATGCGGCCGCCGTCCCGACCTTCGACAGGTCGACGCGGACGATCCGATCATCGGCGAAGCCGTAGGCGATCCGCCCGTCGGGACCGACGCGGATGCGCTGGACGACCCCGGCGTCCGCGGAGATGACGTCGACGGCGTCGCCGGCGACCGCCTGCGCGCTGCGGCCGAGACCGACGTGGACGAGGTAGCGGCCATCGGGGAGCACGCCGTCGAGGCGGACGTCGTCCGCCGTCCAGCGGCTCTCGCGCCGGGCGTCCGAGCCGTCGATCGAGACGCTCCACACGGCAGCCCGCGTCACCGTGACGTAGGGCAGCGAAGGATCGCGGAGCCGTGGGACGCCGCCGACGAGGTAGTAGACGCGACCCCGCGGTCCGAGGACCGGAGAGATCCCCTGGACGCCGGAGAGGAGACGCATCGCGTTGCTCCCTTTCGCGTCGACGATCCCGAGCGCGCCGCCCGCGGTGTACGCGAGGAGCTCCGTGGGCGACACCCAGTCGCCGACGAAGAGGTCGTCGAGCGTCGTGACGCGCCGCCACGCCGGCGTGCCCGCGCCGAGGTCGACGACGAAGGCATCGGCGCGCCCGTCGCCCGGACGCAGGAGCGTCGCGGCGACCCGGCCGGAGTCGGGCGACCAGCGGAGGTCGGCGATGCGGTAGCCGGCGTTGCGCAGGTCGAGGGGGAGGTCGGCGGCCTCGCTCCGCCCGTCGAGCGCGACGACGGTGAGCGACACCGCGCCGTCGACGAACGCGAGCGCGCCGCCGTCGGCGGACCAGCGCGTGAGCGAGATGCGGCGCGCGTCGTCGGTCGAGGCGATCGGCTGCCGGAGCGAGCCGTCGAGGTCCGACACCCAGAGCTTCCCGTCGCGCCAGTAGGCGAGTCGCGCGGCGCTCGAGAGCTTCGGCGCGGGGCGCGGCGAGAGCGACGGGGCGGCGGTGGGGACCGGGCTCGGCGCCGCGACCGGGGCGATCGAGCCGACCACGGCGGCCGACGACGCGAGCGCGATGGCGGCTCCGATGGCGGCGTACGGGACGACGGCGCGGAGCGCCATGGTGCGCCGATCATCGCATCAGCTGTGCCACCATCCAAGTAATGAGCGCGCTCGACGCGGCCCGTGCGTTCATGCAGGCGCTCGCGGAGAAGTCGGCCGAGAAGGCCGCGTCCGTCGTCGCCGACGACGTCGTCATCGAGCTCCCCGGCGGCGAGAACGAGCTGCGCGGCAAGGACGGCGCACGGCAGCTCATGCGCGTCGCGCCGCCGTTCGTCCGCATCGTGCGATCGGAGGAGGTCATGGGCGACACCGTCGTCCTGAAGGGCCTCACGCGGGCGCCCGGCCAGTTCGCGAACTACACGACGTGGACGTTCGAGACGCGCGGCGGCCTCATCACGCGCGTCGTCTTCGCGTGGAGGCCGGCCAACTAGCACCGGCACCGGCGAGGCGGGTGGCCGCCTCGTCTCCGAACGACAGCGTCGGGAGGTGTTCGCTCCGGGCTTGCGTCACCAGAGCCGCTCGGCGACGGGAAGCCCGAGCGCCGTTCGCGCCTCGCCGACGAGCGCGACCGAGCCGGTGACGCACACGGGCTCGCCGGGTCGCGCGGCTCGGCGCGCCGCGGCGATCGCGTCGCGGACGGTCGCGAACGCGCCGACGACGTGCGGCCGCAGCGCGTGCGCGACCTCGTCGGCGGCGAGCGCGCGCGGGCCGGAGCTCGCCGTCGCGTACACGCGCGCCCCGTCGAGCAGCGGCCGCGCGATCGTCCGCGGGTCGCGGTCCGCGGTGCAGCCGAACACGAGGTGGATCGCCCTCCGCGGATAGCGCGCCTCGAGCGCGCGCACGAGCGCCGCGCCCGACTCGGGCGTGTGCGCGGCGTCGAGCACGACCGGGCGAGCGCGTCCGACGACCTCGAAGCGGCCGGGCCACGTGGCGCGCGCGAGCCCCGCGGCGATCGCCCGCTCGTCGATGGGGAGGCCGAGGCGCGCGAGCTCGCGGGCCGCGTCCGCGGCGACGCCCGCGTTCACGCGCTGGTGCTCGCCCGCGAGCGCGAGGCGCACGGAACGTGAGACCGGTCGAGCGGTACGGCACACCGCTCCGACCTGCGTGCACGCGCGCGCGATGGCCCGTGCCGCGGCGGGGCGCTGCGGCGCGAGGATGGCCGGCCCGGCGCGCCGGAGGATCCCGGCCTTCTCGCTCGCGATCGCCGCGAGCGTCGGCCCGAGGATCGCGCGATGGTCGAGCCCGATCGGCGTGACGACGGCGACGGCTGGCTCGGCCGCGTTCGTCGCGTCGTAGCGCCCGCCGAGCCCGACCTCGAGGATCGCGACGCGGCAGCGGCGATGCGCGAAGTGCACGAGCGCGGCCGCGAGGAGGAGGACGAACGCGCTCGGGTCGCCGAGCGAGCGCGCGCGACGGCGGAGCCGGGGCACGAGCGCGACGGCCTCCGCACACGCCCGCTCGAACGCCGCCGGCCGGATCGCCGCGCCGTCGACGCGGATCCGCTCGCGCCAGTCCTGGAGGTGCGGGGACGTGAAGAGGCCCGCGCGGATGCCCGCGGCACCGACGATGCTCCCAAGGAGCGCCGCGGTGGAGCCCTTGCCCTTCGTCCCCGCGACGATCACGCAGACGAGGTCGCGGTCGGGCGCGCCGGCGAGGTCGAGCAGCGCGCGAGTGCGGGGAACGGAGAGCCGCGGGTCGGCCGGCGCGCGCGGGTTCCACCCGGGACCGCGGGTCGGGTCGCCGAAGCGGAGGAGTCGCGCGAGCGCGGTGTCGGCCATGGCCGTCGATGCTAGGGACGCGCCGCGTATCCTCGCCGCCTCGCCTCGCGCGCCAGCTCCAGTAGGACCTACGCGGCCTTCTTCAGCTCCGTGATGACGCGCTCGACGGCGGCCTTCGCGTCGCCGAACAGCATCCCCGTCTTCGGGTCGAGGTAGAGGTCGTTGTCGATCCCCGCGAACCCACTCCGCATCGAGCGCTTGATGACGATGACGTTCTTCGCCTGGTCGACGTTGAGGATCGGCATGCCGTAGATCGGGCTCGAGCGGTCGCTGCGCGCCGCGGGATTCGTGACGTCGTTCGCGCCGATGACGAGCGCGACGTCCGCGTTCTTGAAGTCGCCGTTGATCTCGTCCATGTCCTTCAGCTTCTCGTACGGCACGTTCGCCTCGGCGAGGAGGACGTTCATGTGCCCGGGCATGCGCCCCGCGACGGGATGGATCGCGTAGCGGACGCTCACACCCTTGCCCTCGAGCATGTCGGCGAGCTCGCGCACCGCGTGCTGCGCCTGCGCGACGGCGAGCCCGTAGCCGGGGACGACGATGACGTCGTTCGCGAAGCCGAGGAGGATCGCCGCATCCTCGGCGCTCACCTCGCGCACCGTCCGCGTCTCGTCGCCCTTCCGCTCGACCGCCGCGCCCGCGGCGGCGCCGACGCCCGCGAAGAGTACGTTCGCGAGGGACCGGTTCATCGCCTTCGACATGAGGCGCGTGAGGATCGTGCCGGAGGCGCCGACGAGCGTGCCGGCGACGATGAGGAGCTGGTTGGAGAGGACGAAGCCGGCCATCGCGACCGCGAGGCCCGTGTACGCGTTCAGGAGCGAGATGACGACGGGCATGTCCGCGCCGCCGATCGGCATGACGAGCACGACGCCGAACACGAGCGCGAGGGCGGCAAGAAGCCAGATCGCGGTCGGACCCGGAAGGACCGTCACGCCCCAGCCGGCCTCGACGACGAGCAGGATGGCGACGAGGACCATCGCCGCGAATACGACGACCGTCACGACCTGCTGGCCCGGGTACTTGTACGCACGCGGAGAGATGATCCCCTGCAGCTTGCCGAACGCGATCGCGCTGCCGGAGAAGGAGACGGCCCCGATGAGGAGGCCGAGCGCGACGGCGAGGACGGCACCCGCCGCCGGCCCCTCGACCGTGCCCGCGGCGTGCTGGAACTCGAGGATCGAGATGAGCGCCGCCGCGCCGCCGCCCGCGCCGTTGAAGAGGGCGACCATCTGCGGCATCGCGGTCATCTTCACCAGGCGCCCTCCCGCGACGCCCGCGACCGCGCCGACGGCCATCCCGCCGGCCGTCAGCCAGATGCCGCTCGCCCCGTACTGCTGGAACTCCTTCGTCGCGAACGTGAACGCGACGGCGAAGAGCATGCCGACCGCGGCGACGCGGTTCCCCGCCACCGCGGTCGTCGGTCCCGAGAGGCCCTTCAGCCCGAGGACGAACGTGACGGCCGTGAGGAGGTAGACGAGCGGGATCAAGGTCTCGAGGCTCATGGCCTCTTCCCGGCGGGCGGCGCGGCGCGCCGCGGACGCTGCTGGAACATCCCGAGCATCCGGTCGGTGACGACGAACCCGCCGACGACGTTCGCCGTCCCGAGCACGACCGCGAAGAAGCCGAGGACCGTCCCGAGCGTCCCGGGCACCGCGAGGACGACGAGCATCGCGCCGATGACGACGATCCCGTGGATCGCGTTCGCGCCGCTCATGAGCGGTGTGTGCAGGGTCGAGGGCACCTTCGAGATCACCTCGAGCCCGACGAAGATGGTGAGGATGAAGACGTACGCGCCGAGGACGAGATCGGCGCTCATGCGCTCGCCCCCGCCGGCGCGAGGAGCTTCCTCGTCGCCTCGTGCACGACCTCGCCGTTCTGCGTGATCACGGTGCCCTTGACGACCTCGTCGCCCATGTCGAGCGTCGCCTTCCCGTCCTTCACGAAGAGCGCGAGCAGGCTCGCGATGTTCCGTGAGTACATCTGGCTCGAGTGGTACGGCATCGTGCTCGGGACGTTCGTCGTGCCGACGATCGTGACCCCCTCCTTCACGACGGTCTTGCCCGCCTCGGTGAGCTCACAGTTGCCGCCGGTCTCCGCCGCGAGGTCGACGATGACCGAGCCCGGCCGCATCGCCGGGACCATCTCCTTCGTGATGAGCACGGGCGCCTTCCGTCCGGGGATCGCCGCGGTCGTGATGACGATGTCGTTCTCCCGCGTGGCCTTCGCCAGGAGCTCGACCTCCTTGCCGGCGCCGGACTCGCCGAGGTCGATCTCGAGGAACTTCGCGCCGAGCGACTGGACCTGCTCCTTCACGACCGGGCGCGTGTCGAACGCCTCGACGACCGCGCCGAGCCGGCGCGCCGTCGCGATCGCCTGGAGCCCCGCGACGCCCGCGCCGATGACGAACGCCTTCGCCGGCGCGATCGTCCCCGCGGCTGTCGTGAGCATCGGGAAGAAGCGGGGGAGCTGCGCCGCGGCGAGAAGCACGGCCTTGTAGCCGGCGACCGTGGCCTGTGAGCTGAGCGCGTCCATCGGCTGCGCGCGCGTGATCCGTGGGATCGCGTCCATCGAGAGCGCGATGACGCCCTTCTTGGCGAGCGCCTCGGAATAGCGCGGGTCGATGAGCGGCCCGAGGAACGCGACGAGCATCTGGCCCGAGCGGAGCTTGTTCACCTCGTCCGGCGTCGGCCGCTGCACCTTCACGATGAGGTCCGCGTCGTACGCGTCGTCGACGATCCGCGCGCCGGCCTGCTCGTACGCGGCATCGACGAAGGCCGCCTCGACGCCGGCGCCGCGCTCCACGACGACCTCGTTGCCGCCCTTCACCAGGCGCGCCGCGGTCTCCGGGACGAGCGCGACGCGGCGCTCGCCGGGCATGGTCTCCTTCGGAACGCCGATCTTCACGGGGACCCCTTTATATCAGCGGGCCGCGCCCTCTGCCGCGACGAGCCGCTCGAGGCGGGGCTTCACCTCGAGCCCGACGCGCTCGATCGTCTCGAGGTCGAAGGGGTACGCGCCCGACAGCACGAATCCGCGCGCGCCCGCCTTCCAGTACTCGAAGAGCGCTCGCGCGACGGCCTCCGGGTCGCCCGACGCGCGCGGGGTCGGCGGGGCGATCCCGTGGTGGTCGGCCACTTTCGCGAGGTACGCCCGCACGTCCTCGGGCCGGTCGCGCACGACCACCCACCCGCCGCCGAGCGGCGTGACGGCGTCCGGGTCGCGCCCCACCGTCGCGCAGTGCGCGCGGAGGACCTCGATCTTGTGGCGGACGTCCGCGACGGACCCGAATCCGTGCCACATGTCCGCGTACAGCGCGGTCGTCCGCAGCGTCCGCGTCTCGCCGCCGCCGCCGACGAGCACGGGCATCTCCCTCTGGATCGGCCGCGGCTCGTTCAGGGCGTCGGTGACGCGGTAGTACTTCCCGCGGAACGTCGTCGCGCGTTCGCGGAGCATCGAGCGGACGATCCGCGCCGCTTCCTCGAAGCGGTCGGAGCGCTCCCTCCGCGTCCCGAGCTTGATCCCGTACGCGGCGTGCTCGGGCTCCATCCACGCGGCGCCGATCCCCATGATCGCGCGGCCGCTCGTGAGGTGGTCGAGCGCCGTGATCGTGTTCACGAGGACGGCGGGATGGCGGTACGTGACGCCGTGCACGAGCGAGCCGATCTTCACGCGCTCGGTCGACATGCCCCAGCCCGCGAGGACCTGCGTCGATTCGAGGTTCGGGTCCTCGATGGGGCCGACGATCGAATAGAAGTGGTCCCAGGCGTAGAGGTGGTCGAACCCGGCGCGGTCGGCGGTCATCCCTGCCTCGCGCAGCGACGGCCAGTCCGTATTCACGGGCCACGCGCTGATCCCGAGCAGCATGCGAAGAGGCTACGTGAGGCTCGTATGCTCTGCGCGATGGCGCTCACCGCGAAGCGGCCCGGCGTCGACATCGAGCGCGTCCAGCGCGACACGCGCGAGCACGTGCTCATCTCGTGGCTGGCGCAGGGCGGTCTCGCGCCGCTCGTCGTCACGGGCGGCGAGGGCGTGTGGATCCACTCGGGCGCGCGACGCATCCTCGACTTCTCGTCCACCCTGGTGAATACCAACCTCGGGCACCAGCACCCGAAGGTCGTGCAGGCGATCGTCGACCAGGCGCAGCGGCTCACGTACGCCGCGCCGGGCTTCACCGACGAGCCGCGCGCGACGCTCGCGCGCATGATCGCCGAGGTCGCGCCGGGCGACCTGGTCAAGACGCTCTTCACGACGGGCGGCAGCGAGGCGATCGAAGAGGCGATCAAGATCGCGCGTCTCTACACCGGCCGCCACAAGATCCTCACGCAGTGGCGCAGCTTCCACGGTCAGACGCAGGGCGCGATGACCGCCGGCGGCGACAACCGCCGCTGGGCGAACGAGCCCGGCATCCCCGGCGTCGTGCACTTCCTCAACCCCGACCCGTACCGCTCCGTGTTCGGGAACGACGTGCAGCAGGCGCTCGCCCACGTCGAGGAGGTCGTCTGGTACGAGGGGCCCGATCGGATCGCGGCGATCGTGTGCGAGCCGATCGTCGGCGCGAGCGGTCTCATCGTGCCGCCCGACGGCTTCTTCCAGGGGATCCGCGCGCTGTGCGACCGCTACGGGATCGTCATGGTGCTCGACGAGGTGATGACGGGCTTCGGCCGCACCGGCAAGTGGTTCGCGGCGGAACACTGGAACGTGGCGCCCGACATCATGACGTTCGCCAAGGGCGTGAACTCGGGCTACGTGCCGCTGGGCGGCGCGATCGTCGACGCGCCGATCGCGAAGCACTTCGACGAACACGTGCTCTGGCACGGCCTCACGTACAGCGGCCACGCGCTCGCGTGCGCCGCCGGCGTCGCGACGATCCAGGCGTACGAGGACGAGCGCGTCATCGAGCACGCCGCCGCCATGGGAGAGGTGCTCGGCCGCGAGCTGCGCGGCCTCATGGAGCGGCACCCGTCGGTGGGCGACGTCCGCGGCAAGGGCCTCATGTGGGGCATCGAGCTGGTGAAGGACCGCGGGACGAAGGAGATGCTCGAGCGCTGGAACGGCCCGAGCCAGAAGCTCGCGGCGGCGCTGCGGAGCGCGCTCATGAAGCGCGACGTCTACGTCATGTGCCGCTGGAACCTCATGGTCATCGCTCCGCCGCTCGTGACCACGGAGGACGAGCTGCGGATCGGCATCCGGGCGATCGACGAGGCCCTCGAGATCGCCGACCGCTACGCCGCGACGGGGGAGCTCTGAGCTAGGCCGCGCGCCGCCGCAGCTCGTCCTCGAACGCACGCAGCTCCGCCTGATAGAGGGCGGTGTCCCCGCCGCGCACCGCGTCGATCGCCCGCTGATGGCGGTCCAGGACGCCGTTGTCGCGACTGTCGACGCCGAACCGGGCCGCCAGCACGTCCAGCCCCACCAGCGCGCCGATCAGAACGAGAAGCTCCATGTCGGCCACCTCCTCTTTCCTTCTGCTCACTGGAACAGAGCACGGAGCCCGGACGTGGGCCGCCGAACGTGATCCTCGGCACGTTCGGAGTGTGAGATCCGCTGCCCGCCGCTACGGACGGGGCGGAGCGCTCTCCCAGTCGACGCGGTGATCGACGGTGACCCGGATGACCGGGGCGTCGCCGAGCGGCAGCCTCGCGTACTGCGGGTATTTCGCTTCGAGGAGGGCCACGGCGCGGTCGCGCTCGGGTCCCGTCTCGACGACGTCGGCGACGCCCTCGAGCAGCACGTAGCGCAGGCGCGACCAGTCTTCGTCCCATACGTCGACGACGACGCTCGCGCGGCCGTTCGTGACGACGTTCTGCACGCGCCGGAGCAGGCGCCAGTCGTCGACGCGCTTCGGCTTGCGGTCGATCGGCGTGTAGAGGTACGGCTCCTCGTACACGAACGCGATCGGCACGACGTGGGGGCGCGCGTACTGGTCGGAGGTGGCGAGGTGCGCGACTCGCGCCGAGGCGACGAGATCGTCGTCCGGCGCGCTCATGCGGTGAAGCCTAGTCCCGACCCCCGGCCCTCCGCGCGCCGCACGCAGCGACCGCGCCACGCGGATAGGCTCGCGCGGGATGCATCGGCTCGAGATCCGGCCCGTCAGCGGGCTCCCCGAGGTGCGGACCGGCGACGATCTCGCCGCGCTCATCACCGCTGGCCTGGGCGATCCGTTGCGCGATGGTGACGTCGTCGTCGTCGCACAGAAGATCGTGTCGAAGAGCGAGGGCCGGGTCGTCGACCTCGCGAGCGTGTCTCCGAGCGAGCGCGCGACGCGGATGGCGGGGGAGGCGGGACGCGACCCGCGCGCGATGGAGGTCGTGCTGCGCGAGACGCGCGAGATCGTGCGCTGGGAGCGCGGCGTCCTCATCGCCGAGACGCACCACGGGTTCGTCTGCGCGAACGCCGGCGTCGACCGCTCGAACGCGGGGGCGCCCGACCACGTCGTCCTCCTCCCCGTCGACCCGGACGCCTCGGCGGCCCGGCTCCGCGGCGCGCTGCGAGAGCGGACGGGCGCCGACGTCGCGGTCGTCGTGACCGACACCTTCGGACGCGCGTGGCGCGAGGGGCACGTGAACGTCGCGATCGGCATGGCCGGGATCCCCGCGCTGCTGCGCTACGCCGGCCGGTTCGACCCCGACGGCTACGAGCTGCGCGTCACGGAGATCGCGCTCGCCGACGAGATCGCGGCCGCCGCCGAGCTCGTCATGGGGAAGCTCGATCGCACGCCCGTGGCGATCCTCCGCGGCCTCGACCGTGTCGGGCCCGACGAGACGGCGCAGACGTACGTCCGACCCAAGGAGAAGGACCTCTTCCGCTAGGCTCTCCCCTCACCGCGTCGGAGGAGGCCACATGAAGCTGAAGGCGGCGCTCGTCCAGGCGACGTGGACCGGCGACAAGGACTCCATGACCGAGAAGCACCTGCGCTACATCGCGCAGGCCGCGCAGGGCGGCGTCAAGGTGATGTGCCTCCAGGAGCTCTTCTACGGACCGTACTTCTGTCAGGTACAGGACCCCAAGCACTACGGCTACGCCGAGCGCGTGCCGGATGGCCCGACGACCAGGCTCATGCGGGAGCAGGCGAAGAAGCACGGCATCGTGCTCGTGGTCCCCGTCTACGAGGAGGACGCGCCGGGGATCTACTACAACACCGCCGCGGTCATCGATGCCGACGGCACGTACCTCGGCAAGTACCGCAAGACGCACATCCCGCACGTGAACGGGTTCTGGGAGAAGTTCTACTTCCGCCCGGGCAACCTCGGCTACCCCGTCTTCCAGACCGCTGCCGGCACGATCGGCGTGTACATCTGCTACGACCGCCACTTCCCCGAGGGGGCCCGCGCCCTCGGGCTCGCCGGCGCCGAGCTCGTGTTCATCCCGTCGGCGACGTCGCGCGGACTCTCCATGCACCTCTGGAAGATCGAGCAGACCGCGCACGCGATCGCCAACGGCTACTTCGTCGGGACGATCAACCGGGTGGGGAAGGAGACGGAGTTCGGTCCGAACGACTACTACGGCTCGAGCTACTTCGCGGACCCGCGGGGGCAGATCGTCGCGCAGGCCTCGGACACGGAAGAGCAGCTCCTGTGCGCGGAGCTCGACATGGACATGGTCCGCGAGGTCCGCAACACCTGGCAGTTCTACCGTGACCGCCGGCCGGACATGTACGGCGACCTGGTGAAGCCGTGAAGACCCTCGTCGCGGGCGGCACCGTCGTCACCGCGAGCGAGGCGTTCAAGGCCGACGTGCTGATCGATGGCGAGAGGATCGCCGCGATCGGGACGGACCTCAAAGCCGGCGGCGCGAAGCGGATCGACGCCTCGCGCAGGTACGTCATCCCCGGCGGGATCGACGTCCACACCCACATGGAGCTGCCGTTCGGCGGCACGTTCGCGTCCGACGACTTCCATACGGGCACCGTCGCGGCCGCGTTCGGCGGCACGACGAGCATCGTCGACTTCGCGGTCCAAGGGGCCGGCGAGCCGCTCGAGCGGGCGCGCGACGCCTGGCTCGCGAAGGCGCGCGGCAAGGCCGTGATCGACTACGGGCTGCACATGATCGTGCGCGACGTGAACGACGAGGTCCTGCGCGAGATGGCGACGATGGTCGACGAGGGCGTCTCGAGCTTCAAGCTCTTCATGGCGTACCCGGGCGTGTTCATGGTCGACGACGCGTCGATCTTCCGCGCGCTCGTGCGCGCGGCCGAGGTCGGCGGGCTCATCTGCATGCACGCGGAGAACGGCGGCGTCATCGACGTGCTCGTGAAGAAGGCCCTGGCGGAACGGAAGATCGAGCCGAAGTGGCACGCGCTCACGCGCCCGCCCGAGGCCGAGGGCGAGGCGACCGGCCGCGCGTTCAAGCTCGCGGAGATGGCCGGCGGCGTGCCCCTCTACGTCGTCCACCTCTCGGCGGCGCAGGCGCTCGAGCAGGTGAGGCTCTTCCGCGACCGCGGCCTCCCCGCGTACGCCGAGACCTGCCCGCAGTACCTCTTCCTGTCGTACGACAGCTACGAGGAGCCCGGGTTCGACGGCGCGAAGTACGTCATGTCGCCGCCGCTCCGGCCCAAGCCGCACCAGGACGAGCTCTGGAAGGGGCTCGCGAGGGGCGATCTGCAGGTCGTCTCGACCGACCACTGCCCCTTCTGCATGAAGGAGGGCTACCAGGGGCTGCCGAAGCAGAAGGAGCTCGGCAAGGGCGACTTCTCGAAGATCCCCAACGGCGCGCCGGGGGTCGAGACGCGGATGGTGCTCCTCTACGACGGCGGCGTCGTCGCGGGCCGCATCACACTGAACCGCTGGATCGAGCTGTGCTGCACGACGCCGGCGAAGATCATGGGCATGTTCCCGAGGAAGGGGACGATCGCCGTCGGGAGCGACGCCGACGTCGTCGTCTGGGACCCCCGCGCGTCGCAGACGCTCTCGGCCAGGACGCACCACATGCGCGTCGACTACAACCCCTACGAAGGTAAGAAGGTGAAGGGCAAGGCGGTGACGGTGCTCTCGCGCGGCGAGGTCATCGTCGACAAGGACACGTTCGTGGGGAAGAAGGGGCGCGGGAAGTTCATCAAGCGCGGCTCGCCGATCTTGCAAACATGAGCACGACGGGCTAGGCGGTCGCGACCGCTCGCGCGTCCGTGAGGGCGGGGATGACCTCGCGGCCGTAGACGTCGAGGATCCGCTCCTCGTCGCCGCTCATGAGGTACAGGTTGAACTGCGTCACGCCCGCGGCCGCGAGCGCACGGAGCTTCGCGACGTGCTCGGCGGGCTCGCCGACGACGCAGAAGCGGTCGACCGACTCGTCGTCGACGAAGGCCGCGTTCGACGACCCGACCTCGACGTGGTGGCGGTAGTCGTACCCGGGCCTGCCGCGGACGTACGCGGTGAGGTCCGCGGGCAGCCCGCTCTCGCCGTAGCGGCGCACCAGGTCGACGACGTGGTTGCTCACGAGCGCCGGGAACCAGCGCACGTTCTCGCGCACGCGCTCGCGCGGCCCGAGGTGGGCCGGCGCGGCGGCCATGACCCGGATCGTCGCGGCGTCGCGGCCCGCGGCGCGCGCGCCGTCCCGCAGCAGGCCGATGCACCAGCCGACGAGGCTCGGGTCGGCGAGCTGGATGACCGCGCCGTCGGCGATCCGTCCGGTGAGCGCGAGGGCCTTCGGGCCGTAGCCCGCGATCCACACCGGCAGGTCGTGCGTGGGCGCCCAGTCGAGCCGGACGCGCGTCCCGTCGTGGTCGGCCGCGCGGCCTTCGCAGAGGTCGCGGATGAGGAGCGCCGCGCGCTCGAGCTCCTCGAGCGTCGTCGGGGCCTTGCCCATGACGCGCCGCGCGCTGTCGCCACGGCCGATCCCGAGGTCCATCCGCCCGCCGCTGATGAGCTGGAGGACCGCGAGGACGCTCGCGGTGACGGTCGGGTCGCGCGTCGCGGGGTTCGTCACGCACGTTCCGAGCCGCATGCGCTCGGTGTTCTGCGCCATCAGCACCAGGAGCGGGTACGGCTCCTTCCAGAGGACGTGGCTGTCGAAGATCCACCCGTACGTGAAGCCGCTCCGCTCCGCGAGCTTCGCGAGCGCGACGAGCCGGTCGAGCGGCAGGTCCGGCTTCAGCGTGATCCCGAACTCCATGAAGCCGCGCATGGTAGCGCGCCGCGGGCGCCGCTCCCGAGAGCGGCGCCCGCGGCCACGGAGCGCGTCACGGGCAGGTCGTCGGGTTCGCCGTGCCCTTCGTGACGTTCGACGAGATCGTGTTGCACCAGGCTCCGCCGTCGCCGATGCGGTGGAAGACCTTGTTGTACTGGGTCGACCCGAGGTTGTAGTGGTACGTGTCGTAGACGGTCTCGACGCCGCCGACGATCTTCAGGTAGCGCACGTCCTCGGGGCCGGTGTTGTTCAGGAAGCCCGACGCGAACGTCATGACCCAGCGCCCTCCGGCCGGGATGACCGTGCCGCTCGGGATGACCTTCGGCGAGCCGCCGCCGCCCGCCACGTCGTCGACGTAGAGGCCGGAGACGTCGACGTCCTGCGCGGTGGGGTTGTAGAGCTCGACCCACTCGCCGTCGGTCGACGGGTTCGGCGCCATGAGGAACTCGTTGATCACGACCTTCGAGGGATCGGGCGCCGGCGTCGGGGTCGGGGTCGGAGTGGGGGTCGGAGTGGGCGTGGCGCCGTACGCCGTGTACGTGCGCGAGCCCGTGTCGTAGAAGATCTGGTAGCCGGCCCCCGCGCCCGTCGTCACCAGGCGGACGTCGCCGTCGCGGTTCAGGACGCCGGTGTAGTCGGTCGGCGTGACGCCGTCCGCCTGCACGGTGTCGCAGGGGTCGTTCGCGATGTAGATGTCGGCGCCGGTGCCGCGCGGGTTCACCACGGTGCGCAGCGCGTTCAGCATCCGGTTCCCGGGGTGGCCGTACGAGTTCGCGCCGCAGGAGATGAACGCCGTCACCGGCCTGAGCGCGTCGATGTACGGCTGCGAGTTGGAGTGGTCGCTCCCGTGGTGGTTCGCGCGCATCGTGTCGACCGCGCCGAAGAGCGGGCCGACCTTCGCCTCCTCGTTGTTGTACGTGTACCCGAAGCTGCTCGTGCTCCACTCGCCGTCGGTGTCGCCCGCGGTGGCGTAGCGCCACGCGCCGTACACGATCTTGACCGCGATCGAGTAGTCGTTCTCGCCGGGCGGCGTCGCCTGCGTGGTGTGGTCGCCGGACACGGGCGTGACGCCGTCGGCCTGCATCGTGTCCTTGGCATTCGCGTTGAGGATCGTCGTGGTGACGCCCGCGCCGAGGTCGATCGCGGGCCACGGCGCGCCATTCGTGAGCGTGACGACGTGTCCCGCGATGCTCGCGCGGTCGGCCTGGCCAGCCGGCCCGTACAGCCAGCAGATCCAGCGGCGCGCCGTCTGCGACACGTTGCCGGCGTTGTGCCAGGCGATCTCGGGGTCGGGGCTCGTCGACGAGCCGACCGTGCACCGGCCATCGCCGTTCGCGTCGGCCCACGTCCCGCCGTCGTGGTCGAGGAGCGTGCCGACGGTGAAGCCGAAGCCGCCGAGCGCCGTCGGCGTGAGCAGCTGGTAGAGCCCGTTGCCGACGTAGCCGGGTGCGTCCTGGGGGTTCCAGGCGTACCCGATGTGGTCGAGGTGGTCGTGCGACGCCATGACGTAGTCCAGCGCGACGGGCTGCGTGCCCGTGCCGCAGATCGAGCGGATGACCGCCTCGACGCGCGCGGCGTTCGTGGTCGCGCCTTTCGTGTTCCAGGCCGTCTCGCCGAGGTCGATGAGCAGGGTCTTCCCGGCCGGGCCGACGATCAGCTGGCCGTCACCCTGCTCGACGTCGAACCAGTACACGGTGACCTCGCCGGGGTTCGGCGTCGTGCACGCGACCGCGGCCGCGGCGGGACTCGCCGGTCCGGCGAAGGTGAGGAGCGCGACGAGGAGAACGCCGAGGAGGATCGGAGCGGTGCGCGCCAGTACACGGGAGCGCATGGTGGCCTCCGCAGTCCGCAGAGCTCCACCGCCGCTCCCCTGGCGGCGTGCACGCGCATCGTACTCGATCGGGGAACGAAGGGGCCCCCGGCCACTGGCCGGGGGCCCCTCGGATCGCTTCGGAGGCTGGGTCTAGTACCGAGCGCTGCGCGAAGCCGACGGACGGACCTGCTCGAAGCAGGAGCTGCAGTAGACCGGCTTGTCGCCGCGCGGCTGGAACGGAACGCGAGCCTCGCCACCGCAGTTGCTGCAGGTGGCGGTGAAGAACTCGCGCGGACCGCCCATGCCACGGCCGCCGCCGTAGCCAGCCCCGCCCGATGCGCGCCTCGCGGCGCGGCACGTCGGACAGCGGCCGGGCTCGTTCACGAGTCCGCGGGACTGGTAGAACTCCTGCTCCCCGGACGTCCAGATGAACTCCTGCCCGCAGTCCTTGCAGGTCAGGGTCTTGTCGGTGAAGCTCACTTGTGAAGCTTCCTCCCTTTTCGTTTTGGCACTTGGGCTCCGCTCGGTCTCGGGAGGAACAGCCTCACTCGAGGTGCGTGGACTCCATGCGCCGCCCTCTTCGGGCGCGGCCAGCGTAGCAGGTGGGCCCTACGGTGTGAACAGCCGTCCGGGGAAGACCTCGCCCATCCAGTCGTCGATCCACTCGCCCGACCGCCGCGCCCACCGCTCGAAGAGGCCGAACCGGACGTAGCCCGCCTTCTCGTTCGCGCGCCGGCTGCCGCGGTTCTGCCGCGCGATCCAGTTGTGCACGCGATGCAGCCGCAGGTGCGTCCACGCGAACCGCGTGCGCAGGCGCACCGCCTCCGACGCGATGCCGCGGCCGTACAGGTCGTGCCGTCCGATGAACAGCCCGCTCTCGCCGTCGCGCCGGACCCAGTCGATGTCGAAGATGCCGGTGAAGCCGACCGTCTCTCCCTCGTAGGCGATGGCCCACTTGATCGCGTTCCGATCGGCGGCGTCCTCCTTGAACCGCTCCTCCGCCTTCTCGGCCGTGTACTCGCCGTGCCGCGGCGACCAGAACCGTGTGACCTCCGGCTGCGGCAGCCACTCGAGGGCGTGTCGCTTCTGGTCCTCGAGCGTCCACGGCCGCAGCTCGATGCTGTTGCGCCCGACGATCCGCGGACCGAGCACCTAGTCCGCCGTCTCTTCCGGGAGGGGCGTGTACTCGCGCTCGGTCGCCCCCCATCGTTCGTCCCACGTCCCGCGGTCCATCCGCAGGTGGATCTGGTCCGCGTACGCGCCGTCGCGGTAGTACACCTCGTGACCGCGCCCGAACTCGGTGTAGCCGATCCGCTCGGCGAGCCGCAGCCCGCGCGCGTTGTCGGCGGCCACCTCGACCGTCACGCCGGCGAGGTCGAGGTAGTCGAACAGATAGCGGTGCAGCGCGAGGGCGGCGTCGCCGCCGATGCCGCGCGCCCACCGGTCCGGATCGACGCAGAGGTACGGGAGCCAGGCGCGCCGCGTCCCGCGCTCGAAGGCCACGAAAGCGAGCCCGCACGCGCGGCCGTCCGCCTCGATCGCCCAGAGCGCGCCCTGCTGGTCCTTCGCCGCCGCCTTGAGGCGCTCCTTCCACGTCGCGAGCGTCGTGGGCTCGCCCCAGAGGTGCCCCTCGCGGCGCACGCGCACGTCCGCCATCCACGCGTTCACGAGCGGGAGGTCGTCCTCGCGCGGCGTGCGCAGCGTCGCGATCCTCCCGCGGACGATCCCGCCGAGCACGATCCCTTAGCGGCGCCCCGAGGCGCGCCGCGCGCGCGGCACCTTCTCCGTGCGCCGCCGCGGTCGCGCCGGCTTCGCGCGCGTGGCCCTCACCGGCTTCGCCTTCGACGCGGCCGCGGCGCGCGGCTCGAACTCCACCTTCAGGCGGTGACCGTACGCCGCGGCGACGCGCGCGAGCGAGCGCAGCGACGGCAGGTAGCGCGGATCCTCCATCCGCCGCAGCTGCGTCTGCGACGTGCCGAGCGCGCGGGCCGCGGCGCGCTCCGACAGCCCCGCGGCGATGCGCAGGTCGCGCACCGCGCGCGCGACCTCCGCGGCCAGGGCTTCGGCGCGCTCGGGCTCGGGCGCCGGGGCCGGCGCGGGCGGCGGGGCGGACGTGTCTGCGACCGTTGGTGGTCGCGTCTCGAGCATGGAGCGGCCATGTTCGCACAGGGCGGAAGGCCCGGTCAGCGCTCGTCGATCGCGCGGCGGACGTCCCAGCCGCTGCGCTCGAGACGCGCGCGCGCGTCGGACTCCGAGACGCGCGCGCTCGCGGCCACGATCGCGACGGCGCGCGCGCGCAGCTTCGCGTTCACCGCGCGCAGGTCGGCCATGAGGTCGTCGCGGGTCCGTCCGAGCCGCACCATCGCGGCGGTCGAGAGCATGTTCAGGACGAGCTTCGTCGCGGTGCCGGCCTTGAGGCGCGACGAGCCCGCGACGACCTCGGGGCCGACGTCGACCGCGACCGCGACGTCGGCGGCGGCCGCGAGCGGCGACGCCGGATCGCACGTGATCGCGATCGTCCGAGCGCCGAGGGCGCGGGCGGCCTCGAGCGCGGCGAGGACGTAGGGCGCGCCTCCGCTCGCGGAGATCCCGACGACGGCGTCGCCCGATCGCGCGGCGGCGCGCACGTCGCGCGCGCCGCTGGCGGGATCGTCCTCGGCCCCTTCGACGCTCTCGCGCAGCGCGCGGTCCCCGCCCGCTACCAGCCCGCGCGCGACGTCCGGGTCGACCCCGAACGTCGGCGGCCATTCGCTCGCGTCGAGCACGCCGAGACGGCCGCTCGTACCCGCGCCGACGTACCGCACGCGCCCGCCGTCCGCTATCGCCGCGGTGACGACGTCGACGGCGCGCTCGATCGCCGGCAGCGCGCGCCGCACGGCGGAGGGCACGGTCGCGTCCTCGTCGTTCATGAGCTCGAGGATCCCGCGCGTCGAGAGCGCCGACAGGCGCGCGGCGCGAACGTTCCGCGCTTCGGTCGGCCGCGTCATCCCCACGCGAGCCGGGCGGCGAGCCGCGCCGCGCCCATCGCCGGCTCCTCGCGCACCGTCTCGACCGCGGCCCGCGGCAGCATCGCGCCGAGGTCCGTCCGCACCGCGCCGACGAGGCCCGGGAGCTGCTCGAACGCGCCGCCCGCGAGATAGACGGGTCCGTCGGCGAGG
>CAZSRI010000004.1:0-60168 GCA_964609145.1 uncultured Chloroflexota bacterium
GTACATGACCTGGTCCATGTTCTCGGGGTCGATGTCCTCGTCGACGAGGATCACGGTCTTCAAGCCGTAGTTGCCCGTGACCGTCGCGAACGCGGCGAGCCCGACCTGCGTCGAGTGGCCGTGGTACATCTGCCGGAGCTGGATGATCGCGAGCATCCGCCCGGCGGCGGCGGGCGGACCGTACACGCCCAGGATGCCGGGGATCTTCATGTTCTGGAGGTCGTTCCAGAGCGACGCGGTGCGGTTGATCCCCATGATCATGTGCGTGTCGGTGATCGGCATTCCCACGGTCGTCGACCACAGGATCGGCTCGCGCCGGCGGGTGATGCACTTCACGCGGATGTACTCGCGCTGCACCGCTCCCGCGCCGGTGTAATAGCCGGGGTACTCGCCGAAGGGTCCCTCCGGCAGGAGCTCGCCGGGGACGATCTCGCCTTCGACGACGATCTCCGCGTCGGCGGGCACGAGAAGGTCGCTCGTTTCGGCGCGCACCACGGGGACCGGGGCGTCCCGCAGCGCGCCGACGACGTCGTACTCGCTCTCGGTGAGCGGGAAGAGCGTGCTCGAGCACAGGAAGAGGAGCGGATCGCCGCCGATGACGAGCGCGACCGGCATCGGCTTCCTCGCCGCGGCGTAGCCGCGCAGGTCGATCTCGGCATCCTTCGCCTTGATGATCTGGATCCCCGCCCGCTGGCCGTCGATGATCATGACGCGGTAGGTACCGAGGTTCAGCCGCTCGGTCTCGAGGTTGCGGCTCACGAGGTAGGCGGCCGTCCCGATGTAGCGGCCGCCGTCCTTCGGGTAGAACCACGGCGCCGGGAGCGACCGCAGATCGGCGTCGGCACCGTTCTGCACGACCTCCTTGCACGGCGCCGAGCGGACCTCGACCGGCGGGATGCGCTTGTCCTTGATCCGCTGCACCCAGCTTCGAGCGATCTCGAGGAAGCGGGTCTCCGGGGGCAGGTCGAGCGCGAGGGCGACCCGCTCTTTCGAGGTGAACGCGCTCGTGAGGACGGACATCCCGGGGTAGTCCTTGACGTCCTCGAACAGGAGCGCGGGCCCGGCCTGCTGCTCGTTCACCTTCGCGACGTGGGCGAGCTCGAGGTTCCAGTCGACCTCGCGTCGTACGCGCCGCAGGTGACCGTCCCGCTCCAGCCGCGCGATGAACTCGCTGAGGTCTCGATGCATCTCGTTCCTCCCCGGGTCGAACGACCCGTTCACGCGAGGCGTCTACAGCGTGGGCGCCTCCCGGCCGACGTACCCGAGCGCCGCGGACATCCGCGCCGCCGCGTCGCGCAGCTTCGGTAGGAGCTCGGAGACCAGCTGGTCGACGCTCACGCGCGCGGTCAGCGTCGAGACGTTCACGGCCGCGACGACGGCGCCCGTCGCGTCACGGATCGGCGCGGCGACGGATCGGACGCCGAGCTCGAGCTCCTGGTCCGTCATCGCCCAGCCTGCGCGGCGGATCCGTTCGAGGTCGGCGCCGAGGCGCTCGAGCGTCGTTGCCGTCGTCGGCGTGTGCGGCTGCATGCGCACGCCGCGCATGAGGCCGCGCACTTCGCCCCACGGCCGGAACGCGAGCAGGACCTTGCCCATCGACGTGCAGTACGCGGGCAATCGCGCGCCGGCGAAGAGCTGGATCTGTGTGAGGGTGCGGTCCGCGCGCCGCGCGACGTACACGATGTCCGCGCCGTCGAGGACGGCCATGTGCACCGGACCACCCGTCTCCCGGAAGAGCTGCTCGAGCGCGGGCTGGGTGCGGTCCGCGAGGCCGAGGCTGCTGAGGCACGTGAATCCGAGCTCGAGGACCTTCAGGCCGGGGCGGTACCGCTTCGTCGCCGGGTCCTGCTCGAGGTAGCCGAGCTCGACCAGCGTCGACGCGAACCGGAACGCCGTGCCCTTGTTCCACCCGGTGCGCGCCGCGATGTCGCGGAGGCTCAGCGTCGGGGTGTCGCGGTCGAATGCGGCGAGCACCGCGAGCCCGCGGGCGAGGGAGCGCACCGTGTACCTTCGGGCCACCGTCTCACGTAGTGAAACCGGGTTAGACACAGCGCAACGACTCTACTACGCGGGTGCCGGACCTCCGCCATAGGCCGAAGGGACTCGCGGATGGGCCGAACGGCCCACCTTGGGACCGCCGGGATCAGCCCTCCGCGAGCTCCCGCACACGCTCCTCCGTGAGGACGCGGTCGCTCGCCTTCGCCGCCGCCATGATCCGGTCGATCCGCTCGCGCGTCGGCTCGTAGCCGCGCTGCTCGAGCCAGAAGACGACGTTCGACTCACCGCTCATCGGGCCGACCTCGATCCGCTGCTCGCGCCCGAGGACGCTCGCGGGGACGCCCGAATACACGCGATCCGCGAGCGCGCGGTCCTTCTTCCGGAACGCCTTCACGACCGCGGCCGCGTGGACGCCGGTCGCCGTCCGGAACGCGTCGGCGCCGAGCGCGGGGTAGTTCGGCGGCAGCGGCATCCCGCAGTGCTCGGACACGAGCGCGACGTATTCGACGAGCGGCGCGAGGTCGCGCTCGATCGCGCCCTCGATGTAGAGGTTCACCAGGAGCTGGTCCATCGATGTGTTGCCGACGCGCTCGCCGATCCCGAGCGCGCAGCCGTGGACGCGGTCGGCGATCTCCGTCGCCGCGAGGGCGTTCGCGAGACCGAGGCCGCGGTCGTTGTGGCCGTGGTAGTCGATCTTCACGTCGCGCCCGCGGACGACCTCATCATGGATGAACGAGAGCAGGTTGCGGACGCCGTCGGGCGTCGCGTGGCCGACCGTGTCCGACGCGCAGATGCGCGTCGCGCCCGCGTCGATCGCGACCTCGTACAGGCGCAGGAGCGTGTCGGGGTCGGCGCGCGTCGTGTCCTCGGTGACGAACATCACGGGGAGGCGCTCCTTCACGAGCGCGTCGACAGAGGTCTCGACGTTCCGCAGCATCGTGCTGAGCGACCAGTCCTCCGCGTAGCGGCGGATCGGAGAGCTGCCGATGAACGCGCACGTCTCGATCGCGACGCCCGCATCCGCCGCGGCGCGGATGGCCGCGCCGACGTCGGAGGGATGCGTGCGCACGGCCTGGTTCGGCCGCAAGCGCAGCGTCGTCGTCTCGCGTGCGAGCTCGACGATCTCGGCGCGCGCGCGGTCGGACGCGCCGGGGAGGCCGATGTCGGCGCTGTCGATCCCGAGGTCGTCCATGAGGTGAAGGAGCCGCTTCTTCACCTCGGTCGGCGGGTTCCGCACCGAGGGCCCCTGCAGCCCGTCGCGGAGCGTCTCGTCGTCGAGCTCGACGGAGCGGATCCGCGACCGCGCGGCGCGGCCGTCGCGGTCCCAGTCGTAGACGAGCTGGTCGAGGTCGGCGCTCATGGCGACGCGCTCGCCGACGGCGTGGCGGACGGGGTCGGGCTCGGGGTCGGCGTCGGGATGCCCGTGCCGTAGCGCGGGTCGATCGCGAAGCCCACGTTCGCGCCGGTCCATCGCTCGTACGCGATGTCGTCGGGGTCGACGCCGCTGTGGGTCTGGGAGCTGAACGAGTACGTCGTCGCGATGAGCGGCATGGTGATCCGTTCGATGGCCGAGCGCAGTCCCGGCGGATCGCCGGCCTGTCGCGCCGCCGCCGCGAGGAGCGAGAGGGCGTCGGACGCGACCGCGGCGTGCACGCCGGCGACCTCCGCCGGGAGCGGGACCATCGAGCGCGGCCAGGGGAAGACGGCGCGGGCCGCGAGGTCCTGCTCTCTGGCGACCTGCGACACGGCGGTCCGGTACGGCAGGTAGACGAGGGTCGGCGCGCTCGCCGCCGCCGCGTCGCGCGCGAGCGAAGCGCACGCCGCGAGCCGCGCGAGGCAGTGCACGCTCCGCAGGAGCGAGAGGTTCGAGCGCACGAGCGCCGGCACCGCGCCGTCGGCGCCGAGCGCGACCTGGCGAATGGGGTCCCGCCCGCGCCGCGCCACCTCGGCGGCGAGCGCTACGGCCATCGGATCGACCCGCGCGTCGCTGTCGACGAGGACGACCGATGGCGCGAACGTGTCGCGCCGGGTCGCGTCGTCGACCTCCATGCGCGCGAGCACCGCGAGCGACGGAGCGAGCGCGAACGTCCAGTGGCCGCCGACGCGCGCGGCGAGGTCCGGCTCGATCGGCTCGGTGAAGAGGACCGGACGCGCGGCGAGTTCGATCGCCGCGCCGAGCGGCTCGTCGTACGCGACCGGCACGCCGACGATGACGGCATCGACCGGCTCCTCGACCGCCGCGCGTCGCAGCGCGAGGTAGAGCGCGGCCGTGCTCCCGGCGACGTCGACGGTCCGCACCTTCACGGCCGGCGCGCCCGGCGGCGGGTGCGCCGTCCATGCGCTGAGCGCGTCGCGCTGCTCCGTCCCGATCGCCGCGTTCGGGCCGGAGAGGTCGAGGAGGGCGGCGACGCTCACGACGCCGGGCTCGAGCGTCGGCGATGGCGCCGGCGTGAGCGCGACCGGCGGCGGCGCGCCGCACGAGACGAGCAGGGTCGCGGCGAGGACGAGGGTGCGCATGGCGCCCGGACTAAGCGCGCGTGCCGTCGGGGAGCGGGTGACCTTCCGCGTAGACGTGGCGCAGGAGGTCCTCGGGCCGCGGGTCCGGCTCCGCCTCGGCCTCCTCGATCGCGCGCTCGATGTCCGTTGAGATCTCAGCCCGCATCGTCTCGAGCTCGCCCTCGGCGGCACCCCGCTCGAGGAGGTACGCGCGCGCACGGTCGATCGGGTCGCGCGCGAGCCACTCCTTGAGCTCGTCCTTCGAGCGGTAGCGGCTGTCGTCGTCGTCGCTCGAGTGCGGCCGGTAGCGGTAGCACGTCGCCTCGACGATGCTCGGGCCCTCGCCGCGCCGCGCGCGGTCGACGGCCTCTTTCGTCTTCTCGTACACGTCGAGGACGTCCGTCCCGTCGGCGAGGAGGCCCGGGATGTTGTAGCCCTTCGCGCGCTCGTGCGGCAGCGCCGACATCTGGAGGCGGTTCGGCGTCGAGATCGCGTACAGGTTGTTCTCGATGAAGAAGACGACCGGGAGCTTGTGGATCGCCGCGAAGTTCACGGCTTCGTGGAAGTCGCCCGGGCTCGTCGAGCCGTCGCCGCCGTACGTGAAGACGATCGCGTCCTCGCTCCGCATCTTGAGCGCGAGCGCGATGCCCACCGCCTGCGGGAACTGCGTGGCGATGCACACCGACCCCGTGACGATCTTCGCCTCGACGTCGCTGAACTGGTTCACGATCTGGCGTCCCGCCGAGTTCGGGTCCGTCGCCTTCGCGAACACGCCGAGGAACTGATCCTTCGCCGTCTGCCCGAGGGTGAGCGCGACGCCGACGTCGCGGTAGTAGGGGTGGACCCAATCGCGGCCGCGCCGGACGCACCACGCGGATCCGACCTCCGCCGCCTCCTGCCCGTCGGCGACGCCGACGAACGCCGCGCGGCCCATGCGGTTGAGCTGCATCATCCGCTCGCCGAGGAGCCGGCACTCGAGCATCTTCCGGTACATGCTCTTCACATCGTCGAGCGAGAGCCCGAGCGCCTCGTGACGGGGCGGCGCGGCCTTCGCGGGAGCGCCCGGACGCGCGCGGACCGCCATCAGGCCGATGGTACGTCGGGGCGTTCTCCGGCCCGTGTCAGCGCTCTCGCGCGGCCTTTGAGCGCGGTCGCATCTCTATGACTGACCGGTCGGTCAGTTACCGGAAGGGGATGGATGGCGCCGCGGCCCTCGGCAACGCAGCAGCGCACGGACCAGATCGTGAACGCCGCGACGAAGGGCTTCTCGCGGCTCGGCTTCAACAAGGCACGGATGGACGACATCGCCGGCGAGTCGCGCCTCAGCAAGGGCGCCGTCTACCTGTAATTCAAGAGCAAGGAACGACATCATGGCCGCGATCCTCCACCGCGCCTTCGCGGGCGAGATGAAGGACCTGCGCGAGATGGCCGAGGCGGAGGGGCCCGTTCCCGAGCGCATCGTCGAGCTCGCGCGCCGGGCAGCGGCACAGTTCAAGCGGCTCGGGATCTTCCTTCCCATCTGGTTCGAGTTCTACGTGATCGCCAGACGGCACCGCGGCGTCCGGCGGTTCCTGCAGGAGTACTTCGCGGAGTACCGCGACGCGCTCGCCGCGCTCATCCAGCAGGGCATCGACCGCACGACCTGAGTTCCGTCATCCCCAGGAGGCCGCGGTCTCGATCGTCGCGCTCTTCGAGGATCTCGCGCTGCTGTGGGCCATCGACCGCGACGCGGTGAGGATCGCGCAGGCCGCGGAGGCGTCGGCGCGGCTGCTCGTCGGCGGCCTGCGCGTCCGGACGGAGGAGGGGACGAGATGAGCGCGCTGCGGAGCTCGCCTTCGCTCGAGCGGTGTCGGCGGCGGCCGCGGAGGTCCGCTGCCTGGGGCGGCCGCTGAACACCGGTCGCGCTTGACCTCCGGTCATACTGCCGATCATGCGGCGGCTGGCTTGGTCGGCCCTCGCCGCGCTCGTGGCCCTACCGATAGGCCCTGCCCTTGGCCCATCGAGAGCCGCCAGTTGCGGCACCGCCGGCACGCCGACCTCGACGATCTACTTGCCGAACGTCACCAAGACGCTCGGTGGACCGAGCGGCTGGGTAACGCCGTTCATCGTCCAGAACGTCGGCAGCGCACCTACGACGTTGGAGATCTCGTACCACCGCTTCAGCGACGGCGCTCTGGTGACATGCCGCAGCGTGCCCGGCCTCCTGCCGGGCACCTCGTTCGCCGATGTCCCCAACAACGACGCCGACCTGCCCGACGGCTCGCAGTTCTCGGTGGTGGTCCGCTCGTTCGGCTCGCAGGCGGTCTCCGTGGTGAACGAGCATCAGGGAAGCGGCTCGCGCGCCGAGGCACTGTCGTACGTCGGGCTGGGCCAGGGCGCGACGACGGTGGGCCTGCCCTACGTCGCGAAGGCGGTATCAGGCTGGACGACGACGATCGTCATCCAGAACCTCGGCTCGGCGACCGCTGCGGTCGCCGCGGCGTTCGCTAGCGCCGATGGGAGCCGCACGGCCAGCCTGGCGCGGACGATCGAGAGCGGCCGCTCGCAGTTCATCGATCCGTCGGCCGAGGAACGACTGGCGTCGGGCGTCGAGTACGCCGGCTTGGTCACCTCCACGCAGCCGATCGCTGTCGTGGTCAACGCCCACAACGACGCGCCGACCGCCGCGCAGCCGATGGGCTTCAGCTACAACGGCGTGGCGGCGGCCTCCGGGTCGCAGTACCTGCCGTACGTTGCGCGCAGCAGCGACGGGGGTCGCACGACGCGCGTGCTTGTCCAGAACGTGGGGTCTTCCGCCGCGACACCCACGCTGTCCTTCCGTAGCTCGACAGGGACCCAAGTCAGCCTCGAGGCCCCGTCCGCGATCCGCCCGGGCCGGTCCTGGTCGTTCGATCCCCGGTACCTCGCTGACTGGAAGACCACCTGCCCGAGCGCGGGCAGCTCGGTGTGTGTCGCCGTCGGCCAGCACGGGCTCGTGGTGAGCGGCGGCAGCTTCGCCGTCCTGGGGATGACGCTGAGCACCGCGACCGCGATGGGGATGGTCGCCCAGCTGCCGGCGACCTCGCGTCTGTACCTGCCGAACATCACGCGCGCCCTCGGCGGCGCGAGCGGCTGGACGACGCCTATCGTGTTGCAGTCGGCGGGAGCCGCGAGCGCGGTCCTGCGCTGGTACCGCTTCGCCGACGGCACGCTCGCGGTGACGCAGTACGTGCCCTACCTGGTGAGCGGCGGTACCGTGCGGATCGACCCGCGTGAGGTCTCCGGCCTCGAGGACGGCAGCCAGTACGCGGTCGTGGTCGACGCGGCGGGCGGCGCGGTCGCGGCCGTGCTCGAGCTCAACGACCTCGGCGGCGACGGCGCAATGGCCTACGAGGGCATCCCTGGGACTGGCAGCGTCTCGGTCGCTCCGATCCCCGGCGCCATCTCCGTTCACCCGCTCACCGCATCGGTGGACACCGCAGCGACTCTGCAGTTCACGGCAACGGTGACAGACGCTGCGGGGGTGGCTATGGTCGGCTTCCCGCTGACCTGGAACGTCAGTCCGTCGGCCCTCGGCACGATCAGCTCCGAAGGCCTCTTCACCGCCGGCAGCACGACCGGCTCGGGCACGGTGACCGCGACCCTGGCGAGCCTATCGGCATCGGCGAGCGTCACGGTCAGCGCGCCCGTAGTGGTCTACGCGCAGCAGAAGTCGGTGGATGGCTTCGTGATCAAGGCGAGTGCCAAGGTCAGGCCCGCCGCCCTCGATGAAGCGGCCAGACAGTTCGCGCTGCTTCTTCGCGGCGATCAGACCATCGTCGAGCGGATGCGGTCGCGCGGCGTTGAAGTCGCGGTCATTGCGCAGAGCGAAGCTATCACCGATCTGCCAGAGTACGTCGCCTTCAGGGGCAAGAAGACCGCGGACGGACGTCCTTACGAGATCCTGCGTGGTCTGGGCGGGCAGCCGTGCGTGGCCGCGGAAGAGAACCTTCTCGGTCTGCCCGGCGACCTGTACCCGGGCTACAGCCTGCTGCTCCACGAGTGCGGGCACACTGTGCGATCGGCCGGTTTCGACATCGGTCAGCGGGAGCGATGGCAGGCCATCTACGCCGCGGCGCGGGCCGCGGGCAGGTGGGCCGGTACCTACGCCGGGAGCAACGAGCTCGAGTTCTTCGCCGAGCTAACGGCCAGCTTCTTCGGTCTGAACTCGGAACTCAGAGACAACGTGAACGGTGTCTGGACCTCAATGAACGGTCCGACGAAGATCGCGACCCATGAGCCGGAAGCGTACCGCTTCCTTCTCGACGTGTACGGCGCGCCACCCCGCACAGATAGCCTCGATGTGGTCTGGGCGCCTGTTGCGCCCGCAGGGACCACGTTCGCATGGATGCTGCCGTAGGTGCGGAGCAGCAGTCTCATGCAGCGACGCGTCACCCTACCTCCGTCGCATGTGAGTCCTCAAGGCGTGGCAGTCCGCGCTGAGCGGGATCGCACTCAGGATCTCCGCCCGTGGGAGTGTCGCGCACCTCGTTTCACCAGATCGCTGACCCCATCGCGCTCGTGCGTAGCCGGAGCCACGGTCCCGGGTGGGGACGGAGGACCGTTCCTGCCCCCGTCAGAACCCGGCGCGGATCTCCTTCATCTGGCTCCCAAACCAGGCCGGCGTTCGCACGATCGGTCGGCTAGGTCCCATAGGTTGAAGTCAAGGGGTAGATGAAGGCGGAGCGGCGAAGTCCGTGCCGCTCCGCCAGACGGCCCAGACGATCGCGAGCGCCTTCCGCATGCAGTGGCCGACCGCGTCCATCTTCTCTTGCGCGCGTAGTGGGCACGGATGACCGGGTTGTGCTGGACGCCGCGATGGCCATCCGGTAGAGCGCCGTGCGCAGGTCGGCATTGCCGGCCTTGGACACGCCAACGGGTCTCGGGGTCCTTGCCCTTCTCGCCCGAGCTGCGCTCCGCGGGGTGCACGCCGACGTACTCGAGCGGGTTCACGATGGCCACCGGCACGCCCGCGCGCTGCAGCGCCGCGGCGAGGCTCAGGTGATAGTGTGCCGCTCGACCCCAGGACTACGCGCGTGATCTCGCAACGCTGACGCCTGAGCCAGGTCTCCAGCTCCGCGAGCCCCGCGCGGTCTCCGCTGAAGCGCAGGATCGCCTTTCGGGCCTCGCGCTCGCCCTCGTGATGGACGGCCGCGATGTGTTGGCGCTTGCCGAGGTCGATGCCGATGGTCGCCACGTGCGCTCCTCCCAGGTCCGTTCTGACCCCGGGGAGCTCACGTCATCCGTCCCACGTCCGCTGGTGCCCCCATCACTGGTCGGCCTGGCCAGCCGCCACGGCACCGTTCCCGGACGGAGCGCGAGGGCCGAACACTAGCCGCAACGGTCGAGCCGGATAGCGAGCTTTCGGTCTCCCCGCGAGGGTCCACCGAACGATGAACCCTCCGGAGAGGACCTATATCAGCGAGGTCGCACGAGAACGAGCGCGAGCGCGACGAGCCAGGCGGCGGTGATGTACCGCCCCGCGGTCCAGAGGATGAGATCAGTTGCCACGAGCGGTGGCGCCACCGAGAGCAGCGGCCCGCTGGCGAGAGCCGCCGCGATGGTCAAGACCCCCAGCCCGGCCGTCACCACGCCGTAGCCGCGCGGCAGTACGGCGGTCTGCGCCCACATCTTCCCGATCGTCCACCACCACATGCCACGCAGGAGCGTCTCGGCCGGCAGCAGGTCCGGCGTGAACGACGCGACCAAGCCCACGGCGACCGTCGCCGTGCCCGTGACGGTGCCCAGGACGGCGCCGCCCGCGCGCACGTCACGGTGGCGGACCTGCAGCACCGCGATCGCGGGAAGGATCAGCGCGTAGGCGAGCGCCGTCAGCAGGTCCACGACGCCGCGACGTGACGGATCACCTCCGAGCGCGACCGACAGCTGCGCCGCCGCGGCGATCGCCGTCCAGAGCGCCGCCTTGCGCGCGTCGATCAGCTCGTGGTCGTCCGCTTGCGCTCGCCCCTCTCGTCGTACTCGTAGAAGCCGCGGCCCGTCTTCCGCCCGAGGTGGCCTGCGGCGACCATCCGTCTGAGCAAAGGGGGCGGCGCCATGCGCTCCTCCCTGAACTCCTCGAAGAACACGTCGCCGACGTGCAGGCTGATGTCGAGGCCCGTGTAGTCGAGGAGCTCGAACGGGCCCATCGGATGGCGCAGCCCGAGCTTCACCGCCGTGTCGATCTCCTCCGCGGTGGCGACGCCCTGCTCGAGCACTCGGATCGCGTCGAGCATGTACGGGACGAGGAGCCGGTTCACGATGAACCCGGCGACGTCCTTCGACACCACAGGGGTCTTCCCGAGCCGCTGCACGAAGGCGCGGAGCGTCTGGACGGTCTCGTCGCTCGTCGTGAGCGCGCGAACGACCTCGACGAGCTGCATCACCGGCGCGGGGTTGAAGAAGTGCAGCCCGGCGAACCGGTCCGGGCGCTTCGTGCGGATCGCCATGTCGACGATCGGCAGGCTCGACGTGTTCGAGGTGAAGATCGTCGAGGCAGGGCACAGGCGGTCGAGCTCCTCGAACACCGCCCGCTTCACGTCAGCCATCTCGAGCACGGCCTCGATCACGAGGTCGCTGTCATTGAGCGCCGCGAGGTCGGTGCCGGCGCGCATCCGGCCGCGCGCCGCCTTCGCGTCGTCCTCGCTCATGCGGCCCGCCTTCACGATCCGCGCGAGCGAGCTGTCCACGCCCTTCCAGCCGCGGTCGATCGCGGCCTGATCGACCTCGCGAACGGTCACCTGGAGGCCCGCCTGCGCGCACACCTGCGCGATGCCCGATCCCATCGCCCCGAATCCGACGACGCCGACGCGCTCGATCGCCATCGCTGTCACCCCTATTTCGTGCTGCGCGAAAAGTACGCGCGAGAGCCACGCGCGGCGAATGGGCCGAGCGAGGGTCCGGTTCTGCCGGCCCGAGCCAGTCCAGAAGGCCGCGAGCGAGCGAAGCGAGCCGACGGCGGCAGAAGGGGGGCCGAATGACCCGTCCGGAAGACACCGTCGTCGGCCGGTACCCTTCGCGTGTGCCCCGCAGCCCTGCCGCCGTGGGTCCGGGCGCCCTCGACGTCGCGCTCGAGGTGAACGGCTCCCGCACGTCGGTCCACGTCCCGCCGCACGCGACGCTCCTCGACGTGCTCCGCGAGGAGCTCGGTCTCCTCGGCGCGAAGAGGGTGTGCGACGAGGGCACGTGCGGCGCCTGCACCGTGCTCGTCGACGGCCGGCCGGTGTACTCGTGCATGACGCTCGCGGTCGCATGCGAGGGACGCTCGGTCGAGACGGTCGAGGGCCTCGCGAGGGACGGCGCGCTCCACCCCGTGCAGGAGGCGTTCATCGCCCACGACGCCTTCCAGTGCGGCTTCTGCACGCCCGGGCAGGTGATGTCGGTCGTCGCGCTGCTGCGCGAGAACGACGCGCCGACCGCCGACGACGTGAAGCGGGCCGTGTCGGGGAACCTCTGCCGCTGCGGCGCGTACCCGAACATCGTCGAAGCCGCGCTGGCCGCCGCGAGAAGGAGGAACGGGCGAGGATCCGGCTCCGCCGGTCCGAGCGAGTCCCGTAAGAGCGGAGCGGCTCGCCGCGAGCGAGCGAAGCGAGCCGACGGCGATCGAACGAAATGACGAAGGTCGTCCGAACGCGCGTCGAGTTCGAGGGCACGGTCAGCGAGGAGCTCGCGCTCGTCCAGGGCGAGGACGCGACGCCGTGGGCGGAGGGCGAAGGGCTCGGGATCGTCGGCCATCCGCAGCGGCGCATCGAGGGCGTCGCTAAGGTGACGGGCCGTGCGCGGTACACGCACGACCTCCGCCTGCCCGGGATGCTCCACGCGCGCATCCTCCGCAGCCCGCATCCGCGCGCCCGCGTCCGCCGGGTCGATGCGAGCAGGGCGCTCGCGCTCCCCGGCGTGCGCAGCGTGCTCCACCGCTTCAACGCGCCGAAGGCGGCGTTCCGCGGCGAGGAGACGATCTTCCGCGACGAGGTGCGCTTCGTCGGTGACGAGGTCGCCGCGGTGTGCGCCGACGGCGAGGCGATCGCCGACGAAGCGCTCGGCCTCATCTCCGTCGACTACGAGGTGCTCGCGCACGTCGTCGACCTCGAGGAGGCGATCGACGACGCCTCGCCGCGCATCGACGAGAAGGGCAACGTCCACGAGGCCGACCGCCACGAGCGCGGCGACGTCCACCAGGCGTTCAGGGACGCCGACGCGACGGTCGAGGCGGCGTACCGCACGTCGACGCAGCTGCACAACTCGCTCGAGACGCACGGGGCCGTCGCGGTGTGGGACGGCGACCTCCTCACGGTCTACGAATCGACGCAGCACCTCTTCGGCGTGAGGGCGGGGCTTCAGGCCGCGCTGCGGATCCCGTACTCGAGGATCCGCGTCGTGTGCGAGCACATGGGCGGCGGCTTCGGATCGAAGGGCGGGATCGGGAAGTACACGATCGTCGCGGCGCTGTTCGCGCGCGAGCTCGGCGCGCCGGTGCGCTGCGTCCTCGACCGCCGCGAGGAGAACGTCGCCGCGGGGAACCGCTCGGCGACGCTGCAGAAGCTGCGGATCGCGGCGAAGGGCGGCCGCATCACCGCGATCGCGCACGACTCCTGGGAGAATGCGGGCCAGGGCCGGTGGGTCGCGGGGGCGACCGGCCCGACGAAGTCGCTCTACGACGTCCCGAACGTCCTCACGCGCGCGTACCGCGTCGTCTCGAACACCGGCGCGCTCTCGGCGTTCCGCGCGCCGGGCTACGTCGAGGGCACGTTCGCGCTCGAGTCCGCGATCGACGAGCTCGCCGACGAGATCGGCGTCGACCCGCTCGAGCTGCGCATCCGGCACGCCGCGAGCCAGGAAGACCCCGTGAGCGGGCTGCGCTACTCGCTGAAGCGCCTCCTGCGCTGCTATGAGATCGGCGCGGAGGAGATCGGCTGGTCCCGCCGCAAGGCCAAGGGCCTGCGCGCGTCCGCTCCCGGACTGCGGCGCGGGCTCGGCATGGCGTCGCAGATCTGGAGCGGCGGCGGAACGCCGCCCGCGTACGCGACCGTGCACCTCAACCCCGACGGCACCGCGATCGCGCGGATCGGCACGCAGGACATCGGCACCGGCACGCGGACGGTCATCGCGCAGGTGTGCGCGGAGGAGCTCGGGCTCGACGTCGCCGACGTGCGCGTCGAGATCGGCGACACCGAGTCGCCGTACGCGCCGATCTCCGCGGGATCGCTCACCGTCCCATCGGTGACGCCGGCGGTGCGCCTCGCGGCGAAGGACGCGCGCGAGCAGCTCCTCGACGTCGCGGCGGGCGTCCTCGAGGTCTCGAAGGCGGAGCTCCGGATCGAGAGGGGGCACGTCGTCAGCCCCGGCGCGCGCACGTCGATCGCGAAGGTGCTCGAGGACCTCGAGAACTACACCGTCGTCGGCCGCGGCTCGCGCATGCCGAACCCCGACGACCTCGCGCTGAAGACGTTCGGCGCGCACTTCGCCGAGGTCGAGGTCGATCCCGCGACGGGCGAGATCGTCGTCGACAGGGTCGTCGCGGTGCACGACGTCGGCCGCATCGTGAACCCGCTCACGGCGCGGTCGCAGGTCGAGGGCGGCGTGATCCAGGCGCTCGGGTTCGCGCTCTCCGAGGAGCGCGTCGTCGACCGGCCGACCGGACGCGTGATGACGGCGAGCCTCGAGACGTACAAGGTCCCGACGGTGAGGGACGTCCCGCGGATCGTCGTGCGCTTCACCGACGTGCCCGACACCGCGGCGAACAACGTCGGCGCGAAGGGGCTCGGCGAGCCGCCGATCATCCCGACCGCGGCGGCCGTGGCGAACGCGGCCGCGAACGCGCTCGGCGTGCGCATCCGCCACGTGCCGATGACGAGGAAGCGCGTCCTCGACGCGCTCGCGCGCGCATGAGGCCGTTCTCGTACGTCCGCGCCGGCTCGGTCGCGGAGGCGGCGCGCCTGCTCGGCCGCGGCTCGGCGGCGCTCGCCGGCGGCACCGACCTCCTCGGACTCATGAAGGGCGGGATCGCGGCGCCCGAGCGTCTCGTCGACATCTCGCGCATCGAGGGGCTCACGGGCTTCACGCGCGAGCGCGGCGCGGGGGTGCGCATCGGTGCGCTCACGCCGCTCGTGGACCTAGAGCGGAGCGACCAGCTCGCGCGCTACCTGCCGATCGTGCGCGAGGCGCTCGCCGACGCGGCCACGCTCCAGCTGCGCACGATGGGCACGCTCGGCGGGAACCTCCTGCAGCGCAACCGCTGCTGGTACTTCCGCGACGAGGCCGTGCCGTGCTGGCTGAAGGGCGGGAAGCGGTGCTACGCGGTCGACGGGGAGAACCGCTACCACGCCGTCATCGGCACGGACGGCGGATGCAACCGCGTCCTTCCGAGCGACCTCGTGCCGGCGCTCGCCGCGTACGACGCGCGCGTCACGCTCGTCGGCGCGCGCGGCACGCGCACGATCCCGCTCGCCGAGCTCTTCACGGATCCCGCGCTCCATCGGCGCGAGGAGCACACGATCCGCGGCGGCGAGATCCTCACACAGGTGACGATCCCCGACGCGGCCCTGCAGCGGCGCGGCACCTACCTCAAGGCGATGGAGCGCAAGGCGTGGAGCTTCGCGCTCGTGTCGGTGGCGGCCGCGGGGCGTGTCCGCGAGGGCAAGCTTCGCGACGTCCGCGTCGTCCTCGGCGGGGTCGCCCCGGGTCCGTGGCGCGTCGAGGCGGCGGAGGCCGCGCTCGACAGCCGGCTCTACACGGACGAGCTCGGGCGCGAGGCCGCGGAGCTCGTCATGGCGCACGCCACGCCGCTGCGCGACAACGCCTACAAGGTGCCGCTCGCGAAGGAGCTGATCCGGCGCGCGCTCGCGAAGATCGCCGCGCCCTAGGTGCAGTCGGCGGGCGGCCTCCCGCCGCGCCGGCAGAGGATCGCGATCGGCTTCCCCGAGGAGAGGTCGACGACCGGCATGATCGAGTCGTCACCGCCGCCGATCGCCGTGAGCTTCGTGCCGTCGCGCGACCACTCCGGCGCGTAGACGGAGCCGGCGCCGAGGTCCACGCGCGACGGCCCCGTCCCGTCGGCGTTGCGGACCCAGATCCCCCCGGAGTTCGCGCGATCGGCCTGCGACTCGACGTAGAGGAAGCGGTCGAGCGCGGGCTGCCAGCGCACCCACCAGATCCTCGTGAGCGTGCCCCCGCTCGTCACGACGTCGACCGTCTTCCCGGTCGCGAGGTCGTACGTGTAGGCGCGGCTCGGCGACGACGTCGTCGCCGCGACCAGGAGCTCCGGCGCGCTCGCTCGCCATGACGCGTCCTCGCCCGGACCGACGACCGTCTCCGCTCCACCGCTCGCCGCGATGACGTGCACCTCGCTGCCCGCGTCCGTCTCGCGCGCGAGCGCGAGGCGCGAGGAGTCGGTCGACCACGCGAGCGTCATCGCCGGCACGCTCGTGGCGGACGGATCCCCGATGCGTGTCGCGCCGCCCGCCGAGGTCGGCGCGACCCACACGCCGAGGTCGCTCCCACCGTCGGCGGGGTACTTCGTGAACGCGAAGCGCGAGCCGTCGGGCGAGATCCGCGCCGAGACCGCGACGACGCCGGGCTCCTCGTAGGCGAGCGCGACCGCGCCGGTCTCCGGTCGGAGGAGGTACAGCGCGACGCGCGACCGCGTCCCGGCGGCCGAGACGAGAACGGATCGGCCGTCGGGCGTCGCGCTGTATCCGCCCACGGGCGCGGCCGGTCCCTCCCAGTCCGCGACGGGCTTCGGCGCCTGGCGCGCGTTCAGATCGACGAGCCAGAGCGTCGTGGCGAAGCCGCCCGCGATCTCGTGGTCGATCGCGACGAAGCGGAAGCTCTCGGGCAGCGCGCCGACGGCGCTCGCGCGCACGCCGGGCCGCGGGGTGGGCGCCGGGGTCGACGACGGGGTCGTCGTGGCGGTCGCGGCCGTCGGGCGCGGCGACGCGGGGATCCGCGCCGTCGCGCTGTGCGTCGGCGTCGGCGTCGCGACGGCGGCGGGCGGCCCGCACGCCGCGAGGAGGACGGACGCCGCGATCAGGGTCGCCCTTCGCACGCGGCGATGGTCGCTCAGGCGCGGTGCTTCGGCCAGCCTCCCGGCGGGATCTCGCCGCGTTCGATCGCGAGGAGATAGCGCTTCGCGTCGAGCCCGCCGCCGTATCCCCCGAGCGTCCCGTCGCTCGCGACGACGCGATGACACGGCACGACGATCGGGATCGGATTGGAGCCGACCGCGGCGCCGGCGGCGCGCGACGCCTGCTCGTTGCCCGCGGCGCGCGCGACGGCGCGGTACGTCAGGAGGTCGCCGTACACGATGCGGCTCGTCGTGCGCAGGACGCGCTCCTGGAACGGCGTGAGCCCGCGCAGGTCGAAGTCGACCGTGAACGCGCGCCGCCTGCCGCGGAAGTACTCGTCGAGCTCGCGCGCGAGCGGCGCGACGCGCCGCGCGTCGGGTGCGATCCCCGGACCGAAGAGGCGCACGAGGCGGCGCATCTCCCAGTCGCTCGGCTCGGCCCCGAACGCGATCGTGACGACGCCCTTCGGGCCCACCGCGGTCCAGAGCCGTCCGACGGGCGTGTCGATCGTCCCGTATCCCACGGTCACCAGCCCCTCGCGCTTCGCGCGCGCCATGAGGCGCTCGCGCGCCGCGGCGATCGCCGTCGCCTGGTCCGTCATCGCATCGCCTCCCTGAGCTTCCGCTTCGCCTCGGTCACGCGCGTCCGCGCCGCCTCCTCGGTGCACGCGAGCGCGTCGGCGACCTCGCGGTAGGGCCGCCCCTCGACCGTATGGAGGACGAACGCGGCGCGCTGCGCCGGCGACAGCCGCTCGGCCGCGGCCGCGAGGTCGAGCACGGTGATGCCGTCGCGCTCGGGCGCGGCGAGGCGGAGGTCCGCCATCGACACGGTCGCGCGGCGCTTCCGCGCGCCGTCGATCGCCTTGTTCGTCGCGATGCGGTACAGCCAGGCGCGCTCGTTGTCGCGCCGCGGCGGCGGCCACGCGCGGAACGCCGCGAGGAACGTCTCCTGGTAGACGTCCTCGGCGTCGGCGCGCGCGCCCGTGAGCCGCAGCGCGTACGCGAAGATCTCGCGTTCGTGCCGCTCGAGCAGCTCGCCGAACGTCCGTGCGGGGTCGGCCTGCCTCACCCGCAGCGACCGTATCGCATTGCGCCACTACAACGGCGCTCCGCGCCGATCGTGAGCCTGGCACGTCGCCTGCGCCTCGAGGAGCGGAGGTGCGAGATGGAGCGTAAGGGGACGATCCCGACGCCGGTCCCGAGAGCGAAGCCGAAGGCCGACCGAATGGAGGACGAGCGCGACGACGAGCGCAAGGAGGGGATCACCGCGAAGCGGCGCGGATCGCCCGCGGCGCCGTCGGACCGTCCCGAGAACGAGCCGCCGCATCCGCAGGACGTGAACGAGATCGGCGAGGAGGCCTGAGGCGGCTAGCGCCGCAGCTCGAAGATGATCTCGCCGTCGACGATCTTGCCCGTGCGCGCGAAGCCGAGCTTCTCGTGCACGCGGAGCGACGCGACGTTGTCGGCCGTCGTCGCAGAGACGAAGTGCACGATCCCATGCGCCTCGGCCGCCCAGTCCATGAGCGCGATCGCCGTCTCGGTGGCATAGCCGCGGCGGCGGTACGCCGGGAAGACCGTCCACCCGAGCTCGAGCGCGTCGGCCGCGCCGACGTCGTTCACGCCCGGCGCGCCGTGGAAGTTCACGTACCCGACCATGCGCCGCTCACCGCGAAGGACGACCGCGCGCAGCGACCACGGGTACCGCGCGGGGTCCTGGAGCAGCTGGTCGCGGCGGAACCGCAGGAACCCGGTCGTGTCGGCGATGTCGGCCCTGCCGGAGCGCTCGGGGAAGTCGGCGGGGACCTCGTACTCGGCGAGCCGGGCGATCGCGGGACGGTCGTTCGCGACGAACGCGTCGAGGAGGTCGAGCGGCATGAGCGGCAGGTCGAGCCGCTCGCTCCGGACGAGGAGCCCCGCGCGGTCGGTCTCGCGGATCGCTATGACCGGGACTCCTTCATGACCGCGCGCTCGTAGATCTCGTCAGGCAGGCGCAGCGGCCGGCCCGTCCCGCCGAAGCGCTCCATCGACATCTCGGCGAGGACGGCGAGCGCGATCTCCGCCGGCGTCCGGCCGCCGAGGTCGAGGCCGATCGGCGCGTGCACGTCGCGCAGGCGCTCTTTGCTCGCGCCCTCCTCGCGCAGCATCCGCGCGATGAGGATCGTCTTGCGCTTGCTGCCGAGGAGGCCGACGTAGCGCGCCTGCGTCCGCACCGCGGCGCGCAGCGCGTGCGAGTCGAGCTTGTGCCCGCGCGTCGCGATGACGACGAACGAGTTCCAGCCGATGCCGGCCGTCTCGATCGCGTGGACGACATCGTCGTGCATCACCTCGACGCCGTCGGGGAACCGCTCGCGCGCCGCGAAGCCGGCGCGGTCCTCGACGACGGTGACCTGGTAGTCGAGGAGCGCGCCCATCCGAACGAGCGCGAGCCCGACGTGCCCGCCGCCGACGACGACGAGCCGCGGCTTCGCGAGCACCGGCTCGACGAGGAGCTCGTGACCGTCGTCGAGCGCGACCGTGCGCGCCGTGCCCTGGCGCAGCGCCTCCGTCGCGACGTCCCTCGCGCGGGCGTCGAGCGCGCCGTCGATCGCGCCGCGCGTCCGGCCGTCCGTCTCGACGAGCATGCGGCCCGACGGCGTGAAGTCGCGTCCGTCCTTCCGGAGGAGCGTCGCGAGCGCGATCGGCCGGCCGCCGCGCGAGGCGGCGAGGAGGTCGCCGAGGAGGTCGCGGTCGGCGACGGTCGTCGCGCGCTCGCCGGGCTCGATCCAGATCCACATCGTGCCGCCGCAGACGAGCCCGGTGTCCCACGCGAGGTCCTCGGTGAGCTCGTACTCGCGAAGCGACGTGTCGCCGGTCGCGATGACGCGCTTCGCCTCGTCGAACGCGTCGCCCTCGACGCATCCTCCGCCGAGCGTGCCGGTGAGGCGGCCGAGGTCGTCGACGATCATCTTCGCGCCGACGACCTGCGGCGTGGAGCCGACGGTGCGGACGACGGTGCATACGGCGTAGCGCCGTCCCTCGCGGTCGAGCTCGGCCATGCGCTGGTAGATCTCCCGCACGTCCCCCACGGTACTCCCCGGCGCTACGGCGTCAGGTCTCTGGGTACGTCGACGTCGCGCACGACGCCCTTGTCCTCGACGTCGAGGTCGACGCGCTCGCTCGCGTGGCGGCGGAGCACGTCGTGGAGCGTCTCGCCGTCGGGCGCGGCGAGGACCTCGTCGCGCAGCTGCCCCGGCATGACGACGGGATGGCCGCGCTTGCCGCGGAACCGCGGCGACACGATCGACCCGTCCTCCTCCTGTCTTCGTAGGAGCGCCGCCACCGTCGCCGGCTCGACGTACGGCATGTCGCCCGGGAGCACGAGGATCGGGTCACCGCGGTGCGCACGGAGCCCGGCCTGGACCGACGAGAGCATCCCGCGGTCGCGGTCACGGTTCACCGCCACGTCGACGTGCGCGATCCGCTCGATGAGGTCACGCAGGCGGTCGGCGCCCGGCGCGAGGACGACGACGACGCGGTCGACGCCTCCGTCGAGGAGCGAGCGGATCGTGCGCTCGATGAGCGGCGCGTCGCCGACCGGCGCGAGGAGCTTCTCGGCGCCGAAGCGCTCTGCCGCCCCGGCGGCGGGGACGATCGCCAGGCTCATGCGGCCGCCGCGGGCTGCTCCCGGAGCGCGGCCAGGGCGCGCATGGCGAACACCGAGACGGTGCGCTTGCGCTGGGCGATGGTGCCCGAGGTGTTGTCCATCGGGCGCGCCGCCTTGAACGCCGCCTCGGCCGCCGCGGCGATGGCGTCGTCCTCGAGCCGCGAGCCCACGAGCGCCGCCGCCGCGCCCTCCACGAGGACCGGCCGCGACGCGACGGCGGTGAGCGCGACGCGCGCGTCGGCGACGCGACCGCCGTCCCACCGCACGCCGGCCGCGAGCCCGACGATCGGGAAGTCGAACGATCCGCGGTCGCGCAGCTTCAGGTACGTGCTGCGCCAGCCGTCGTTCGCGGGCAGGACGATCTCCGTGACGATCTCGTCGCGTCGCAGCGCGAGGTAGCGCATCCCGTCCTCGCGGTAGAGGTCCTCGATCGGGACCTCCCGCTCGCGCTCGGCGCTCGCGACGCGCGCCGCCGCGCCGAGCGCGATGAGCGCCGGGACCGTGTCGGCGCTCGCGACGGCGAGGCAGCGCGGGCTCGACGGCGCGACGCGGCACACGACGGCCGGGTGGGTCTTCATGCAGTACCCCTCGGCGCCGCGCCAGAAGAGCGACTCGTCGTACCAGTTGCAGCGCGTGTCGAGGCAGACGTTCCCGCCGATCGTCCCCATGTTCCGCAGCTGTGGCGTGCTCACCAGTCCGGCCGCGGTCGCGAGCGCGGCGTACCGCTCGCGGATCGCCGGGTGCGACGCGAGCGCACTGAGCGTCGTGCCCGCGCCGATCGCCACGCCCGTGGCCGGTCCGTTCGCGCGGATGTCGCGCGCGAGCGCGCGCCGCAGCGAGACGAGCACTTCGGGCGCGAACTGGCGACGCTTCATGTTCGGGTAGAGGTCGGTGCCGCCGGCGACCGCCATCACGCGCAGCGACGGCGTTCCCTTCGCGGGGTCCTGCTCGCCCGCGCCGAGCTCCCGAAGCATGTGCGTCGCCTCCGACATGGAGGACGGCACCTCCATTCGGAAGCGCGGGAGTCTCAACACGAGAACACCTCGCCGCGAGGACGCCCCGCCGAGGGCCCTCGCGCCGGTGGGGGACCACCCGACCGTAGGCCGCCCCTACCGGAACTCGCACAACGGTCGCGGACGCTGCTTTGGGCCGTAGGGAGGGTGGTGGGCCCACCGGCGTAAGGAGGGTTTCGGCGGGCCGGCCGAGCGAACGTCACATTCGCACCTTCCGCTCGCGAGCCTCGGTCGTGGCTTGGAGCCGCCGCATCGCCGCCTTCGGATCCCGCTGCGACCCGAGCCCGTCCGGGCCGACGCGCGACTTGTTCTTCTGCAGCGCGTCGAGCACCTTCGCCGGCGTGATCGGCGTCTCGTCGAAGCGGACGCCGATCGCGTCGTAGACCGCGTTCGCGATCGCGGGGATCACCGGGTTGAGCGGTCCTTCGCCCGCCTCCTTGGCGCCGAACGGCCCCTCCGCGTCGACGGTCTCGACGACGATCGCCCGCAGGTCGGGCGTGTCGAGCGAGGTCGGCAGCTTGTACTCGAGGAGCGACGGCTTCTTGTGCAGCCCGCCGCGGAACACCTGCTCCTCGACGACGGCCTCGCCGTACCCCATGTACGCCGCGCCCTCGATCTGCCCCTCGACGCTCGGCGGGTTGAGCGCGCGGCCGCAGTCGTGCGCCGTCGTGATCCGCTCGACCGTGACGACGCCGGTCTCGAGGTCGACGTCGACCTCGGCGACCGCGGCCTGGTACGAGTACGCCGGCGTCGGACCGACGCCCGCGCCCTTGTAATCGCCGCCGATGCCGCGCGGCGGCTTGTACGAGCCGACCGAGACGAGCGTGCCGTTCGCCGACTCGGCGAGGACCGCCGCTTCCGTGAACGCCATCGACCGCGACGGGTCGGCGAGGTCGTACACGCGCCGATGGGCGAGCGCGACGCGATCCTCGGGGATCGCGAGCTTGCTCGCCGCGGCGGCGACGAGCATCGCGCGCAGCCGCCCCGCGGCCTCACGCACGGCGTTGCCGGCCATCAGCGTGACGCGGCTCGAATACGACCCGAGGTCGACCGGCGCGAGCGAAGTGTCGCCGGACACCACGTGCACGTCCTCGGGGAGCACGCCGAGCTGCTCGGCCGTGACGAGCGCGAGGACGTTGTCCGAGCCCTGGCCGATCTCCGCCGTACCGCAGTACACGGTGACGCCGCCGCCGCGGTCGATCTTCACCGACGCGCCGGAGTGCGGCATGTCGTTCCAGTAGATCGGCAGCCCCGCGCCCGAGATGTACGCGCTGCCCGCGACGCCGATCCCCCGCCTGTGCGCGGGCCCGCCGGCCCGTGCTTGCTCAGGGCTGGCGGACTCGCTCGTCCCGGCGGAGCCGGATCCTCGCTCGACCTCGTGCCGACCGCGCCCGAGCCGGCCGTGGCGCCGGCTGAAGCGCGTCGCGCGCTCGAGCTCGTCGAGGCAGTCACCGAGGCCCATCGACGTGACGCGCAGCTCGTTCACGGTGCGGCTGTTCGCCGGCTGGAGGATCCGCTTGCGGTACGCGAGCGGGCCGAGGCCGAGGCGAGCCGCGATCTTGTCGAGGTGGCACTCGAACGCGAAGCGCGGCTGCGTGGTGCCGTGCCCGCGCTTCGGCCCGCACGGCGGCTTGTTCGTGTAGACGCGGACGCCGTCGAACTTGTACGCGGGGATGCCGTACGTGACCGTCATGAGCGCGCCGGTGTAGTAGGTCGTCGCGATCCCGTACGAGGCGTACGCTCCGCCGTCGAGCCACGACTGGAAGTGCACGGCGGTGATCTCGCCGTCCTTCGTCACGCCGGCACGCAGCCGCATGAGGACCGGGTGCCGGCCGCGGTGCGCGTAGAAGACCTCCTCGCGGTCGAGCGTGAACTTCACCGGCCGCTTCGTGCGCATCGAGAGCCAGCACGCGGCGAACTCGTGCGCGAACGGGTCGCTCTTCCCGCCGAAGGCGCCGCCGTTCGGCGTCGCGATGACGCGGATCCTCGCGCGCGGGAGGCCGAGGACCTTCTCAAGCTCGCGGTGCAGGTAGTGGGGGACCTGCGTGCAAGTCCAGAGCGTGAGCTTGCCGTCGCCGTCGTACGACGCGACGGCGCAGTGGGTCTCCAGCGGCGCGTGCGTCGTGCCCTCGAAGTAGTACCAGGCGTCCTCGACGTGGTCGGCGCGCGCGAACCCACCGTCGACGTCCCCGAACGCGAGGTGGACGTCCTTGAACACGTTCGCCGGACGGCCCGAGTCCTCGTGGATCTTGACGTCGTCGCGCGCGAGCGCTTCCTCGATCGTGAGGATCGGGTCGAGCGGCTCGTACTCGACGTCGATGAGCGAGAGCGCGTCGTACGCGGCGTCCTCGCTCGTCGCCGCGACCGCCGCGACGGGCTCGCCGACGTAGCGGACCTTCCCGACGGCGAGCGCCGTCTCGTCCTGCGTCGACGGCATGATCCCCATCCGCTCGGGCATGTCCGCGCCGGTGCAGACGGCGACGACGCCCTCGTGCGCGAGCGCGCGCGAGGCGTCGATCCGCGCGATCCGCGCGTGGGCCTGCGTCGACCGCAGCAGGCGTCCGTAGAGCATCCGCGGCAGCTGCACGTCGTCGGCGTATCTCGCCGTGCCCGTGAGGTGCTGCCAGGCATTGACCTTCGGCAGGCGCTTCCCGACGACCGAGAACCCGCTCATCGCCGGGGGCTCTGCCCCCCTCCACCCCCGGGTCGCTCGCGCAGGACGCCAGCCGCTTTCTCGACGGCCTCGTAGATCGCCGTGTAGCCGGTGCAGCGGCAGAGGTTGCCGGAGATCGCGTGCGCGATCTCCTCGCGGCTCGGCGCGGGCGTCGTGTCGAGGAGGGCCTTCGCCGTCATGAGCATCCCCGGGGTGCAGTAGCCGCACTGAGCGGCGCCCTCCTCGGCGAACGCCGTCTGCAGCGGGTGCAGCTCCGGTCCCTTCGCGAGACCCTCGACGGTCGTCACCTCGGCGTCGCCGATCTCGCTCGGGAGCGTCAGGCACGAGAGCACCGGCACACCGTCGACGAGCACGGTGCACGCGCCACACTCGCCGAGCTCGCACCCGTGCTTCGTCCCGGTGAGGCCCAGCTCCTCGCGCAGGACCTCGAGGAGCGTGTGGTGCGGCTCCGCCGCGACGGTGTGCGACTCGCCATTCACGCGCAGCGTGAGGAGGCTCTTCGTCATGCGAGCGCCCTCGCCGCGACGGCCTCGCTGATCGCGTCGGCGGCGGCCACGCAGAGCCCGCCCATGCGGCGCATCTCGCGCGCGTCGATCTGGTCCTTGAACCCGACGGCGAGCACCGCGCCGATCGGGCGGCCCGCGGGGTCCTTCACCGGCGCGGCCGCGGCGCGCACGCCCGCGAGGTACTCCTCGTCGTCATGCGCGACCTCCGCGCCCTCGACGAGCACGCGCCGGTGCGCTCCCGCGCGCAGCGGCACGCGCAGCCCGATCGGCGCGGCCATGTGCAGCTCGGTCGGCGGCTCGCTCGTCATCACGATCTCCATCTTGGACCCGCGCAGCACGCCGAAGATCGCCGTGTGCCCGGTCTGCCGCATGAGCAGGTCGAGGTGGCGCCGCGCGGCCTCCGGCGCGACGCGCGGCCACGCGGCGCGGAATCGGCCGTCGGCGTCGCGCGTGACGAAGCCGTGCGCGGCGAGCGTCATGAGGATGTCGCGGACGGTGCCCTTCGACGCCTCGATGCGGCGCGCGAGGTCCGAGATGCCGCGGGGCCGCATCGGGTCGAGCTCGAGGAGCAGGCGCGCCGCCTTGTCGACGGCCGGCACGAGCCGGAAGCGGTCGCTGCGCGCCGTGCTGCTGGTCGTACGAGGCGCTTCGAGCAGGGTCGCCGCCACGCCGAACCTCCTCCCCACGCGCGTGCACGAGGAGTCTACCGCGTGCTGTCGACAGTACGGCTCTTGCGACGGCGGACGGCGCGGACCACACTTTCGGCGCAGGGGGATGAACGGCGGATGACGAGCGAGCGACGCAGCGAGCTGCCGCGCGAGTACCACGAGGCCGTCGTCCACTGGCAGCGGCACAACTTCCCGGACTTTCCCAAGCTCGCGCAGGAATGGGATCGCTTCTTCCCGCGCGACGAGCCGTTCTGCCTGTGCGCCAAGCTGGGCGAGAACGTCTCGGACGTCGTCGAGGTGGGCGAGCGAGCGGGCCGCCCGAAAGCGCTCGAGCCCGCGGAGCTCGATCCCGAGGCGGCGCACATCCTCCTCGGGCAGGTCCGGGCGCAGGCGTCGACCGAATTCGGCTCGATCCAGCAGCACACGGGCACGCTCGAGCGCGCGAACGATCCGCAGGACCAGGCGTGGGTGCTGCGCGTCATGGCGGAGGAGCTCCGCCACGGCTACCAGATGATCCACCTCCTGGTGAGCGCCGACTGGTCGCCCGTGACGGACGCGAAGCCGGCCGACATGGTCGAGGACATCCTCTCGATGAAGACCGGATCGCACGTCCTCGCCGCGTTCAACCTCGAGTTCGACAGCTTCCTCGACAACATCGTCTTCGCGGCGTTCATCGACCGGGTCGGCAAGTACCAGCTGATGATGCAGAAGGTCTCCACGTACAAGCCGTACGCGGAGAGCATGCCGCCGATGCTGAAGGAGGAGGCCTTCCACCTCGCCGCGGGCGTCGTGCCGCTGCGGCGGATGGTCGAGGCGGCGGCGAAGGGCGAGGGCCTCGTCGGCATGGACGCGATCCAGAAGGCGTGTACGAAGTGGTTCGCGCGCGGGCTCGAGATGTTCGGCGACGACCGCCCCGACTCGCACGGCGGCGAGGACTCGGTGCGGCTCGGCCTCAAGGACATGACGAACCGCCAGGCGCAGAACGCGTACATCGCCGAGGTCACGCAGATGCTCGACGACCTGAACGAGCGCTACGTTCGCGCGAAGCGCCCCGACCTCTCGCGCGAGGACGCCGGCGCGCTGTATCGCCGCGTGAAGCGCGAGCGCGCGAGCGCCGACGGCATCGAGATCGACGACCTCCTGCGCCTGCCCGACCGCCGGTTCTTCCGCCGTCGCGGCGAGGGCGCATACGCGCTGTGGGGCTTCGACGGCGAGGAGCTCCCCGACGCGAACGCGTACATCGCGCACGTCGCGGCGCACCTGCCGGAGGCCTACCGCGCGTCGATCGACGTGCGCCACTGGGCCGACACGCTGCGCAAGGTGCACAGCGGCCAGATGCTGCTGAAGGACGCGATCAGGTCGAGCCCGCGGCTCGCGCGCGTCGGCGGTGCCTGCCCGTGCTCGCGCTCCGTCCGCTGGGTCATCGACGACGCCGGCGGCGCGAGCGTCGGGGGGACGCCCCTCCAGCCCTAGCGCGGGTACTGTCCGCGCGTGGCCGATGTCCGGGTCCCCCCGGGAGGAATAGAGGTCCGCTTCGAGCTGAACGGATCCCCGCGCCGCGACGTCGTGCCCGCCGAGCGCCTCCTCGTCGACCACCTGCGCGACGAGCTCGGCCTCACCGGCACGAAGCTCGGATGCGGCGTCGGCGTGTGCGGTGCGTGCACCGTCCTCGTCGACGGCGTGCCGATGACGGCGTGCCTCCTCTTCGTGTCGCAGGTCGAGGGGCGCCGCGTCACGACGATCGAGGGCGCGCAGGGCGACCACGTCGAGCGGCTGCGCGACGCGTTCATCCACGAGGGCGGCTTCCAGTGCGGGATCTGCACGCCCGGGCAGATCGTGGCCGCGGCGGCACTCCTCGCGGAGGACCCGCATCCGAGCGAGGAGCGCATCCGCGAGCACATGAAGGGGAACCTGTGCCGCTGCACCGGCTACTACGGGATCGTCCGCGCGATCCGCGCGGCGGCGAAGTGACCACACCCCACTCGCCCCATCGGGGCTCGCGGGGGACCCCATGATGGCGCCGTTCGAGCTGCGCCACGCGGGATCGATCGCCGAGGCGGTCGAGCTCCTCGCCGTCGAGGACGCGCACGCCGTCGCCGGCGGCACCGCGCTCGTGCTCCTCATGAAGCAGGGTCTGCTCCGCCCGGCGCGGCTCGTCTCGCTCGCGGGGATCGCGCCGATGTCGGGCGTCGAGGCGCTCCCCGACGGGGCCCTCCGCATCGGTGCGCTGGCGACGATCCGCGAGGCGGAGCGGTCGGCGGCGGTGCGCGCCCACTGCGACGCGCTCACCGACGCGTTCGCCGCCGTGGCGACGCCGCGGATCCGCGCGCAGGCGACCGTCGGCGGCAACCTCGCGCACGCCGATCCCGCGCAGGATCCTCCGCCGATGCTCATCGCGCTCGGCACGACCGCGATCCTCGAGGGCGCGCGCGGCGAGCGGTCGCTGCCGCTCGAGCACCTGTTCGTCGACGTGTTCGAGACGCGCATCGCGCGCGACGAGGTCCTGCGGGAGGTGCGCGTGCCGCCGATGCCAGCCGGAGCGCGCGCGGCGTACGTGAAGTTCCTGCCCCGCACCGAGGACGACTACGCGACGGTGTCCGTCGCGGCGATGGCCGCGCTCGACGCCGAGGGGCGCTGCGCCGACGTCCGCGTCGTCATCGGCGCGTGCGGCTCGACGCCGATCCGCGCGCGCGCCGTCGAGGACGCGCTCCGCGGCGAGACGCCGTCGGAGGCACGCCTGGGCGAGGCCGCCGCGCTCGCGCGAGATGCCGTCGACCCCATCGACGACCTGCGCGGGAGCGCGTCGTACAAGCGGGGGATGGCGGCGGTCTGGACCGAGCGCGCGCTGCGGCGCGTGCTGGCGGCGTGAAGCTCGAGCACGCGGCGACGATCGCCGCGCCGCGCGAGCGCGTGTGGGCCGTCGTCATGGACATCCCGCGCGCCGCGAGGTGCGTCGGCGGGCTCGGGCCGCTCGAGGCGGTCGCTCCCGACCGCTATCGCGGGACGATGACCGTGTCGCTCGGGCCGGTACGGCTCGCGCTCACCGGCGACGTCGTCGTCGCCGCGCGCGACGACGCCGCGGGGACCGCGGCCTTCACGCTGACGGCGAAGGACGCGCGTCTCGGGGGCGCCGTCGAGGCGCGGGTCGTGCTGAGCGTCGATGGGAAGGGCGATCACGAGACGGAGGTGCGCGTCGCGACCGACGCGCAGGTCCTCGGGCGCATCGGCGAGCTCGGCCAGTCGGTGATGCGCCGCAAGGCGGACCAGGTCGTGGGCGAGATGCTCGCGTGCCTGGGGCGGGAGGCGACGGCGTGAGGTCACCCGTCGCCGACGCCCCGCGTGTCCTCGAGACGCCGGAGGAGCGGATCGAGGGACGCGAGAAGGTGACGGGCCGCGCGCGCTACGCCGCGGACCACGCCCTGCCGGGGATGCTCTGGGCGGCGTTCGCGCCCAGCCCCGTCCCGCACGCGCGCGTCCGCGCCGTCGACGTGGCCCGCGCGCGCGCGATGCCGGGCGTGCGCGCGGTCCTCACCGGCGCCGACGTGCGGCCGTCGATGATCGGCCGCCGGCTGCAGGACTGGCCGGTGCTCGCGTGGGACCGCGTGCGCTTCATCGGCGACCGCGTCGCGGCCGTCGCCGCGGACACGCGCGCGCAGGCCGAGGCCGCCGCGGCGGCGATCGACGTCGACTACGACGAGCTCCCCGCGGTCTTCACTCCCGAGGATGCGCTCGCCGACGGCGCGCCCGTCCTCCACGAGGACACGAGCGAGCAGCTCTTCCTGAGCGGCGGGCGGCCCGACGTGTCGCACCCGAACATGCAGGGCCGCCGCGTCCACGAGCACGGGGAGGTCGACGCGGCGTTCCGCGCGGCGGCGCGGATCTTCGAGCACGAGCTCGAGACGCCGATCCTCAGCCAGTCTCCGATCGAGCCGCGCGCGAGCCTCGTCTGGCTGGAAGGCGACGTCCTCCACGTCATCACGACGAACAAGGCGCCCTTCGCGCTGCGCGACCAGATGGCCGCGTCGCTGCGCCTCCCCAAGGAGCGGATCGTCGTCGACGCGGGGTACATCGGCGGCGACTTCGGCGGGAAGGGCCTCTCGATCGACGAGTTCGCCCTCGCGTACCTCGCGCGCGCGACGGGCCGCCCCGTGAAGGCCGTGACGCGCTACGCCGACGAGATCCAGGCGACGAGCGTGCGCCACGCGTCGCGCATCCGCCTGCGCACGGGCGTCGATCGGGATGGACGGATCGTCGCGCACGAGGCGCGCGTGCTGCTGAACGGGGGCGCATACGCGGCGTCGAAGCCGTCGCTGTACCTGCTGCCCGGCGACGCGATCTTCACCCTCGCCGGCTACGCCGTGCCAGCGGCGCGGGTCGAGGCCGTCAGCGTGTACACGAACACGGTCCCCGCGGGGCACGTTCGGGCGCCTGGCCAGCCGCAGAACGCGTTCGCCTGCGAGTCGCACGTCGATCTCATCGCCCGCGAGCTCGGGATGGACCCGCTCGCGTTCCGGCTGCGCAACGCGGTGCGCGCCGGCGACGTCGACGTCGAGGGCGAGACCGTGCGCGCGTCGCAGGCCGTGCCCGTCATCGAGCGGCTGCGCGCCGAGTCGAAGTGGGGGACGCCGCCGCCGCCGGGCCGGGGACGCGGAATGGCGATCGGCGTCCGGCACGTCGGGCGCGGCGAGGCGAAAGTCGCCGCGGCGATCGCGCGCGACGGGACCGTCGAGGTGACGAGCCCCGTGTCGGACCAGGGCGGCGGCGCGCAGACGATGATCGCGCGCGTCGTCGCCGCGGAGCTCGGCGTCGCGCCGGAGCGCGTCCGCGTCGTGCGGCCGACGACGGCCGGCGCGCCCGACGATCCCGGCGTCGGCGGGAGCCGCGTGACGCCGGTGCACGGCAGCGCCGCGCTCGACGCGGCACGGAGGCTGCGCGTGCGGCTCGACGAGGTCGCTCCCGGCTGGAACGAGTCCGCGCTCGCGCGGATCGGGCGCGAGGCCGATCCGGAGCGGCTGCGCGTGACCGGCGAGGGCCGCTCGAAGGGCGAGGGCCACGGCGTGTGCGCGTACGCGATCGAGGTCGCGGTCGACCGCGAGACCGGGCAGGTGCGGATCGTCGACGTGACGCTCGTCGCCGACGTCGGCACGGTCATCAACCCCGTCGCCCTGCGCGGGCAGCTCGAGGGCGCGTTCGTCTTCGGGCTCGGGCAGTCGACGATGGAAGAGGTGCGCATGGAGGACGGGCGCGTCGTCGACCCCGGCCTCGCCGGCTACAAGATCCCGACGATCGCCGACGTGCCGCCGCTGCGGCTCGTCGTCCTCACCGAGGGGAAGGGCTCGGGTCCGTTCGGCGCGAAGTCCGTCGGCGAGCTCGGGAACCCGTCGGTCGGACCCGCGCTCGCGAACGCGATCCACGACGCGGTCGGCGTGCGTGTCACCTCGCTCCCGCTCACCGCCGAGAAGGTGTACCGGGCGCTCCACGGATGACGCCGCCGCGCGCGCGTGTGTCGCTCCTCGCGCTCCGGCGGCGCTCGGCGAGCGCGTGGCTCGTCACATGGCGCATCGAGGACCGGGGGAGCGCGCCCTTCACGGTCGTCGAGGCGTGGCACCCGCACGGCCGGTTCCGCAGCTCGCGCCTGCGCCGCTCGCTGCGCGTGCCCGCGCACGGCTGGGCGGCGCTCGAGATGCCCGCGCGCGTCGACGCCGCGCCCGGCGACGCGGTCGAGAACTGCTTCCTCATCCTGCGCGTCGCGCGCGGCCGCGAGCGCTGGCGCGTCCTGGCGCGCTTCACGCTCCTCGTGAGCGATGACGGCACTCCCTTCCCGCGCGTCGAAGCGGTCGACGCTCACCCGGCGGAGTGACGGGAGTACCGTCGGAGGCATGAGCCTCCCCGAGCGCGACCGGTACATCCTCGAGCGCATGCGCGGCTGACGCCGCAACTGAAGGGCGACCTTCGAGGAGACCACGGGCATGGTCTCCAGCGCGGTGGACATCTCGCGACAGGAGCTCGTGCGCGCCCTCGCGCGCATCAGGAAGGAGCACGCCGGCGACCCCGAGTACGAGGCTCTGCGGAAGGAGCTGCCCAAGACATGGCCGGTGTGACGACGGAGCGCGCCGCCGTCGGGGAGGATCCCGACGCGTTCATCGCGGAGCTGTGGGGCTACGCCCACGCGCTCGAGATGAAGGAGCATCCCTGGTTCAAGGGCATGCGCGACCATGTCTGGACGCGCGAGCAGATCGTTCGCGCGGAGATGCAGCACTACCTGCGCGTGCGCATGAACCCGGTGTTCTTCGGCTACATCGTCACGAACGTCGTCGCCGAGAAGGACTACGAGCTCATGCCCGTCGTCATGGAGAACTTCATGGAGGAGCTCGGCGGCGAGAGGACGCACGTCGACGTGATGCTCCAGTTCCTCGAGGAGGCGGGGCTTACCCGCCAGGAGGCCGACACCGCCGAGCCCGCGCCGGGCACGGCCGCGGCGATCGAGATGATCGTCGGCTGCTGCCAGCGGCGCAGCGCGCTCGAGGGCATCGCGATGCTCTCGTTCGTCGAGGCGATGCACGGCGGGCCCGAGGGCGCGGCGGCCGGCATGTTCGAGGCGATGACGAAGCACTACGGCTTCAGCGCCCGCGCCGCGGCGACCTACGAGCTGCACGCCGAGCAGGACACCGGACACGGCGAACGCCAGATCGAGGCGATCCGCCGCTTCGTGTGCGACGCCGCGAAGCAGGCGAAGGTCCGAGCCGCGGTGAAGCTCGGTCTCGAGGCGTTCAACTTCGAGTGGGACGGCCACGTGCAGGCGATGACCGGCGAGCGGACGTACTGGCGCGGCCTCGCGCCTCGGATCGATCTCGCCACGCCAGAGTTCCGGCCTCCGGGCTGACCGCCGCCGACCGTGCCTACTCCTCAGGGCCGCGGGATGGGCGCACTCTCACCGGAGGTGACCGTGCCGCTCGAAGGCGCACTGGCGCGCCGTCTGGCGCTCGACGAGACCGTCGCGGCCGCGAGGGCGCAGCCGGAATGAGCGGCTACAGGTACCTGCGGCCCCCGAGGCGGTCGGGCACGCGCAAGCCCAGGGCGGTGATCTGAGGTTCGACCTCCGCCATGTATTGCCGCCGCGCCTCCTCATTCGTACGACGCTTCAATCCCCACTCGATATAGCGCTCTGTTCGCGCAGATCCCGAGTTCCCGAACATGTCTAGTCCGACCACATACCAACGCGAGACGGCCTTCTGCGCCGCCGCCTTCCCCTCGTCGCCGCTCTGGACGAGCTTCTCGAGCTGCTGCGTCCCGTACGAGATGTGGCCCCTCTCCTCGCGCAGGATCGTATCGAGGTGGTCGTCGATCGGGAGGTACGACGAACCGATCATCTCGTCGAGCTGGTATTGGCCGACCTTGTCGATGAGCATCCCGAACGCCGCGAAGTCGGCCCACTCGGGCATGTCCTCTTTGAACGCGTCGACCTCGCGCTTCGACCGCGGGCGGGTGAGGATGTCGGAGCGGTCGATCCCGAGGAGGCCGAGGAGCCGCAGGAACTTGCGGCAGTGGTCGATCTCCTCCGCGGCGATGCGCGCGACGCGCCATTGGTCGTCGACGGTCGGCGCGCGCAGCGTCCAGTGGTCGACGTAGATGTGCGGCCCGCCGATCTCGCAGTCCGCCTGGATCGCGAGCAGCCGCGTGAGGAGCTCCCGGTACTCCGTCGGCATCTTCCTGACGTCCTTGGGCTCGATCCGGTCGGTGAATGGCGCCATCGCTCGTCTCCTCTGCTCCGGCGAGACCGACGCGCGCACGTGCGCCGCGTCCGCGGGGTCTCGGCCGCAGTGTAGTGAACGTCTGTTCCTGCGTACGGTCCGCAGAACGGCGCGCCCGATCGTGTGATGGCTAGGATCACGGCGACCATGGCCAGATCCGACGTCGCCGTCGCGCTCCTTCGCGAGATGCTGCGGATGCGCCGGCTCGAGGAGCAGGTCATCCACCTGGCCGCCGACCATCGCCAGCTCCGCGCGCACTTCCACGTGTATATCGGGCAGGAGGCGGCGGGCGCGGGCGTGTGCTCGACGCTCACGCGCGGGGATCTCATCTTCACGACGCACCGCAACCACGCGCACGTGCTCGCGAAGGGCGGCGATCCGTTCCGGATCCTCGCCGAGATCATCGGGCGCGCCGACGGGTACCTCGGCGGTCGCGGGGGCACGTTCCACGTCGCCGCGCCGGAGATCGGCATCCCGCACACCTCCGCGATCGTCGGCGGCGCGCTCCCGATCGCGGCCGGGGCGGCGTGGGCCGCGAAGCGCGCGCGCAGCGGACGCGCCACGGTCGCGTTCTTCGGCGACGGCGTCATGGAGGAGGGCGCCTTCGCCGAGACGCTGAACGTCGCGCAGCTCTGGCGCCTCCCGCTCCTCTTCTACATGGAGAACAACAGCGTGACGCCGGAGGAGCGGCCCGGACGCGGCTCGCCGACGTCGACCCATGCCGCGATCGCCCTCTCGGACGTGCCCCGCGCGTTCGGGATCGAGACGACGCGCGTGGACGGGACTCGCGTGGAGGACGTCCGCGCGGCCGTCGCCCCGCTCATCGAGCGGACCCGCGAGGGTGAGGGGCCGTTCTTCGTCGAGTCGCGCACGACCCGCTGGCCGGGCAGCTACGGATCGATCCCGAAGCTCGTCGGCGGTGATACCGACATCGCGTGGGCGTGGGACGTCGACGCGGCACCGGAAGCGGTGCGCGCATGGCACGACCGCAGCGACCCGGTGATCCTGCGCGCGCGCGGGCTGCTCCAGCGCGGCGCGATCGACCGCGAGGCGCTGGCCGCGCTCGATGCCGAGGTGCGCGACGAGATGGCGCGCGCCGCGGAGCGCGCCATGCGCAGCCCCTTGCCCGATCCCGCGACCGCGACGGCCCACGCGTATGCCTGAGCGCGTCGTCAGCTACGCGCAGGCCCTCGCGGAGGCCGTCGACTCGATCATGGCCGAGGAGGAGCGCGCCGTCCTCGTCGGCGCGCGCTTCACGGGCTTCACCCCGAGCGCGCGCGTCATGGACCCGATCCTCGAGCGCTACGCCGACCGCATCGTGTGGCCACCGATCTCGGAGCTCGCGTACTGCGGCATCGCGATCGGTGCCGCGATGTCGGGGCTGCGTCCCATCGTCGAGATGAGCACGGCGACGTTCTCGTACGAGGCCATCCCGCAGATCGCGAACGAGGCCGCGATCGTCCATTCGCTGTCGAACGGGCAGGTGAGCGCGCCTGTCGTCTTCCACATGCTGTACGGCCTGCGCGGATCGGGCGGCCCGCAGCACTCCGGCAGCCCGCAGAGCTGGTACTGGTCGACGCCGGGGCTGCAGGTCGCGATGCCGGCGACACCTGCCGACGTGAAAGGCCTGCTCCGCATGGCCGCGCTCCGCAGCAGCGGCCCGACGGTGTTCCTCGAGCACGGGCGCCTCATGGAAGGCTTCGGCGCCGTGCCCGAGGAGGCGTACGAGATCCCTTTCGGCGAGGCGAAGGTCGAGCGCGAGGGCCACGACGTGACGATCCTCGCGACGTCGATCCAGGTCGTCCGCGCGCTCGAGGCCGCCGACGTGCTCCTGCGCGACGACGGGATCTCGGTCGAGGTCGTGAACCTCCGGACGCTGCAGCCCCTCGACCGCGCGACCATGCTTCGTTCCACGCGCAAGACGGGCCGCGTCGTCGTGAGCGACGAGAGCCCGGATCCGGCGGGGGTCGCCGCGGGGCTCGCCGCGATCGTCGCGGACGACGCGTTCGACGCACTGAAGGCGCCGGTGCGGCGCGTCGGCGTCGTCCCGGTCCCCGTGCCGTACAGCGCGCCGCTGGAGGACGCGATCACGCCTCGGGTCGACCGCCTCGTGGGCGCTGTCCGTGCGATCCTCGGGATCGCGCAGCGATGAAAGACCTCTCGACGTTCGCGACCTCCTCGCCGCGCCAGACGTTCGTGCTCATCCCGCTCCTCACGCTCGCCGGCGAGCTGCTCTTCTCGCGGAGACCGCGGCCGCGGGTCGGATGGCTCGCGCTGTGCGCGGTCGGATACGCGCTCTATCGCGGTGCCGGAAGGTACCGCGAGATCGAGGGCGCGGGTACCCCTGGGTTCGCGCGCCCGCCGGTCCGCCTGCTCACGAGCGGGCCGTACGCCGTCTCGCGCAACCCGATGTACTTCGGCCACCTGCTCTTCCTCGCTGGCCTGGCGCTCGCGACGGGGTCGCCGGTCGCCGTCGGGGGGTTCGCGTGGCAGAGCTGGCGCCTCAGCGAGCGCGTGCACATCGACGAGGAGCGGCTCGAGCGTCTCTTCGGCGACGAGTACCGCGAGTACCTGCGGCGCGTGCCGCGCTGGATGCCGCTCCCCTAGGGGTAGCGGAGGAGGTCACGCGCCGCGCGCTCGATCGCGGTCGCGCTCACGAGGTACGCGTCCTCGAGCGCGGGACTCATCGGCACCGGCGCGTGCGGGCCGCCGATCCGCGCCACGGGCGCGTCCAGGAAGTCGATGGCGTGCTCCTGCACGAGCGCCGCGACCTCCGCGCCGAAGCCGCCCTGCCGCGGCGCCTCGTGCGCGACGAGGCAGCGGCGGGTGCGACGGACGGAGGCGACGATCGCGTCGAGGTCGAGGGGCTGCAGCGTGCGCGGATCGATCACCTCGACCTCGATGCCGTCGCGCGTGAGCGCGGCCGCCGCGACGAGCGCCTCGCCGACGGCGCGCGAGGTCGCGACGATCGTCGCGTCGCGCCCGGGACGCCGCACCGCGGCACGCCCGAGTGGCACGGGCTCGAGTGCGGCGCCTTGCTCCTTGCGGAAGTAGAGGGTCTTGTTCTCGACGACGACGACCGGATCGTCCGCGCGGATCGCTGACATGAGCAGGCCCGCCGCGTCCGCGGCCGTCGCGGGCATCGCGACCCAGAGCCCCGGCACATGGATGAGCCAGGCCTCGAGGCTCTGCGAGTGCTGCGCGCCCGAGCGCGTTCCCGCGCCGGCGGCGGTGCGGACGACGAGCGGACAGCTCAGCTGGCCGCCCGACATGTAGCGCGCCTTCGCGGCCTGGTTCACGAGCTGGTCGAGCGCGAGCGCGAGGAAGTCCATGTACATGATCTCGACGACAGGGCGCAGCCCCGCGAGCGCCATCCCCACCGCGACGCCCATGACCGTCCCCTCCGAGATCGGCGTGTCGTGGACGCGCCCGGCGAACTCCTCGGCGAGGTCTCGCGTCACCGCGAACGGTCCGCCCTCGGCGACGTCCTCGCCGAGCACGTGCACGCGCGTGTCGCGGCGCATCTCCATCGCCAGCGCCTCGTTCAGCGCGCCGCGGTAGGTGAGCTCAGCCATCGACGTCCGTCGTGAGCTCGGCCGCGTCGGGGAAGACGCTCCCACGGGCGAACGCGAGCGCGGCGGCGACGCGTTCCCGCGCGGCCGGCTCGGCCGCGCGCGCGTCGGCCTCGCTCAGCCATCCGCGCTCGACCGCGGTCCGCGCGAACCGCGCGACGGGATCCTTCGCTTTCCACTCCGCGACCTCGGCCGCGGCTCGGTACTTCGCGGGGTCGCCCTCGTAGTGGCCGCGCATCCGGTACGTCAGGCATTCGAGGAGCGCCGGACCGGTCCCCGCGCGGATCCCCGCGACGAGCGCCGCGGCGACCCCGCGGATCGGGACGAGGTCGTTCCCGTCGACGGTCGCGGACGGGACCCCATACGTCTCGGCGTGCCGGGTCACGCGCTCGACCGGCGTGTGCGCCGACCGCGGCGTGAACTCGGCGTAGCCGTTGTTCTCGCACACCAGCAGGACCGGAAGCCGCCAGAGCGCGGCGAGGTTCAGCGACTCGTGGAACGAACCCGTCTGCACCGCGCCGTCGCCGAAGAACACGACGGCGATCCCGCTGCCGCGCTCGCGCAGCGCGAGCGCCGTGCCGAGCGCGAGCGGGATCGTCCCGCCGACGACACCCGTCGCGCCGAGCGTCCCGTGCGCGGCATCGACGAGGTGCATCGACCCGCCCTTCCCCTTGCAGAGGCCCGCCGCCTTCCCCATGAGCTCGGCGAGCACTCGGCCCGGGTCGGCGCCGCGCGCGAGGACATGGCCGTGGGCGCGGTGGCCGGTGTACACGCGGTCGTCGGCGATGAGGACGTCGCACACGCCGACGGCCGAGGCCTCCTGCCCGACGGAGAGGTGGATGATCCCGGGGACCTCCCCGGACCAGACGAGCTCGGAGACGGTCTCCTCGAACGCGCGGATGAGCCAGAGCCGCTCGAGGAGCGGCCGCGCGTCCGCGGGCTACACCCCCTTGCCGAAGGTGATGAGGTCGGTGCGCGTGAGCGTCGCGCACTTCGCCTTCAGCGGCTCGTTCTGCTTGTTCTGGAACCCGGGCTGGTCGAGGAGCTGGTAGCGCGCGACCCACGTCGAGAACGGGTCGCGCGAGGAGATCGCGTCCTCGGGGACGGCGACCGTGATCCCCCGTTGGCAGCAGCCGAACGCCGTGTAGACGACGGCGCCGTTCGCGGCGGTGCCGACGCAGATCGCGTAGCGCATCCCCTCGAGCCGCGCCTCGAGGTCGGTGCCGTGGAACTTGTACGCGCTCGAGCGCGCGACGGGATCGTCGGCGCGCGGCTCGAGCTCCGCGAGGATCCTCTGCTCGGCGGCGCGTCCGAGCGTGAAGACGATCCGCGCGCCGGCCGCTCTCGCGCGCTCGAGCAGCTTCTTCACCGCCGGGATCGTGTCGCGCACCGATGGCGTCTGCGCCGACTGGTCGGTGAGGTCGAGGACGAGCACGGCCGTCGCGGCGGGGTCGAGCGTGACGGCGACGGGATCCGGGATCGTCGGCAGCTCGCTCATCGGTACACCCTCATGCGGGCACCATCTCCTTCGGGCGCGGCTTGCCCGTTCCGTAGAAGTCCGGCCACCGCTCGACATAGGCGTCGCGGTAGTGCGCGAGGTAGTGGTCGGCGACCTCGATGCAGCGAGGGGACCATACGCCCGGCTTCTTCGTCGCGTACGCGAAGAACTCGCGCAGCACGCGCGCGCGGAACGGCCGGCCGATGTTGAAGGGGTGCAACCCCATCGTCATCATCCCGGGCCGGCCGCCCTCGGCCTCGTCGTAGAGCTGGTCGAGCTGGTCCTTCCACCACTGAAGGAGCGAGCGCGGGTCCTTCCGCACGGAGCGCGCGAGCTGGTGGTCCGTGAGCCACGTGCCGTAGCTCATCGCGACGACGTCGCCCTTCTCGGTGCGGATCGTCACCGGCAGGTCCTCGTGCGTGAAGCCCATGTAGTAGCGGTAGCCGAGCTCCGCGACGAGCGGGAGGGTGGAGTGGTTCGGACGCTCGCCCGGCGAGATGTATCCGACGGGCCGCACGCCGGCGTGGCGCTCGAACGCCGCGACCGTCCGCTCGAGCTCGGCCTTCTGGACGTCGTCCGTCTGGCGCCAGGCGTAGTCGTGCCGCCAGTTCTCGGACGCGAGCTCGTGGCCGGCGGCGAGGATCTCCTTCGCGAGGTCCGGGAACGCCTCGACGCCCGCGCCGTTCAGGAACCACGTCGTCTTGATCCCGAACTCGTCGAGCACGTCGAGGATCCGGTACGCGCCGCAGCGCTCGCCGTACATGCGGTCGGTGATGACCGCGATGTCCGTCGTGAAGAGCGAGCCACTCGGGACGTTGTGCCGGAACGACTCCTGCGCCGAGCCGGGCTTCCCGAGCTCCTCCGGCCAGGTCTCGAGGACGACGCACGGCAGGATCGCGACGCGCGCGCCATTCGGCCACTCGATCGGACGACGCGGCATACGGATCTTCATCGGTCTCCTCCGCTGATCAGCGATAGCGCGTGAGGGGTCGCCTGCGCACGACGGTGTCGACGAGGGCGGGCCGGCCGTCCTTCACGACGCGCAGCGCGCGCTCGAGCGCGGGGCGCACGCCGCGCGGGTGCTCGATAGGCCCCTCGGCGTGCCACCCGAAGGACCGCGCGAGCATCGCGAAGTCAGGGGCCGGATCGCTGATGTCCATCCCGAGGAAGGCGTTCGCCTCGGGCGTGCCGCGGTGGCGCGCGACGCGGATCTGGTGCTCCCAGTCGTTGTAGTACGCGCGGTTGTTGTACATGACGACGAGCATCGGCAGGCGGTCGTGCGCGGCGGTCCACAGCGCGCCCGGGTCGTAGAGGAGGTCGCCGTCGGGCTGGATGTCGACGACGAGCTTCCCGGTGCCGCGGTACGCGAGCGCGACGCCGAGCGAGGTGCCGACCTGCGTCGCCGTTCCGAAGCTCCGGCCGGGATGGCGCGCGGGCGAGTCCATGTCCCACAGGCGCAGCGCCCAGTCCTCCGCCGTGTTCGCGGTGAGCACCCAGTCCTCGTCCTTGATGACGTCCCAGATCTCGCTGGCCAAGCGCGCCGGCGTCATCGGCGCGTCGTCCCAGCCGCGCCGCGCCTCCTCGGCCCAGCGCGCGTGGATCTCGCCGTGCATGGCGGCGACGCGCTCGCGCCGCGCCGCGCGCGCCGGATCGTCCGAGCGCACGCGCTCCCGGACGAGCGCGTTCAGCGCGGGCATAGCGACCTGCGTGTCGGCGACGATGGAGAGATCCACCGGCTGCAGCTGTCCGAGATCCTCCGCCCACTTCGCCGTGCGCAGCTCCGAGAGGCCGAGGTCGATGACCGTGCAACCCGGCGGGATGCGCAGGCGCTTGCGGCGGTCGCGGCTGTCGCGGTCGAGCTCGTTCAGGACCCGATAGAGGTCGCCGACGTCGACCGCGAGCACGGCGTCCGCCTCCGCGAGCGGGTCGCCGCCCGTGACGTTGAGCGGATGCCGGCTCGGGAAGTTCAGCCGGCCGCCCGCGTCGATCACCGCCGCGCCGAGGAGCTCCGCGAGCGCGACGAGGTCGTAGAAGGCCGAGGGGTGCCGAGCGGTGAACTCGGTCGCGATGACGGGCCGCTTCGCCGCGGCGAGGATCTCCGCGGCGCGCTCGAGCGCGCGCGGGTCGGCCTGCGCGGGCGTCGGGAGCGCACCCGAGACGAATGGCGCGACGTCGATCGGCGCCGCGAGCTCGTCCTCCTGCAGCCCCGCGTCGTAGCAGAGGTAGACGGGGCCGGCGGGCTCCGTCGTGGCGATGCGGTAGGCGCGCGCGAACGAAGCGGGGAAGTCGCCGATCGTCGCGGGCTGGTCGTCCCACTTCACGTAGTCGCGGACCGCGTTCCCCTGCACGAGCGCGCTGTGGATCCAGTCGATGTGCGGGCGCCGCTTGCTCCGGTCGAGCGGCCCCGTCGCGCCGATGAGGATGAGCGGCACGCGGTCGACGTACGCGTAGTAGATCGTCATCGCCGCGTGGAGCAGGCCGACGACGTCGTGCACGATCGCCGCCATCGGCTTGCCGGTCACCTTCGCGTAGCCGTGGGCGATCGAGACGGCGATCTCCTCGTGCGTGCAGAGGATCATCCCGGGCTTGTCGCCGCCGTAGTTGACGATCGAGTCGTGCAGGCCGCGGTACGTCGCACCCGGATTGAGGGCCGCATATGGGATCTTGAAGCCCCGGAGGAGGTCGACGATGACGTCGGACCCATAGCGCTGCTGTCCGTACGAGCCCGGCACGAGGACGGGCGAGGACGCGGGGCGGGAGAGAACGTCGGTCATGGCCGCTCCCCTATTCGTCGTCTTCGCGGAAGTCGCGCTGCAGCGCACGCGGGCGCCAGCCGTCATCGCGCATCGCGACGCAGTGGTCCAAGGGGAACTCCACCCAGACGTCCTGACCCCGCACCAGCCGCGTCGAGGGATGCGCGCGCGCGCGGACGAGCGTGTCGGCGACCGAGACGATGCAGTCGAGGTGGTCGCCGAGGAACGCGGCGATCTCGAGCCTGCCCTGGAACTCGTTCGGCACGTGCGCCGGCGTCGCGCGCACGACGACGTTCTCCGGCCGCAGCACGAGGAGCGCCTTGTCGCCGATCGTCAGGCCGCCCTCGGTCGAGCAGCGCACCGTGCCGCCGAGCGCGCGGATCCCGCCGTCCGTCATCTCCCCGGCGAGGAACGTCGCCGTACCGACGAAGTCCGCGGCGAAGCCCGACGCCGGCGCACGGTAGATCTCGCGCGGCGTCCCCTCCTGCACGATCGCGCCGTCCTGCATGACGGCGATGCGGTGGGACAGGAAGAGCGCTTCGGCCTGGTCGTGCGTCACGTACACGGTCGTGATCCCGAGCCGCCGCTGCAGCTCGCGCAGCTCGATGCGCATCCGCTCGCGGAGCTTCGCGTCGAGGTTCGAGAGCGGCTCATCGAGAAGGAGCAGGCGCGGCCGACGCACGAGCGCGCGCGCGAGCGCGAGGCGCTGCTGCTGCCCGCCGGACAGCTGCGGGGCGGGGCGGTCCTCGAGCCCATCGAGTCCGACGAGCGCGAGCGCGTCCTCGACGGTCTTGCGGACCTCGGTCTTCGAGGGCCTCGGCCTCGCCACCTCGAGCGGGAACGCGACGTTCTGGAAGACCGAAAGGTGCGGCCAGATCGCGTACGACTGGAACACCATGCCGATGTCACGCTTGTGCGGCGGCACGAAGTGGCCGTTCGAGGAGAAGACGCGGTCGTCGAGGCGGATCGCGCCGCCCTCGGGGCGCTCGAGGCCCGCGATGCATCGCAGCGTCGTGGTCTTCCCGCAGCCGGATGGTCCCAGCAGCGTGTAGAAGCGGCCGTCCTCCACCTGGAACGAGATGTTCTGGACGGCCTTCACGCTCCTGCGGCCGCCGTCGTACGTCTTCCGGAGCTCCTCGACGACGAGCATGTGTCCCTCCTACGACCTAGCGAGCGAGATCGGCGGCAGCTTGCTGGCGCCGGCGCGCGAGCGACGGGTGTGCATGCGAAGCATCACTCCTGCACGCCGAAGCGCGACGACACGCGCTGGACGATGAGCACGACGGCGACGAGCGTGAGGATGAGCGTGACCGAGATAGCGGCGACGCCGCCGAACGCGCCGACCTCGTACTGGTCGAAGATCGTGACCGCCAGGACGGTCGTGTTCTGATTCACGAGCAGGACCGAGGCGCCCAGCTCGCGGACCGACACGATGAACACGTACAGCCACGCCGCGACGAGGCCCGGGCGCAGGAGCGGCAGCGTGATCCGCCGGAACGTCGTCCACCACGACGCGCCCGCCGCCTGTCCCGCTTCCTCGAGCTCGCGGTGCAGCTGGAGGAGCGTCGCGCTGTTCGCGCGCATCCCGTACGGCAGGTAGCGGATGAGGTAGGCGACGACGAGGATCCACAGCGTGCCGTAGATCGGGATCACCTGGAACGCGGGCGAGAGGTACTGGAGGATCATCGCGACGCCGAGCACGAGCCCGGGGATCGTGATCGGGATGAACGCGAGGATGTCGAGCGCGCCGCGCCCGGGCGTCTTCGTCCGCGTGATGACCCACGCGATGACCGCCGTGAGGAGCGTCACGAGCGTTGCCGAGACCGTGCCGAGGACGAGGCTGTTCACGGCGCCGCGCTGCACGCCGGGCCACCCGAACGCCTTCTCGTAGTTCGCCAGCGACGCCTTCGCGAGGAGGGTGAGGTCCGGCGCGAAGTACGGCAGCAGCGACACGAACAGCAGCGCGATGAACGGCAGCGCGACGATGAGCAGCACGTACCCCACGAGGAGCGCCGCAGTGAGGTACCGCCAGCGGCCGAGATCGATGAGCCGCGGGCGGAACGCCTTCCCGGTCACGGTCGCGAACCGCTCCGCCTGGCGCGTCAGACGCTGATACAGGAGGATCCCGAGCACGCTCACGACGAACAGCGTCACGGAGAGCGCGCCCGCGAGCCCGTAGTTCGGCGGGTAGATCTGCAACGCGCGATAGATCTCGCCAGTGAACACGGGGATACCGGCCGGCGTCCCGATGATCCGCGGCACCTCGAACGACTCGAGCCCGCGGACGGCCATGATCAGGCTGACCGACGCGAGCGCCGGGAGCATGAGCGGGAGCGTGATGCGACGGAGCGTCGCGAGGGTCCCGCTGCCGCTCATGAGCGCCGACTCCTCGAGCGAGGGGTCCATGCTCTTCAGCCCCGCGGTCATGAGGAGGAAGACGAGCGGCGAGAGGTACAGCCCCTCGATCCAGATCATCCCGGGAAGCGAGTAGATCGTGAACGGCGCCTCCGTCTGCCCGAAGAGCGCGGCGATCCCTCGTGCGACGAGGCCGATGCGACCGCTCAGTAGGAAGACCCACGCGATCGCGTTCACGATCCCGGGGACGATGATCGGCACGAGCGCGAGCGCGAAGAAGAGCTTGCGGAACGGCGTGTTCGTGCGCTCGACGATCCACGCGACCGCGGTCCCGAGCGTGAGGGCGAGCAGGCCGACGCCGACCGAGTACACGATCGAGTTGAAGAGGAGACGGAACGTGCGCTCCGTGCCGTAGGCGTCGGCGTAGTGCTGGAGGGTGAAGCCCTTGAGGATCTCGCCGTCGACGCCGACGCTGCCGAGCACGAGCATCGCGAGGGGATACGCGGTGAGGTACAGGAGTACCAGCGCGAGGCCGAGGACGACGAGCACTCCCCGGTCGAGCCGCGGCAGGCGTCGCACCCGCGCGCCTGCCGCGGCGACCTGGATCGCCTTCGTCGTCACCGGCCTGCGGCCTGCCAGGTCACTTGTTCGCGATCAGCTTCTTCCAAAGCTCTTGGTACTTGGGCAGGTCCTTCGCGTCCTCGGGTCCTGATGTGACCTCGTTCGTGAACTTGTAGACGGGGTCGGCGAGCGAGATCACCGCTGGGATCCGCTTGATGTCCGCGAGGACCTTCTGGCCGCCCTCCTTCGAGAGGTACCACTGGAGGAACACGAGGGCCGCGTTCGGATGCGGCGCGCCCTTGGCCATCACGGCGCCCTGGAGCCGCAGCATCACCCTGTCCTTGTTCCACGCGAGCGGGACCTTCTTGTCCGTGATGTCGCCCTGGGCCTGGTCGCCGCGGACGCCCCACGCCACCGTGCCCTGGCCCGCCTCGAGGGCCGAGAGCTGCTCGCTGTGGCCGTCGATGAGCTGCGGCTGGTTCGCGCCGAGCTTGGTGAAGTAGTCCTTCACCTTCGCGTCGTCGTTGTTGAAGAGGGCCTTCGCGAGACCCTGCATGACGTCCCAGTCGCTCGCCTCGATGAGGATCTTGCCCTTCCACTTGGGGTCGAGGAGGTCGTTCCAGCTCTTCGGCTCTTCGCCGGCCTTCACGAGGTTCGTGTTCCACGCGAAGGTCGACACCGCGGAGCGCGCGTTCACGAAGCTGCCGTTCGCCTGGACGTAGCTCTTCGGCAGCTCGGACACCGCCGGGACCTTGTCGGCCCACGGCTGCGTGAAGCCGTCGTTGATGACGCCCGCGAGGTCGATGCCGCCGGTCTCGAGGACGTCGGCGAGGTACTGGCCCGCCTTGGCCTCCGTCGAGAACTGCGTGAGGATCTTCGAGCTCGACTTGCGGTTGAGCTCGACCTTGATGTCGGGATACGCCTTCTGGAACCCGTCGACGACGCGCTGCGCGTCGTCCGTCTCCATGGACGTGTACCAGACGGTCTTGCCTTCCGACCTCGCCTTCGAAACGATCGCCGCGTCGAGCTGTCCCTTCGCCGCCGCGCTCGCCGAAGCGGCCGCGCTCGCCGACGCGCTCGGCGAGGGTGAGGCGCTCCCGCCACAGGCCTGCGGAAGGATCGCGAGCGCCGCGACCAGCACGACGCCGAGTGAGCGGTGGTGGGTCTTCACTGGGCCCCTCCCCCTAGAGAAGTCGCGTTGGTCTGACTGTTATACCTTTGCCGTCCAGCGGGTGATCCCCCCGGGAGGAGACAACGGGACGTGTGCACGGACGTCGACACCGTCGCGACCGGAACGCTCCTTCAGCAGGGCTCGCTGCTGGAGGCGACGCCGCCCGCGCGCGCGACCGCGACGATCGAGCAGCTCATGCCGTACGCGCGCCAGGTCGCCGGACAGGAGGAGGTGCGGCGGACCGCGCCCGGGTTCGTCGGGTATGGGTCGACGAAGGAGGGCGACCGCGTCCTCGTGGCCGTCGACACGCACTACGACCGCCGCGTCGTCGACGCCGTGTGCCGCGGGCTGCGCGAGAAGGGCGCGCAGGTCGACGTCATCTGGGTCGAGGCTGAGCCCGACCGCGCGTTCACGCCGACCGACGAGATCACGACGATCATGCGGCGCGAGCCCTGGGCGAAGAAGCCGCGGCGCTGGGAGGGCATCCCCTGGATCGAGGAGCTCGCGCAGCGCGAGGGGTACGACCTCCTCGTCCACGGCAAGGGCGGCGGCATCCCGAACGTGCCGCACCGTTACGAGGCCGTCCCGTGGCTGCAGGTCGAGCACTTCGCCAGCGCCGCGACGGTGTACCCGCGCGACCTCCACACCCTCATCAACATGAAGACGTGGATGCGCTTCTTCGACGAGGGTCGCGGCGGGCGCGTCCACCTCACCGACGCCGAGGGCACCGACCTCTCGTACACGCTCTGGCCCGAGTACTTCGACGGCACGCGCCGTGGCTACACCGAGGTCCCGTGGTGGGGACATCTCCTCGGTCACGGCCCCACCCCGATCGTCCCGCAGGAGGACGCGACCGGCGTCGTCGTCGGCACCATGAGCCACTTCCAGCGGCCGTTCCCGCCGATCCGCCTGGAGCTCGAGAACGGCCGGCTCGAGCGGATCGGCGGCGGCGGCGCGTACGGCGATGCGTGGCGCGACCTCAAGACCGAGTCCGACGAGACGCGGTACCCCTCGTTCCCTCGGCCGGGACTCTTCTGGCTGTGGGAGGTCGCGATCGGCACGAACCCGAAGATCCGTCGCCCGCCGCGGATCGAGATGCTCTCGTCGGGCGGGTTCGAGTGGGAACGCCGCCGCTCGGGGATAGTGCACGTCGGGATCGGCACGCGCTGGCGCGGCGCCGAGGAGAAGTGGGCCGGCGAGCGTGGCCTCCTCTACGGCCACCTCCACGTGCACCTCGTGTTCCCGACGCTCGTCATCACGACGCGCGCCGGGAAGGAGATCGTCGTCATCGAGAGGGGGCACCTCACCGCGCTCGACGATCCCGAGGTGCGCGACGTGGCGCGCCGCTACGGCGACGTGGACCGGATCCTCAACGTCGAGTGGACGCCGGGCATCCCGGGGATCGACGCTCCCGGGAGGTACGAGGACTACGCGCGCGACCCCGCCAAGGTCGTCTACGGGTGACGCGGTGACGCGTCGATGGTGAGGATGGCGGAGCGGCTCACCTTCGGCACGGGGGTCGCGGACTGGCAGCAGCGGATCGACGTCGATCGGATGCGCCGCGAGCGCGCCGAGAAGGCGCGCGCGGTCATGCGGGCGCGCGGGATCCCGGCGCTCCTCGCCGCGGGCCCCGCGAACACGCGCTACCTCACCGGCCTGCGCGGCCCCGAGTTCGCACCGCAGCTCTGGTACGTCCTCTTCCTCGCCGCGGGCGCGCCGGTCGTGTTCCACCACGCCGGGTGGATCCGCTCCTACCCCTCGCAAGTGCCGTGGATCACGGAATGGCGGCTCGCGCGCGCGTGGCTGCCGGGCGCCGGACCGGAGGCGATAGCCGACGAGACCAAGCTCTTCGCGACGGGCATCGCCGACGAGCTCGCCTCGCGCGGGCTCTCGAAGGACCAGCTCGCCGTCGCCGGGTTCGACGCGCGCGCGCAGCGCGCGCTCGCCGACGCGGGGGTCCGGACCGTCGAGGGCGGGTCGCTCATGCTCGAGGCGGCGAGGACGAAGACCGTCGACGAGATCGCCTGCCTGAAGCAGGCGTTCGCGATCACCGACGCCGCATGGCAGGCCGCGCGCGGTGCGCTGCGCCCCGGCGCGCGCGACACCGACGCGTCGCAGGCCGCCATCGCCGCGGCGTACGCCGCCGGCGCGGACGAGGTCCCACCGATGCGGTTCCGCAGCGGGCCGATGTCGTTCGATCGCGCGTACGAGAACACCGGCCGCGTCCTCCAGCACGGCGACCTCGCCTACGGCGCGTTCTGCAGCGTCGGGTACCTCGGCTACAAGACCTGCTACTACCGCACGTTCTCGATCGCCCGCGCGCCCGACGACCGCGCGCGCGACTGGTACCGCCGGCTCCTCGAGCGGCTCGACGCCGTCGTCGACGCGATCAAGCCGGGCGCGACGACGGCCGACGCGGCCAAGCGCTTCGCGCCGGCGAGCACGTGGGGCTACGCGGACGAGGCCGAGCTCCTCACGCTCGAGATCGGCCACGGGATCGGCCTCTCGGCGTACGGCTACCCGATCATCAACCGGCAGTGGTCGCTCGACCATCCGCAGCCCTTCGAGCCGGGAATGACGGTCGCCATCGAGGGGCGCGAAGGTGAGCCGGGCGTCGGCGGGGTGCGTCTCGAGGACGCCGTCGTCGTGACCGAGGACGGGTGCGAGCTCATCGACCACTGGCCGCGCGATGAGATCCTCATCGCGCCGTACGCCTAGGAGGAGGAGGACCGGGTGGCGACGCAGTACGAGCGGCTCAAGGTGATGTCCGACGCGACGCGGTCGAAGACGCGGAACGGTCCCGTCGTCGTGCACTCGAAGGGGATCGAGTGGGAGATGGGTCCCGGCGGCCACCGCCGCCGCGCGTTCCTGTCCGAGCCCGACATCCTCGGCTCGATGGTGCAGACGATGGCGGCCTTCATATCCGAGATCCCCGCGGGCGGCCGCAGCGGGAAGCACCGCCACTTCAACGAGGCGATGATCTTCATCCTCAAGGGAAAAGGCCGATCGGTCATCGGCGACGGCCCGAGCGAGAAGACGTACGAGTGGGGCGAGGGCGACCTCGTGAGCGTGCCGATCTGGGAATGGCACCAGCACTTCAATGACTCGGCCGAGGAGCCGATCGTCTACCTCGGGATCACGAACCTGCCGCTCCTGCGCGCGATGGGGCTGAACACGCTCGAGGACGCGAAGGGCTAGTGGCAGCCGGCTCGTGGCGCGCGCGCGTCGGGATCGTGAACCCCTCGCGCGGCGACGTGCTCATGTACGAGTACTACGCGGCCGCGCCGCCCGGCGTGATCCTCGTGCCCGCCGCGCTGGGGCTCCAGCGGCTGTCCGGGGAAGAGCTCGAGCGCGTCATCGACGGGTACGTGCGCGCCGTCGAGGAGCTTGCGTACGAGCGCGTCGACCTCGTGGTCCTCGGCGGGACGCCGCCGGTCACGCACCGCGGGTCCGGCTTCGAGCGCACGCTCGTCGAGCGCGCCTCGGCCGTCATCGACGTCCCGGTGGTGCCGCTCGTGCGCCTCGAGGTCGAGGCGCTCCAGGCGATCGGCGCGCGCCGCATCGCCGTCGGCGCGCCGTACACGCCCGAGCTCACGCGGAAGTTCGCGGACTACTTCACGGCGGCGGGGTTCGAGGTCGCTGCGACGAAGTGCCTCGGGATCGAGCGGCCCGTGGAGATGGCCGTTCTCCCTCCGAGCGTGCCGGCCGGCCTCGCGCGCGCCGTGCGCGCGGAGGGCGGCGTCGTCGACGCGGTCCACCTCACGTGCCCGCGCTGGCCGACGGTCGCGTCGCTCGCGCGGCTCGAGGCCGAGTGCGGCGTGCCGGTCACGTCGAGCAGCGCGTCGGTCCTGTACGGCACGCTCGCGCGGCTCGGCATCCACGACCGCATCGCCGGCTTCGGCTCGCTCCTCGAGCGCCTCGCGACGACGGTGCCGGCATGAGCCGCTTCGAGATGGAGCACGGCACGGTCGGCGTCATCAAGCCGACGTACCGCCCCGGCTCGCTCGAGGAGTTCATCCGTCTCCTCCCCGAGGGCATCGGGGTCATCCCGCTCTTCCTCGATATCCGCCGCGGGACCCTCGACGAGTTCCGCGCCGCGCTCGACGCGGTCGAGGAGAAGGTCGCGCTCCTCGCCGGCATCGGCGTCGACCTCATCCACCCCGAAGGCGCGCCGCCGTTCATGACGCTCGGCCCCGAGGGCGAGCGCGCTCGCGTCGCGGAGTGGGAGCGGCGCTACGGCGTGCCGATCGTCACCGCGCCGCAGACGCAGGCCGAGGCGATGCGCGCGCTCGGCATGGGCCGCATCGCCGGGGTCACCTACTTCACGGGCGGCATCAACGAGCTCTTCGCGCGCTATTTCGGCGAGGCGGGGTTCGACGTGCTCGCGATGAGCGGGATCGCCGTCCCGTTCGAGGGCGTCGGGCGGCTCGCGTCGCGCGACGTGTTCGCGCACGCGGTCGCCGAAGCGCGCCGCCACGAACGGATCGACGGCGTGTACCTCCTCGGGTCGGGCTGGCGGATCCTCGACATCCTCGATCCCCTCGAGGCCGCGCTCGGGGTGCCCGTCCTCCACGCGGTGGCCGCGCGCGTATGGGCCGTGCAGCAGCGGCTCGGCGTCCACGTTCCGTGCCGCGGATATGGCCGGCTCCTCCGCGAGCTGCCGGCGCCGGCCGGGCTCGCGGCGTGAGCGCGTCGGCTCCGGCTGCCCTGCCCGCCGCGATCGAGCGCGGGTACTTCGACGGCCGCGTCGCGGCGATCACCGGCGGCGCGAGCGGGATCGGCCGCGCGATCGCGCTCGCGCTCGCGCGCGCCGGTGCGTCGGCGGTGATCGCCGACGTCGCGCTCGAGGGTGCCGAGGACACCGCGGCCGAGATCCGCCGGATCGGCACGCGCGCCATCGCCGCGCGCATCGACGTCTCGCGCGAGGAGGACGCCGGGCGCATGGTGCGGGCCGCGACGAATGGTCTCGGCCGGCTCGACTTCCTCGTGTGCTGCGCGGGGAACGCGAGCATCGCGCCCGTCCTCGATCTCACCGAGCAGCAGTGGCGCTCGCTCATCGACGTCCACCTCACCGGCACGTTCCTCTGCTGCCGCGCGGCATTCGACGCGATCGCGGAGGCGCACGGCGGCATCGTCACCATGTCGTCTTCGTACGGCTTCAAGGGCCGGCCCACCGCGGCGCACTACTCGGCCGCGAAGGCGGGGATCTTCGGCTTCACGCGCGTCCTCGCGACCGAGCTCGCGCCAAACGCGACGGCGAACGCGATCGCGCCGGGCCCGATCGACACGCCGCGCTGGCGCGCGGGCCTCAGCGACGAGGACTACGCGGCGAAGAAGGCGAAGCGCGTGAAGGACATTCCGATGGGACGAATGGGAACGCCCGAGGACGTCGCCGCCATGGCGCTCTTCCTCCTCGGCCCCGGCGGGCGCTGGGTCACCGGCCAGGTGCTGCACGTGAACGGCGGGGAGTTCTACCCGTGATGGAGAGTGGGCGTGCCGCTCGCGAGCACGGACGCGCGAGCGAACGGAGTACGAAGTCCCCGTGACGAAGGTGGCGATCGTGACCGGTGCGGGGCAGGGCATCGGGCACGCCGTCGCGCTGCGCCTCGCGCGCGAGGGGCTCGCGGTCGGCGCGCTCGACGTCGTCGCCGCGAACGCCGAGCGGACGGCGCGCGAGGTCGCGGAGGCCGGCGGGCGCGCGGTCGCGCTCACGTGCGACGTCGCCGAGGCCGCGAGCGTCGACCGCGCGGTCTCGCGGTGCGAGCGGGAGCTCGGTCCGGTCGACGCGATCGCGAACGTCGCCGGCATCTACGGGCAGCACCTTCTCATCCGCGAGCAGACGCTCGACAACTGGCGGCGTGTCCTCGACGTGAACCTCACCGGGACGTTCCTGTGCGCGAAGCGCGTCCTCCCCGCGATGCTCGAGCGGCGCTGGGGCCGGATCGTGAACGTGGCCTCGGGGAACGCGCTCTCGGGCCGGCCGAAGGTCGCGCCGTACTCGGCGTCGAAGATGGCGGTCATCGGCTTCACGAAGGCGCTCGCCCTCGAGGCCGCGCGGAGCGGCGTGACGGTGAACGCGGTCATGCCGGGCATCACCGACACGGCCATGCCGCGCGAGAACGATCCCGAGGGGAAGCGGATCCCGATGCTCGCCGAGCGGAACCCGATGGGCCGGATCGGACAGCCAGAGGATCTCGCGAACGCGATCGCGTTCCTCGTCAGCGACGACGCCGGCTACATCACCGGGCAGACGATCGCCGTGAACGGCGGTATCCGGGAGCTGCCATGAACGCGCTGCGGCCGCCGTTCGTCGTCGGGGTCGACGTCGGCGGGACGTTCACGGACGTCGCGCTCCTCGACGCCGGCGGGCGCGTGCGGATGGCGAAGGCCGCGACGACCCCCGCCGAGCGCTCGAAGGGCGTGCTCGACGCGCTCGAGAACGCCGCCGGGGCGTGCGGCATGAGCCTCGCGGATCTGCTCGCGAAGACGCGCCGGATCACGCACGGGTCCACTATCGCCACGAACGCGCTCCTTACGCGCGACGGCCCGACGCTCGGCCTCATCACGACGCGCGGGTTCGAGGACACCCCCGCGATCATGCGCGCGATCGGCCGCGTCGACGGCCTCTCGGAGGGCGAGGTCCGGCATCCGGCCGCGCTCACGAAGCCCGTGCCGCTCGTCGATCGCACGCGCATCGAGGGCGTGTACGAGCGGATCGACGTGAAGGGCGCCGTCGTCGTGCCGCTCAAGGACGACGACGTGCTGCGGGCGCTCGAGCGCCTGGTCGAACGCGAGAAGGTCGGCGGCCTCGCCGTGTCGCTCCTGAACTCGTGGGCGAACGCCGCGCACGAGGAGCGCGTCGCGGCGCTCCTCGCGGAGCGCTACGGCGCGGATGCGCCCTACCTCGCGGTGAGCAGCCGCCTCGCGCGGGTCGCGGGCGAGTACGCGCGCACGAACACCGCGCTCGTCGACGCCCTCGTCGGACCCATCGTGCGGCGCTATCTGCGCCGTCTCGAGGACGAGCTGCGCGCCCGCGGATTCACGGGCGACGTGCTCGCGATGCAGGGCAACGGCGGGCTCGCGCACTCCGGGGAGTGCACGCCCGTCGGGACGCTCCAGTCGGGGCCCGCCGGCGGCATGCTCGCGGCGGCGTACACGGCGACGCTCCTCGGGCACGACAAGGTGCTGACCGCGGACATGGGCGGGACGTCCTTCGATGTCGGCATCTACGTCGACGGGACCTGGTCGTACGCCGACGAGCCGATCTTCGACCGGTTCCGCATCCTCCAGCCGATCATCGAGGTCGACTCGATCGGCGCGGGCGGCGGCACGATCGCGCGGTACGAGGACGCGACGGGGCGTCTCGTCGTCGGGCCGCGGAGCGCCGGCGCCGACCCGGGCCCCGCCTCCTACGCGATGGGCGGGACCGAGCCGACGGTGACCGACGCGAACGTCGCGCTCGGGGTCATCGATCCCGCGTACTTCCTCGGTGGCAAGCGCGCGCTCGACGCGAAGCGCGCCCGCGACGCCGTCGCGGGCGTCGGCCGGCGCATCGGGCTCGACGTGCGCGCCGCGGCCGACGGCATCCGGCGGATCATCGAGGGGAAGATGGCCGATCTCATCCGCCGCCAGGTCATCCGCAGCGGGCATCTCCCCGAGCAGTTCGTGCTCTACGCGTTCGGGGGCGCGTCGGGGATGCACGCCGCGGCGCTCGCGAAGGAGCTCGGGATCCCCGAGGTGTACGTGTTCCCGACGTCCGCCGTGTTCTCGGCGTTCGGGATCGCGCTCGCCGACGTCCGCCACACGAAGCTCCTCACGGCGCAGCTCGTCCTGCCCTGCGCGCCTGACGCGCTGAACGGGCCGCTCGACGCGGTCTCGGGCGAGCTCGTCGCGGTCATGGAGCGCGAGGGGTTCGCGCGAGACCGCGTGCGCCTGCGGCGCTACGCGTCGTGCCGGTATCTCCGCCAGACGCGCTCCGTCGAGCTCGAGCTCCCGGACGGCGCGCTCGACGCGGCCGCGATCGCGGCGCTCGGGCGCCGCTTCGTCGAGCGCTACGCCGCGCTGTACGGGACCGGCGCGGGCGATCCGAACGCGAAGGTCGAGATCAGCGCGCTGCGCGTCGACGCGGTCGGGCCGGTCGCGAAGCCGGAGCTCGCGGCGGCGATCGCGGCCGGCGGCGGCGCCACGCCGAAGGGCCGACGCCTCGCGCAGGCCGACGGCAGGTACGCCGAGACCGACGTCTTCGACTGGGAGGCCCTCGGCCCCGGCGATCGCGTCGCGGGCCCCGCCATCGTCGAGTCGCCGTTCACGACCGTCGTCGTGCCCCCCGGCGCGAGCGCGCGCGTCGATCCGTACCGCGACCTCGTCATCGAGGTGAAGCGGTGAGCGTCCTGGACCCCGTCCGCTACGAGATCCTCCGCCATCGCCTCTGGGTGATCGGCGAGGAAGGCCGCACCGCGCTGCAGCAGGTGTCGGCGTCACCGATCGTCGTGCAGGGCGGCGAATGCATGCAGTCCTTCTACGACCCCGACGGGCGCATGGTGCTCGCGTGCTCGGGCCACCTGCGCTTCGCCGCGGCGACGAGCGACGCGATCAAGATGCTCATCGCCGAGTTCGGCGCCTCGCCCGGCTTTTTCGACGGCGACCAGGTCTTCCACAACGACCCGTACGTCGCGGGATCGCACACGTACGACCAGATGGTCGTGAAGCCGATCTTCGCCGGTGGGCGGCGGATCATGTGGACCGCGTCGTCGTCGCACACCGCGGACACCGGCGGCCTCCTGCGCGGGACGGCGACCGAGATCTACCACGAGGGCCTGCGCGTCCGCGCGCTGAAGGTCGTCGAGCGGGGCGTCTACCGCGACGACGTCTCCCGCTCGATCGTCGAGCAGTGCCGCGACCCGTACTACGTCGAGCTCGACCTCCGCTCGCGCGTCGCCGCGAACAACGTGAGCACCGCGCGCGTGGCGCGGCTCGTCGAGCAGTTCGGCCTCGAGTTCGTCGAGGCGGCGTGCCGGAAGATGATCGACGACAGCGAGCAGCTCGCGCGCGAGAAGCTCCGCGCGCTGCCGGACGGCGTGTGGCGCTCGCGCGCGTACGCGAACGGCCTGCGCGACGCGAAGCCGTTCGAGATCCGCTGCGAGATGACGAAGGACGGCGACGAGCTCACCATCGACCTCGCCGGCACGAGCCCGCAGCAGCACGACGACCAGAACTCGACGCTGCCGTCGTCGACGGCGCACATCGCTCTCGCGCTCACGAACATGCTCTTCTGGGACGTGCCCTGGAGCGACGGCAAGATGGCGCCCGTTCACGTTCGCATCCCGGAGGGCTCGATCCTCAACGCGCGCTTCCCCGCGGCATGCGGCGGGGCGCCGCGCGTCGGGCAGGTCCTCGTCTCGGCGGTCACCGAGTGCGTCGCGAAGATGCTGTACGCCGCGGGACGCTTCGACGACGTGAACGCGGGATGGCAGGGTCTCTGGTACCAGGGCGGCCCCGGCTTCTTCTACGGCGGGCACGGCCGCGACGGGATCCCCATCGCGCAGGGGCTGTACGACATCCACGGCGGCGGGTTCGGCGCGACGCCGCTCCGCGACGGCGTCGACACGGGCGGGCACGCGAACATCCCGACGGGCGGCATCAGCGACGTCGAGCGGATCGAGCTCCAGTACCCGTTCCTCTACTTCGCGCGCTCGCACAACGTGGACGGCGCGGGCTACGGCGCGCACCGCGGCGGCGCCGGCAGCCAGCGCGTCTACCTGGTCGAGGGGTCGGACGACGTGAGCGTCGACTTCCGTCCGTACGGCGGCATCCCGAACGGCGGGTTCGGCCTCTTCGGCGGGTACCCGTCCGGGACGAGCGGGCTCCGCGCGATCCTCCGCACCGACCCCGCGGGCGTCCGCGCGCGGATCGCCGAGGGCGCCTACCCGACGTCGGGGCGCGAGGCCGTCGCCAACGGGTGGGGCGAGGTCTTCGCGCCCGAGGGCGCGCGCGGCCGCGTGCCGCTGCCGGAGGGATGGATCGTGAGCGACTTCGTCCAGAACGGCGGCGGCTTCGGCGACCCGATCGACCGCGCTCCCGACGCGGTCGCGCGCGACGTCGCGGCCGGGATCTACTCGGTGGCGACGGCCGAGCGCATCTTCGGCGTCGCGCTCGTCCGCGGATCCGTCGATGCGGGGCGCACGCGCGTGCTGCGGGACGCGATCCGCGAGCGACGGCGGCGCGACGGAAGGCCGCTCGACGGCGTCGCCGAGCGCACGCTTCCCGCGGACGAGGCCGTCGCGACGCCGCACGCCGTCGTGGACGTGGTGCGCGCGGGCGCGGGGGCGCGCTGGCGGTGCCGGCGCTGCCGCCGCGATCTCGGCGACGCGCGCGCGAACTACAAGCGCGGCACGCTCCGGATCGCGCAGCCGCTCGCCGACGCCGCCGTCATCCCGCTCCCCGCCGGCGAGTTCATCGGGGAGCTCCACCTGTACTGCTGCCCGGGATGCCTGACGCTCCTCCAGGTGGACGTGTACTGCCCGGCCGTCGGGGGCGAGACCGATCTGTGGGACATCGAGCCCGCGATCTCGCTCGCGACGAGCGGTCGGCCCGCGCATGTGGCGGCACGGGCATGACCGGTGCGCTCGAGGGCGTCCGCGTGATCGAGGTCGCGTCCTACGTGACGGGCCCGTACGCGGCGATGCTCCTCGGCGACCTCGGCGCGGACGTCGTGAAGGTCGAGGAGCCCGGGGAGGGCGATCCGTTCCGCGGCTGGGAGAACGAGCGCTACAGCCCGACGTTCCTCGGCCTGAACCGCAACAAGCGGAGCGTCGAGCTCGACCTGCGGAGCGGCGAAGGGAAGGACGTGCTCCGCGAGCTGCTGCGCACGGCCGACGTGCTCGTCGAGAACCACCGTCCCGGGGTCATGGACCGCATGGGGTTCGGATACGACGACGTGCGCGTCGTGAACGCGCGGCTCGTGTACTGCGCGATCAGCGGCTTCGGGCCGGGGGGCCCCGACCGCGATCTTCCCGGCTACGACACCGTCGGCCAGGCGCGCAGCGGCCTCCTCGGGATGCTCACCGACATGGACGACCCGAAGGCGATGGGCGTGTCCCTCGCGGACCACCTCACCGGCCTCATGGCCGCGTACGGCGTGCTCGGCGCGCTCGTCGCGCGCGAGCGCACGGGCGAGGGGCAGAAGGTGGAGACGTCCCTTCTCCAGGCGTGCCTGTCGTTCCTCGCCGAGAACGCCGCGCGCTACCTCGCGTCGGGCGAGGTCCCGGACCGCGCGACGCGCACCCGCCTCGCGCAGGTGTTCGCGTTCAAGGCCGGCGACGGGCTGCCGTTCGTCGTGCACCTCAGCTCGCCCCCGAAGTTCTGGGAGGGGCTTCTCGCGGCGATCGCGCGTCCCGAGCTCGCGAGCGACCCGCGCTTCGCGAAGCGGCCCGACCGCATCGCGCACCACGGCGAGCTCGTCGCGGCGCTCGCGGACACGTTCGCGACCGCGCCGCGCGAGACGTGGCTCGAACGCCTGCGCGCGCGCGACGTGCCGTGCGCGCCGATCGCGACGCTGAAGGAGGTGTTTGACGATCCGCAGGTGCGCCACCTCGGGCTCGCCGCGCGGGTCGCGCATCCGCAGCGCGGCGACGTCCACGTCGTCGCGCCCGGCGTGACGCTCGAGCGCACCCCCGCGGCGGTCCGGCGCGCCCCGCCCGTCCTCGGCGAGCACACCGCCGAGGTCCTCGACGAGACCCGGACGAAGCGGCGATGAGCGCGGTCGCGAGCGCGGCGAGCCTGCCTACGGAGCGCGCACGGCGCCTGCGTGACCGCTACGCGATCGTCGGCGTCGGCGCGAGCCGCATCGGCAAGGTGCCGGACCGCACGGCGATCGGGCTCCTCGCCGAGGCGATGGTGAATGCCGTCGAGGACGCGGGGCTCAGCAAGACCGACGTCGACGCGATCGTCTCGCGTGGCCCCGACGAGGTGTACACGCATCACCAGCGCGTCGGGCAGATGCTCGGGATCGACGCGCAGTTCAGCACGACGGTCGACAACGGCGGGGCGAGCCAGATCCTCTCGATCGTCCTCGCCGTGCTCGCGATCGACGCGGGGCTCTGCGAGGTCGCCGTCTGCGGCTACGGCCGCGACTCGTGGTCGCGCACGCACCGCACCGAGGAGCGCCGCGAAGCGGTGTGGCTCGTCGAGGGACAGGAGCGGCGCGAGTTCGAGCAGGAGTTCGGCCTCTTCGGCGCGACGGCGATGCACGCGTTCGGCGCGCGCCGGCACATGGCGCGGTACGGCACGATGAAGGAGCAGCTCGGCGCGGTCGCGATCGCGTTCCGCGAACACGCCTCGCGCAACGAGCACGCGTACCTGCGCGAGCCGCTCACGATGGACGAGTACCTGAATGCACGTCCGATCGTCGACCCCTTCGGACTCTACGACTGCAGCGTGCCGGTGGACGGCGCCGGCGCGGTCGTCGTCACGAGCGTCGAGCGCGCGAAGGACCTGCGCCGCCCGCTCGTGACCATCAAGGGGTTCGGCACCTTCAACAACCTGCGCGGCTGGTCGGCCGACGAGCACATGGTCGAGACCGCCGCGGTCGAGAGCGCGAAGAAGGCGTACGCGATGGCAGGGCTCGGCCCGTCGGAGGTGGACACGGCGCAGATCTACGACTGCTTCACCTCGATGGTGATCGCGCAGCTCGAGGACTACGGCTTCTGCGCGAAGGGCGAGGGCGGGCCGTTCGCGGCGTCGGGGGCACTGCGGATGGACGGCGTGCTCCCGTGCAATACGTCCGGGGGGCAGCTCTCGGAGGGGCACGTCGAGGGGATGCTGCAGATCGTCGAAGCCGTGCGGCAGCTGCGCGGCGATCTTCCCGCGGAGCGCCGGGTGCCCGGCTGCGAGGTCGCGCTCGTGAGCGGGCACGGCGGCAACACCGTGTGCCACTCCTCGCTCATCCTGGGACGCGGATGAGCGCACACGACGTACGAACGGCGGGCGGCGTGACGATCCACACGTTCGCACCCGACGGCGCCGGGCGCGCGCCAGCGCTCATGTTCCTGCACGAGCGCTACGGCCTCCAGCAGCACACGCTCGACCTCTGCGAGAAGGCCGCACGCGACGGCTTGGTCGGCGTCGCGCCGGACCTCTTCTCGAGATGGGAGGGCGACAGGGACGCGCTCGCGGTGGGGACGATCCGCGTGCTCCTGCCCGACCGTGACGTCGCCGGGACGCTCGGGACGACGATCGAGATGCTGAAGCGGGACGAGCGCGTCGACCCTGCCCGGATCGTCGTCGTCGGCGTGTGCCAGAGCGGGCGGTACGCGATCGTCACCGCGAGCGAGCGGCGCGACGTCGCGGCGATCGTCGTCCTCTACGGCGCGGCGCAGGACCGCGACTGGGAGGTCACGGCGAGCCAGCCGCGCGGGATGGGGGAGATGATCGCGGACCTGCGCGTGCCGTCGCTCCTCCTGTACGGCGAGGCCGACCACACGATCTCGCTCCCGATGGTCCGGCGCATGCGCGACGCGTACGAGGACGCGCGGCGCTCGTATCGCATGCGCGTCTTCGCCGGGATGCCGCACGGCTGGCTGAACGACACGATGCCCGGGCGCTACCGGCCGAAGGAGGCCGCCGAGGCGTGGGCGACGATCGGGTCGTTCACGCGCGAGGTCTTCGCGGGCGTGTGGCCCGCCGACCGCGTGCGCTGGGAGTTCCTCGCGGACAGCGCGGTCGACTACGACTTCACGAGGAACGTGCGGTACGAATGAGCGCGCCGATGCCGCCGCTGCCGCAACCGACGGTCGACTCGCAGCCGTTCTGGGACGGCGTCGCGCGCGGCGAGCTGCTCCTCCAGCGCTGCGCGAACGGCCACCGCTGGTTCCCGCCGGGGCCGCTCTGCCCGGAATGCTGGTCGCGCGAGTGGACGTGCGTGAAGGCGAGCGGCCGCGGGACGATCCACTCGTTCGTCACGTTCCGCCGCTCGTACCACCCCGCCTACCGCGATCGGCTGCCGTACGTGGTCGCGATCGTCGAGCTCGAGGAGGGGCCTCGCTTCACGACGCGCCTCGTCGACGTCGATCCCGACGACGTCCGCGTCGGCATGCCGGTCACGCTCGAGATCGCTCACGTCGCGGGCGTGCCGCTCCCGCTCTTCACCGTTCCCCGGTCGTGATACCAGACCGCCCTCACGGCCAAAGCGCGTCGCCCTCCACCGCATCGAGGAAGCGCTGCAGCGGCCACACGTCGACCCCGTCCTCCGTTCTCAACATGCGCTCGCCGAGGTAGACGAGGACACGGCGGGTCAGGCCCTTCAGGTCGGCGATCGCCCGAAGGCCGGCGAGCTGGCCGGTCGCGAAGCGCGGGCTGGCCTTCACCTCGATCGCTAGATACGCGCGTCCACGTCGGAGAAGGAAGTCGACCTCGGTCTGGGTCGCGTCCAGCGGCGCCCAGTACGCGACGTCGTCGTACAGCTCCTCGGCCTCGTTGTGCGCCCGCAACACGGTGAGGACCCATCCCTCGAGCAACGAGCCGCGCTCGCCGGCACCGACGCTGCCGAGGTCGCGCCGCGCGGCCCTCACGAGCCCCGGGTCGACCCAGTAGAGCTTCGGATGGCGCCGCTCGCGTACACGTAGCCGAGACTCGAACGCCTGCAGCAGCGTCGCGAGCAGCGTGTCCTCGAGGATGCCCACGTACCCCTCGACCGTCTTTCGCGCCGCTGCGGCGTCGCGCGCGAGGCCCGAGAGGTTGATCACCTGTCCGTGGAACAACGCTGCGACCGGAAGGAAGCGCAGGAACGCCGGCAGGTTCCGCACCTGCGCCTCCGCTCGGATCTCCTCGCGCACGTAGAGGTCCACGTACGCCTCGAGCGTCGCCCGTGGATCCTCCGCGTGCCAGACAAGCGGGATGCTCCCGTAGCGCAGGACGCGCTCGAGGTCGAAGTCGTCGTCGAGCTCGGCCGGCACGAGCGGGTACATCGTCCGCACGACGGCGCGACCGGCGAGAAGGTTCGTCCCTGCGGTCTTCAGGCGTCGCGCACTCGACCCCAGCAGGACGAAGCGGCGCCGGTCCCGCTCGATCGCGCGATGAACCTCGTTCAGCAGCGCGGGAGCGCGCTGGACCTCGTCCAGGACGACGACGCGCTCCGCCGGAAGAGCCCGCAGCTCTGCGGCGAGCGAGCCGGGGTCGGCGACGAGCTGCTGGTAGCGCGACTCGTCGAGCAAGTCGACGACGTGCGCACGGGGGAACGCTTCGTGCGTCCATGTCGTCTTACCGACGCCGCGCACACCGAACAGGAAGAAGCTCCCCTTGGGTGGGCTGAGCAGACGGCGGTACGCCCGGCTTGCAACCACGCCGCCATTTTACGCCGCAAAATGGCGGCGAGGTAGCGGGTGTGCTGGGTCAAGAGATGTCGGACACCGCGCCCCCAGCGCTCGCCTGCTCGCGC
>CAZSRI010000005.1:0-18585 GCA_964609145.1 uncultured Chloroflexota bacterium
CGGCTACGGACGCGTGAACGCGGCGAAGGCCGTCGCCTCGCCCACGGCCGCACGCTTCGGCGCGACATACGACACGAAGGCGCTCCCGACCGCGGTCGCCGCGGGGAAGGCGTTCACGGCGAGCGTGGCCGTGACGAACACCTCGTCTTTCACCTGGCGCTTCGCGGATCCCGACGCCGTCCGCCTCGGCTGGAGCTGGACCGACGCGAGCGGCATGCCGGTCGCGGGCCTCGTCGGCACCCTCCCGCTCACCGCCGACCTTGCGCCGAGCGCGAAGACGACGTTCGTCGGACCGATCACCGCGCCGGCGACGCCGGCGACGTACACGCTCAAGCTCGACCTCGTGCAGGGCGGCGCGACGACCTTCAGCTCGAAGGGCGTCGCGCCCGGGCAGGTCGGGCTCGCGGTCGGGAGCGGCCTGGGAGCGACGATCACGCCGGCGGTGAGCGGCACGAGCCTCAACGCCGGCGACGCCACGCAGCTCAGCGTGAGCGTGACGAACACCGGCACGCAGACGTGGGCGGCGACGGGCGCGACGCCCGTCCGCCTCTCGTACCACTGGCTGGCGGGCGGGACCGTCGTCGTCTGGGACGGCCAGCGCGGAGCGCTTCCGGCGGACGTCGCGCCCGGCGCGACCGTCACCGTGACGCTGCCGGTGCTCACGCCCGCGACGCCGGGCACGTACACGCTGCGGCTCGACCTCGTGCAGGAAGGCGTCGCGTGGTTCTCGAGCCTCGGCGTCCGGACGAGCGACGTGCAGGTCCAAGTGCGCTCGGCGTACGTCGGCGCGTACCAGGTCGGCAGCGTCCCGGTGCTCCTGCCCGGCGGACGGGCGCCGGTGCGGGTCAGCGTCACGAACACCGGCACGGCCACGTGGCCCGCGGGCGGCGACACCCCCGTCCATCTCGCGTCGCACGTCGCGGGGCCGACGGGCGCGACGATCGTGTGGGATGGCGCGCGCACGGTGCTGCCCTCCGACGTGGCACCGGGCGCGAGCGTCACGCTCGACCTCCAGGTCGACGCGCCCCTCGTCGCCGGTGCCTATCGCCTCCGGGTCGACCTCGTCCGCGAAGGCGTCGGCTGGTTCAGCGGCCTCGGCGTGAGCACGGCGGACGCCGACCTCCTCGTCTCGGCGGACCGGCGCGCGACGCTCCCGACCGGCCCGCTCGTCCTCGGGGGACCAGGCACGGCCACGTCCGTCGCGATCACGAACGCCGGACTCGCGACGTGGACGACGCAGGGCGCGTCGCCCGTCGACGTCGCGGTCCACTACTACGACGCCGCGGGCGCGATCCTGGTGTGGGACGGGCCGCGCACCGCTCTCCCCGGCGCGGTCGCGCCGGGACAGACCGTGACCGTCAACGTGCAGCTCGGTCCGATCCCCGGCCGGACCGCTTTCGTGACGATCGATCTCGTCTCGGAAGGGGTGGCGTGGTTCGGCGCGGGCGCCATGCGGCCGTTGACGCTCGCACCCTGAGCGCCTTCGATATGCGCGTGAGGAAGGCGGCGCTCCCCCTCGTCGTCCTCGCGTCCCTTCTCGCGCAGACCGCTGGGGCGCTCGCCGCGCCCGCGTCGACGCTCGCCGCGACGTACCAGGCGCAGCCGCCGGCCTCGATGTTCGCGTCGACCGCGGCGCAGATCCAGGTCACCGTGACGAACACCGGCGACGAGACGTGGATAGGCGCGGATGTCGCCGGCGCGCGCTACACGACGTCGCTCTCGTACCACTGGTACGACGCGTCGGGGAACGTCCTCGTGTGGGACGGCGACCGCAGTGCCCTCGGCTTCGGTCCGATCGATCCGGGGAAGAGCAAGACGGTCACGGCGAGCGTCCGCGCGCCCGCCGCGGCGGGGTCGTACACGCTGCGCTTCGCACTCGTCCAGGAGGGCGTCGCGTGGTTCGGGGCGAGCCAGCCGTTCACCGTGGGCGTCTCCGAGGTCCGGTACGCCGCCGCGTACACGGTCGGAGCGACGGCGGCGACCTACATCGGCGAGCAGCGCCAGCTCCCCGTGACCGTGACGAACACGGGCAACGTCCCGTGGAACGCGGCGAACCCCGTGAACCTCTCGTACCACGTCTACACGGCCAAGGACGCCGTCGTCGTGTGGGACGGGCCGCGCGCGGCGCTCGGCGACGTCGCGGTGGGCGCGTCGAAGCAGGTGCTGCTGAGCTACCAGGCGCCGACCGCGATCGGCGACTACGTGCTCGCGATCGACGCCGTGCGCGAGGGCGTCGCGTGGCTCAGCTCGCTCGGCTCCCCGGCCGTGCGCCTCCCGATGCGCGTAGACAGCGGCTACTCCGTCGGATACGGCGCGACGACGACGCCCGCGCTGGCGACGATCGGCGCGCAGGTCTCGCTCAGCGTCGCCGTGAACAACTACGGGCCGCGGACCCTCGTCGCCGGTGGGCCGAACCCGGTCCACCTGTCCTACCACCTGCTCGACAGCAGCGGCAGCGTCGTCGTCTGGGACGGCCTGCGCGCCGCGCTCCCGGGCGACATCCCCGCGGGCTCGAGCGCGAGCGTCGCGATCGACGTGCAGCTGCCCTCCGTCGTGGGGACCTACACGATCGCGTGGGACCTCGTGCAGGAGGGTGTCGCGTGGCTGTCCCAGCTCGGCCTGCCGCAGAAGCGGGAGACGGTGAGCGTGCAGCCGGGCGTCACCTTTTACGGGAAGGGGTTCGGCCACGGCCTCGGGATGAGCCAGTGGGGCGCGCAGGGCATGGCGACCGGGGCGGGCGGCACTCCGCCGAAGACCGGCGAGCAGATCGCCGCGTACTACTACCCGGGCACGACGCTCTCGCCGATCCCGTCGACCGGGCCGAACACGGTCATCCGCGTGCTGCTCTCGCAGCCCTCCTCGCAGGGCCGCTACAGCTGCGGCGCCGCGTACTTCGCGGGGAGCCTCGTGAACGTCGTCTCGGAGAAGGGCTTCCGCGTGCTGAACGAGGGCGCGGGGAACGCCGTGCTCTTCACGGCGGGGCCGACGGTGAGCGTGCAGATCTACGCCACGAACAACGTCGTCCAGGTGTGGGACCAGGCGACGAGCACGCCGAGCCTGGTCTACGGGGGCGCCGGCCCCGTCGTCGTGCAGCCGGTCGACCCGGCCTGGGGGACGACGATCCTCGAGAAGGGGAAGTACCGAGGCAACTTCCGCTTCACGAACCTCGGGAACACGCTGCGCGTCGTCGACGTCGCGTCGTACGACGACTACGTCCGCGGCGTCGTCCCGCTCGAGATGCTGAAGGACTGGTCGCTCGAGGCGTACAAGGCGCAGGCGATCGCGGCGCGGACGTACGCGTACAACTCGTACCAGGGCGGCGCTCGCGACTACGACGTGCTCGACGACCAGTCCGACCAGTGCTACGGCGGCGTCGTCATGAAGGGCGGCCGCGTCATCGAGACCGACATCACGAACCGCGCCGTCGACCTCACGGCGGGCGAGATCCTCACGTACAACGGCCAGGCGATCCGCGCGTACTTCGCCTCGTCCGACGGCGGCTACACGACGAGCCTCGGCTGCTGGCAGGACAACGTCATCGCGTCGCCCGCGCCGCCGCGCTGCTCGACGAGCCCCGTCTACCTCACGGCGCAGCCCGACCCGTGGGACCTCGCCGTGACGCAGCCGAACCCGAACCCGAACCGGTCGTGGACGCGCACCTTCACCAGCGACGACATCCGCTCGGCGGTCCTCGCGATGAAGGGCATCGACATCGGGACGCTGCTGTCGGTCGACCTGTCGAACAGGCAGCCTGCCGTCGTGGGCCACGTCATCTCGGTGAAGATCGTGGGGACGCGCGCGACGGTCGATCTCCCCGCCGACCGCCTCCTCCGCGATCGGTTGGGTCTCAAGTCGACCATGGTCCGGCTCGCGCCTTGGTAGTCCGCTCGGCCCTCGGTAACTAGAATCCCTCTGGCGCGTTCTGGGGATGTGGCGAGGAAGAAGGGGGTCCTCTTGCGCCGCCGCACGCTCCTCGCCGGATCCGCCGCCGCCACGCTCGGCGTGCTCCTGCCGCGGCCCGTGTTCGCCGCGCTCGATGTGGGTGGTCCCGGCGCGTTCCCGGTCCGCGCGAGCCACGTCGACCACGACGCCCCCTTGGCCCAGGGGATCGTCGATGCCGACGGCGCGCTCGTCTCTGCCGTCATCGCCGCGGGGCAGCTCTTCGAGCGCGCCGGTGCCTCGGTGCGCCTCACGCCCGAGGGGGCGGAGGTGGAACGGGGCGGAGCCTCCTACGAGGAACGGATCTCGCTCGAGCTGCGCGCCTCGCCCGACGGCCTCGAGTGGACGGACTGGATCGCGCTCCCGTCGGATCCCCACCTGTTCGACGGAGACACGAACACGCGCTACATGCCGCCGCAGGTCGTGCCAGCGGCCTCGCGCTTCGCGCAGTACCGGCTCCGCGTCGCGAGCGGGCGCGTCGAGCTCGCCGACAAGATCGCGCTCACGCTCCTCGACGTCACGGGGCTGAACGCCGGCCCGCTCGCGCGCATCGCGCGCGAGATCACGCTCGCCCTTGCGGGAGACCGTGGTCTCGCGCTCGCCGCGCCGACGGGCGCGCCGAAGATCCTCACGCGGGCGGACTGGGGCGCCGACGAGAGCCTCATGAAGTGGACTCCGAACTACGTCCCCTGGCAGAAGGCGGTCGTCCACCACACCGTGACGAGCGACGGCGGTAGCGACGTCGCCGCGGAGATCCGCGCGATCTACTACTTCCACGCCGTCACGCGCGGGTGGGGCGACATCGGCTACACGCACATCGCCGACAAGTACGGGAACATCTGGATCTGCCGGCAGGGCGGCGACAACGTCGTCGCGGGCCACGCCTACGGATGGAACGACGGCACGCTCGGCATCGCCGCGCTCGGCGACTACTCGTACAACCCGCCGACGAGCGCGCTCCAGAGCGCGATCGAGAACATCATTTCGCTGCGCTTCCGGATGCTCGGCGTCGCGCCGTACGGGAGCGGGGCGTTCACGCACCACGAGACCGCCTCAGACGGCAGCGTCATCGACGTCACGACGACCGTCGCGAACGTCCTCGGCCACCGCGACCTCACGTACCAGGTCGGCAAGCCGGGCGGGCAGACGGCGTGCCCGGGCGACCCGATCTACGGCATGCTCGACGGGCTGCGCAAGGGCGCGCAGACGGCGTGGCAGAACGGCTACACGACCCTCGTGAGCATCGACCCGCAGCTCCAGACCGCCGGCCTTGCGGGCGCGGTCCTGCAGGTGCCGGTCGTCGTGACCAACGCCGGCACGGTGGCGGTGCCCGCGGGCACGCTCGTGAACTACCGCGTCCTCCAGGCGGGCCGCGTCGTCGCGACCGGCGCGGGCGCCGCGCTCGCCTCGCCGATCGCGCCCGGCGCGCGCGGCACCGCGGCGGTCCCGTTCCTCGTCCCGGCGAAGGGCTCGTACGTCGTGCGCTGGGACCTCCAGACGGGCAGCGCGTGGTGGAACGCCGTCTACAACACGCCGTTCCGCGACCAGTGGTTCCGGTCCGCCGACTGGAGCGCGAGCTGGATCAGGGACGACATCACGAAGAGCTGGATCGCCGGCGAGGTCCGCATCGTCACCGTCACGGTGCAGAACGACGGCGGGCGGACGTGGAACGCGACCGGCACGGACCCGGTGCAGCTCGGCTATTGGTGGACGAGCGCATCGGGCCAGCGCACGCAGGGGTCGGCGATGCTCCCGCTGCCGCAGGACGTCGGCCCCGGCGCCACGGTGACGCTGCGGCTCCCGGTCGTCGCGCCGCAATACCCCGCCTCGGGCTACACGCTCACCGTCGACCTCTACAAGACGAACGAGTTCTGGTTCAAGGACAAGGGGGTCACGCCCGACGACACGCCGATCACGACCGGCGTCGACTTCAAGGCGCAGTACACATTGGGCTCCCAGATCCCCTCGTCGCTCCAGTCGGGCCAGGCGCTCGCGATCCCGGTCACCGTCGCGAACGTCGGGCGCGGCATCTTCCCCGCGGGCGGCGCGTTCCCCGTCGACCTCGGGTACCACTGGTTCGACGCCTTCGGGAAGACCGTCGTGTGGGACGGCGCGCGCACGGCGCTCCCGGCCGACCTCGCGCCGGGCGCGAGCGTGACGCTGAACGCGAAGGTCACCGCGCCGACGGCGGGCGGCTCGTACACGCTGAAGCTCGACCTCGTGCAGGAGGGCGTCGGCTGGTTCAGCAGCCAGGGCGTGGACGGTCCCTCGCTGACCGCCGCCGTCGCCGCGCCCGTCGTGGCCGTCTACGGCGCGACCTACCTGCCGGACCTCTCCGCGCTCGCGCTGCAGGGCGGGATCACGCAGGTCCCGATCACGGTGAAGAACACGAGCAACTTCACGTGGCTGTCGTCCGGTCCGAACCCGGTCGACCTCGGCTACCACTGGACCGACGCGAGCGGGAAGGTCGTCGTGTGGGAGGGCCTGCGCACGACGCTCCCCGCCGACGTCGCGCCGGGCGCGTCCGTCACGCTCCAGGCGCAGATCGCCTTCCCGTCGGTGCAGGGCACGTACACGCTCCGCTGGGACCTCGTGCGGGAAGGCGTGACGTGGTTCAGCGGCAAGGGCGTCCCGACGTTCGACCAGTCCGTCGTCATCGGTCCGCGCGTCTACGGCGGCTCGATCGACGTCTCGGCGGTCCCGGCCACGTTCGCCGCCGGCGCGACGGTGACCGTGCCGCTGCGCGTGCAGAACCTCTCGAACTTCGATTGGGACGGCTTCGTCGACCTGAGCTACCACTGGATCGACCAGTTCGGGAAGGTCGTGGTATGGGAGGGCGCGCGCACGACGCTGTCGGGCATCAGGGTGAACGAGGTGCGCGCCGTGAACGCCACGGTCGTCGCGCCGGCGAGCGCCGGCGCCTACCGGCTGCGCTTCGACATCGTGCAGGAGGGCGTCGCGTGGTTCTCGGGTCAGGGGATGCAGACGCCCGAGGTCGCGGTGCAGGTGACGCGCGCGTCGTACGGCGCCGAGTACTCGACGGTGCCGAGCGTGACCGCGGCGCCGAACGCGACGATCACCGTGCCGGTCGCGATCCGGAACACCGGCTCCGCCGACTGGCAGCCCGGCGTCGTGAACGCGAGCTACCACCTCATCGCACCCAGCGGCAACACGTACGTCTGGGACGGCAAGCGCACGGCGTTCTCGGCGCCGGTGACGGTCGGCCAGACGGTCGTCGTGAACGTCGCCGTGCTCGCGCCCGACCACGCCGGCACGTGGACGATCCGCCTCGACCTCGTCCAGGAAGGCGTCGCCTGGTTCAGCGCGCTGGGCGTCTCACCCGCGGAGGTCGCGTTCACCGTCCAGTAGCCGGCGCCTTACTGCGGCTGGAGCGGGATCCTTCCGAGCGGCACGGTCTCGGCGTTCGCCGGATAGTCGCGCGCGCTGGTCACGTAGCCGTCCTTCGAGAAGTTGATGTTCCATGTGGCGTTCGCGGGTCGCTGGAGCGCGAACGTTCCCGATGGATTCGTTACGGTCGATCCCGGACCGCAGACGACGTTCCCCGTGCCGACGCATACGCCGGGAATACCTCGGCCGGTCCGTGCGTCGATCACCTGACCTACGAACCACGTCTGCGTCAACGGCGGCGGCGCGTTCCCCGTCCCGGTCCCGCCGCCCGAGCCGCCCTGGCCGCTCCCGCCGGGCACGCCGCTCGCGGGCGCGACCGAGGCGCTGGGGGCCACCGTCGGCAGCGGCGCGGGGCTCTGCGCGGTGACCTCGAGCGGCTGGAGGCTGATGCCGCGCGAGAGTGGCGGGATCGTCGCGATAGGGTTCGGCGAGGGCTCCGCCGCCGGTGCGGAGCGCCCCGAGGGGGCGAGCGCGGTCGGGAAGAGCGCGATGAGCGCGATCGCCGCGGCCGCCAGCACGGTCACCGCGATGAGGCGCCACGGCCGCCGGCGCGCCGGGGGCGGCAGCACGAGCGGCACAGCCACGGCGAGCTCGCGACGATGGCGCGCCGCGCGGATCGCCGCGCCGATCTCGCGCCGCAAGCGGTGCGCGGCCTCGCGCTCGTACGGGCTGAGGTCGTCGCGCCCGCGCGCGCGCGCGGCGGCGCGGGCCCGCGCCAGCGGGATACGCGCGCTATTGGTAGAGGTAGATCTCAAGGGTGAGGTGGTCTCCCGCGTTGCCGGCGTCGAGCTCGTGGAAGAGCTTGATGACCGATCCGTCGAAGGGCGACGTCGTCAGGTCGGCCGTCGCGAGCTTCGCGAGCGTGTCGCCCTGCGCGGGGCTCGCCTGCCGCGCGTAGGCGAGGACGACCGCGACGCGCCGGCCCTTCGCCTGCCGATCGAGCAGGGCCTTCGCCTGATCGGCGACGCGGCGCTGCTCCGACGTGACGTCGGCGCTCGAGCCGCCGAGGAGCTTCGGCCCGTCGATCGTGAGCTCGAGTGTGAGCGGGCGCGGGTCGATGCCCTGCGCCGACTGCACCGCGGTCCCGGCGCTGTTCGCCGCCAGGAAGAGGGCCATGAGCCCCAGGAGGATGTCGGCCCATAGCCACCCGACCAGGGCGATCGAGGTGCGGCGGGGCAGCCCGAAGACCACGGACCTAGACCCGCTGGCCGCGCAGGTCGTCGGCGGCGCGCGCGAGGTCGGCCGCGGCGCGACGCAGCTCGTTCACGACGGCGCCGAGGTCGCCGAGCTCGCGCTCGCGCTCGGCAGCGCGCTCGTAGATGCGCTGCTCCTCGGCGACGAGCTGGTCGAGGAGGGCGTCGGCTGCGGCGTCGACGCCCGGCTTGGCCACGCCGGTGGAGGCCGCGGCGAGGAGCGTGCGGATCCGCGACTCGCGCACGAGCGCGCGCGTCCGCGTCGCCGGGTCGCGCACGTCGGAGCGGAAGTGCACGACCATCGAGAGCGCGATGAGGACGGCGATGAGGCTCGCGTCGATCGCCGCGAGCGTGCTGAAGCTCGGGACGCCCGGGAAGCCGCCGAAGGACGTTTCCCACAGCGCCAGGAACGGCTGCGTGACGAGCTCGGGCCGCGCCGTGAGCACCTTCGAATACGCGTCGGTCGCGACCGAGAGCCCGTACCAGGTGACGCCGATGGGCGCGAACACGAGGACGTTCCGCAGGAGCTCGACGACGCCCCAGACCCCGGCGCGCCGGTCCTCGAGCAGCTCCGCGGCCGTCCGCGGGTCGACGACCTGGGCGTACGCGCGCGCCTCCTCGACCCGGCCCTCCCGCGCCGCGTCGGCCAGACGGCGGAACATCGTCGCGTACGCCTCGTCGCGCGGGCGGATCTCGGCGGCGAGCGCTTCGAGCTCGACCGCGGTGTGCTCGTTCATCCCTTCCTCCTTGCTACTCCCACCGTAGCTGTTCGACGCTGGCGAACGGTCGCTCGTCGTCGCCGACGCCGCTGATGCGATACAGGCCGCGCGGCGTCGAGACGAGCTGCGCGTACGCGCGCTCGCTCGGGGCCGCGGCGATGTCGCGCCAGATGCCGTCGTCGGGATCCCAGAGCTCCGCCGCGGCGAGAGGCGCGAAGCGCGTCCGGTCGCGGTCCTCGGGAAGGCCGCCGACCATCACGACCGCGCCGTTCGGGAGCACGGCGCCCTGGGCGACCAGGCGGGGCGCGCCGAGCACGCCCGCGTACACGAAGCGCCGCTCGCGCCACGAGTAGCGCTCCGCGCTCTCCGCGCCCATGCCCTCGCCGCCGAAGAAGAGCAGGTCGCCCGAGGGGAGCTGCACCATCGAGTGGTTCAGCCGCGGCGCGCGCAGCTCGGGCCCCTCGATCCAGCGGTCTGCCCACGGCTCGTACAGATACGTCGAGGTCGCCAGCTTCCCCATGCCGTCGAAGCCGCCCGCCGCGAGGATGGTGCCGTCGGGGAGCGCCGCGAGCGAGAGCTGCGTGCGCGGCGCCGGGAGCGGCGCGGAGCGGATCCACGCGTTCGCGACGGGGTCGTAGATCTCCGCCGAGGCGAGGATCGCGGCGTTGCGGTTCCCCCCGGCGACGAGGACGCGCCCGTCGCGCAGGGTCGCGATGCCGTGGTCGGAGCGCTCGTCGCGCATTGGCGCGGCGTCGACCCAGGTACGCGTCCACGGGAAGTAGACGTCGACCTTCGCGACGCTGTTCCACTCGTTCTTGAGCCACTCGGTCCCGCCCGTCACGAGGACGCTGCCGCCGTTGAGGACCGCGAGGCTCTGGTTCAAGCGGCCGAGGAGCCGCTGCGGGAGCACCGTGTCCCGGCCGGTCGCGGGGTCGAAGAGCTCGCTCGTTGCGATCGTCACGTGGTCGTCAGCCGGGTCGAGCCCGCCGACGACGAGGATCTCGCCCGTCACCAGCGCCACGGCGCGCGCGTAGGCACGCGGTCGGGCGAGGTCGCCGGCGACGCTCCAGCGAGGCTCGCTCGTCTTCTTGGAGGGCGCGCTCGCGCGGCCGATGCCGACGCCCGCCGCGAAGAGGGCGAGGAGGAGGGCCGCGGTGACGAGCCCGCGCATCTGAAGGTCCAACGAGGCTAGCAGTCGCCCGGTACGACGACGGGTAAGGCGCATCCGTATCGAACGGCGTGCGACGCATTGCGGCGGCATGCCCGCCTGCCCGCCTACTCGCGCTTGCCGTCGCTCTGCCGGCGGCCTGCTCCGGTCCGACCGCGCTCACGGCGTCGGACGCGCCGGCCGCGCCGCGTCCGGCGACCCATCGCAGCGCCGCGCCGATGTCGCGCCTCGTCCTCGCGCCGCCCGACGCCGACGCCGACTGCGCCGACTACGCGAGCCAGGCCGAAGCGCAGGCGGCGTTGCGCGCCGATCCACGCGATCCGCACCATCTCGACGCCGACCGTGACGGGATCGCCTGCGAGAAGCTCCCGCCGCCGCGGGACGAGGTGCCGGTCGCCCGCTGAGGCGCACGCGTGCCGTGCGATCGAGCGAGGGCTCTTCAGGGATCGATCGGTACCGTCGGGCGGACGTTCAACGCGCCGTGACCGATCCGTCACGGCGCCGTGAGGAGGCCACCCGCATGACCTCACCCTTCCGCTCGCTCGCCACGCTCGCCGCGGCCGCGGCCCTTCTGCTCTCCGCGCTCGCGACGCCCGTCCGCGCGGACCCGGGACTCAGCGTGAGCGGCTATGTCACCGACGGCACGACCGGGGGCGTGCTCGCGAACGTCTGCGTCACGCTCGGCCCGCCGATCGTGTGCTTCACCCGCACCGATGGGAACGGCTTCTACCTCATCGACCTGGGCGCGCTCGCGGCGCGGCCGGGGAGCACCTGGGACATGTACTTCCTCCTCACCGGCTACCAGACCGCGTACTCGGGGAAGTTCGTGGTGAACGGCGACGTCCGCTTCAACCAGGTCCTCGAGCCGAACGGCGTCGCGCCGCTCTGCCCCGCCGCCGACTCGCGCACGCCGACGCAGAGCGTGTTCATCCCGAACGTCACGAAGACGCTCGGCGGACCGACCGGATGGCAGACGCCGTTCATCGCGCAGAACACGGGCAGCACCGCCACCGACCTCGAGGTCACCTATTACCGGTTCCTCAATGGCGAATGCGCCTGGCGGCGCACCGTGAGCGCGCTCGGTCCCGGTACGAGCTTCGCCGACGTGCCGAACAACGATCTCGCGCTGCCGGGCGACACGCAGTTCGCCGTCGTGATCCGCAGCTTCGGCTCGAGCGTCGTCTCGGTCGTGAACGAGCACGCCGGCACCGGTAGCCGCGCCGAGGCGATGAGCTACACGGGCAGCTCGAACGGCGCGACGAGCGTCTTCCTCCCGAACGTCGTGCGGCGCTTCTTCGGCTATGTCAGCCCCTTCATCGTCCAGGATCTCGGCTCCGCGGACGCTCGCGTGATCGCGCGGTTCGTCAGCTTCGACGGCAGCGCGCCGACGGTGACCGTGTCGCGAACCATCCCCGCGGGCAGCTCGAAGTTCGTCGACCCGAACAGCGACGACGCCACGCTCGGCGCTCCCGGGCTGATCGACGGCAAGCAGTACAGCGTCACCGTGACGAGCGATCAGCCGATCACTGTCACCGTGAACACGCAGAACGACGCGCCGACCGTCGCCGCGCCCGTCGCGTACTCGACGAACGGCATCAGCGCCGGCGCGCCGAGCGTGTACGGGCCGTACGCGGCGAAGAACGCGCAAGGCGTCGGCCGCGTCTCGACCATCGTCGTGCAGAACATGTCGAGCTCGGCGATCACGCCCTCGCTCACGTTCACGCCGCTCGGCGGCGGTACGCCGGTGACGTTCGTCTCGCCGACCCAGGTCGCCGCGGGCGCGGCGTGGGCCTTCGATCCCCGCTTCACGCTCGGGACCACCACGCCGTGCTCGACCGCGAGCAGCACGTGCCTGGGCGACGGCGAGTACACGTTCGTCGCCTCGAGCGGCGGCACCGCGAACATCGCCGTCGCCGTGAACATCATCAGCAGCGCGACCGCGATGGGCTACACCGGGCTCACGAAGGCGACCGGCAAGGTGTACCTGCCGAACGTCACGCGTACGCTCGGCGGCGCGGGCGGCTGGACGACGCCGATCCTCCTGCAGTCCGCGGGGGCGACGAGCGCCGTGCTCCAGTGGTTCCGCTTCAGCGACGGATCGCTCGTGACGACGCAGAACGTCACGATCCCCTCCCCCGGCGGCGTCCGCGTCGACCCACGCGACGTCGCAGGCCTGGCCGACAACGCGCAGTACGCGGTCGTCGTGACCGCGCCCAGCGGCAACATCGCGGCGATCGTCACCGAGCTCGCGAGCGGCGGCGACAACGCGATGACCTACGAGGGCTTCGCGCAGTGAAGCCGGTGGTGCTCGCGGTGGCCCTCGTCGCCACCGCGTGCACCCTCGGCGGCCTCTCGCCGGGGTCCGGGGGCTCGACCGCGAGCCCGACGCCGCGGCCGACGGTCTCCGCCGCGCCGGCCATCGTGGGCGCCGTCGATGTCGCGGGGCACCCCGTCGCTCCGGCGATCGCGCTGGAGGCCTCGGCGGCCGTGCCGCCTCCGCCCTCCGCGGCGACGCCGACCCCGACGCCCGATCCGGCGGTGTGGCGCTTCGAGGGGCGCGTCGTCGACGAGGAGGGGAACGGCCTCACGGGCGTGTGCGTCGCGATCGGCCCGAACGGCTGCCAGCCCGGATCGATCCGCACCGATGCGCGCGGCACGTATGCCATCGACCTGCCCCAGATCCGCACGATCGTGTACGAGCTGCGCTTCCAGCTCGCCGGCTACACGACCGTCTATCACCGCTTCAGTCCGAACGGGGCATCGATCTTCGACGTCGTGCTGCCGAGGGGCTGATACGCTTCGTTCCCCATGCCCCTGCCGAGCGGCCTGGCTGCCTCCCTCTACGCCTCCGTGCCCCGTGCGACGCGCCGCGCCGTGACGACGAGCTCGGCCCCAGGGGCCTCATCGCTCGAGCTGCCGCAGGTGAGCGACGCGCAGCTCATCGCGCTCGCCCGCGAGTCGCACGCCGAGGCATTCGAGCTCCTCTACACGACGTACAAGGGGCGGATCTTCACCTTCGTCCTGCGTATGGTCGGCGAGGTCGAGCACGCCGACGACATCACGCAGGACGTCTTCGCCAAGGTCTTCCCGCTCCTGCCCGCTCTCGACGCCGACCACCGCGTGCTCCCGTGGCTGTACCGCGTCGCCAACAACGCCGCCATCGACCAGATCCGCCGGCGCCGGCGCTTTACGTGGCTCCGGATGGGCCGGCTCCACGGGACGGGCGACGAGCCGCGTCGGGATCCCCACGACGGGCAGGTGGGTGAGCAGGAGCACGTCCAGAAGGTGCTCGCGACGCTCCCGCCGGAGAACGCCGCGGCGCTCCTCCTTCACGCCCTCGAGGGCTACTCCTACAAGGAGATCGGCGAGATCCAGGGCTGCTCCATGACCGCCGTCCGTAGCCGGATCGCCCGCGCCCGCGCGGCCTTCCAGAAGGAATACGCCGCCACGACGTAGCCACGCGACAAGGGGCGCCTCCCATTCGTCACGGGACGTAGTGGGGAAGGTCCATCTGGGCGCAGACGAGCTCTCCGCCCTCTTCGACGGCGAGCTCGGCCACACGGACGAGGCTGCGGCCCGCGCGCATCTCGAGCGCTGCCCGGCGTGCGCGGCCCAACTCGAGGCCTTCGCGCGGCTCGAGCCGGCCCTGGCGGCGCCGCCGGCCGTCCCCTGCGGCGCGTCGCTCGAGCTGCGCTCGGCGCTCGCCGACCGCGAGTTGACGGTGTCTGAGGGCGCCGTCGCCGAGGCCCACATCGCCGGCTGTGCTTCTTGCCAGGCGGAAAGCGCCGGGTGGAAGTCTGCCGAGATGACGATCCGGGGCCTGCCTCTTGCTGCGCCCTCCGCACGTGTCGACGCCGCGATCCGCGCGCTGGCTCGCCCGGCCACGCCCGCGCCGCTCGTGCGGCGGGTGCCCCCGCTCCTCCCCGGCGCCGGACTGCGCGTCGCGGCGGCCGTCGCGCTCGCCGTCGCGCTCGTGATGGGGCTCCAGCCCGCGGGGGCGCCAGCGCCCCAGGCCATCCCCGCGGCGCAGCAGACGCTCGTCGCGAGCATGCAGATCGTGCTGTACGGCCCGACGAACACGTACTACGTCCTGCAGCCGCAGGCTGGCGCCGTGGACGCCGTGGCCGCCGACAGCTACGCGCTTCGGACGCGCATCGCGGTGGGCGGACGCCCGAGCGCGCTCGCGCTGAATGAGAGCGCCGGGCTCGTCCTCGTGCTCGACCCCGTCGCGCGATCGATCACCGAGATCGACGCGAACAGCAACACCGTCGTCTCGAGCACGGCCGTGCCGATCGACGGCACGCCGACGAGCATGCAGGTCGATCAGGCCTCGGGGAAGATCGTCGTGGCATCCGTCCCGACGCCCGAAGGCGCAGGAAGTGTCCCGCTGCCGACGGCGACGGCGAAGGCGGGCGGCCAGGTGGCCGTCCTCGACCCGACGACGAAGAAGCTCGACGTCATCACGACCGTCGACGTCGCGCCGCAGCAGGTCGTGACCGACCCGCAGGGCAAGGGCGCGCTGCTCGTCTCGACGGCGGGCTCGACGCTCGTCGACCCCAGCTACCGCACGCTGCGCAAGCTCCCCGGCGGGGTCGGCGCGGCGTACGGGGCGAGCGGCTGGATCGCGATCCTCGGCGGCGACAGCACGGGCTCGGTGCTCACGCTCGTCGGCGACGGCGCGCCCGCGGCCCTCCGCCTCGACGGCGCGCCGCGCGCGCTCACGCCCATGCCCGACGGCGGCTTCGCCGTGCTCGTCGGAGCGGGGAAGGCGCGAAGCCGCATCGTCGTCGTCGACGCGAGCGGGACGCCCGTCGGCGTCACCGACGTCGACAACGCCGCGAGCGGGCTCACGTACGACCGCATGACCGGGCAGTTCGCCGTGGTCGCCGGAGGGAACGTCGTCTCTGCCGACCTGCCGAGCGGCCTCGTCGCGGCAGCGCCGTCAAGTGTCGCGCCGAGCGCGCGGCCCGGTCCGTCCGCGCCGCCGACGCCGCAGGCCGGCGCGCCGGCGAAGAGCGCCGAGCCGTCGGCATCGCCGAGCGCGCCGCCCGAGACGAGCGCGCATCCCTCGGCGCCCGTCCAGGCCCAACTCCCGCCGCAGGCGTCGCAGCCCGCGCCGGCGGTCCCGGACGCGGCGCGCAAGGTCGGCGACCAGCTCTACTCGCTGCGGCTCAACGGGGGCCTCCAGCCGGCGCTCACGGCGTCGTTCGGCAACAGGGAATGGTTCCTCGATCAGAAGGGCGCGCTCCACTCGCTCGACCTGCTCACCGGGAACACGTATCGGCTGGCGACGCTGCCGACCGACGCGCGCGTCGCGGCGCTCGCGGCGAACGCGCGCTACGTCTTCGCGCTCGACGCCGCTGGCGGCCGCGTGTTCACGCTGTCGATCGTCGACGAGAAGCTCGCGACCTGGACGAACACCGCGCTCGCGCGGGCGACCGCCATCGCCGCGACGAGCGACGCGGCGTACATCGCTTTCAGCGATCCCGCGCAGCTCGCGACGTTCGACCCGCGCTTCGGCATCGTGAACGTCCTCGACGCGCAGACGCAGCGGATCACGGGGCTCGCGGCGACCGCGAGCGTCGTGTGGTTCACCGACGGCGCGCGCCGCCTCGGCCGCTACGACTCGCGCGCAAGCACGCTGACGATCAGCGAGCTCCCGGCGAGCGGGTGGGTCTCGGCGATGCTTGCGGACGACTCCGACCGCATGTGGATCGGGACGACGACCGGCGAGGTCGTCCTCGTCCAGAAGGGCGTCGCGAAGACCGTCCTCAGCACGAGCGGGCGGCCGATCAGCGCGCTCGCCCTCGATCCCTCGGGCGGCGTGTGGTACCTCTCCGCCGGCCCGCGCGGCGCGACGCAGTTCGTGTACGCGCCGGTCTCGGGCGGCGGCACCGGGCGGCTCCTGCCCGGCCCCGCGACCTCGCTCGCGTTCAATTCGGCTTGGCGCGCCTGGCTGGCCGATCCAGTCGGCGGCTTCTACCTCGGCGTCGAGGCAGCGCCGTGATGGCAGCGCGACAGATCGGCCGTTTTGTTCGTCAAAGGGACGGGCGCTGCTCAAGCGAACACGGCTCGTGGAGGTGAGACGGCCCGCATGGCAATGGGCATCGCGGCCCAGCGGATCCCCGTTGACGTCAACGCGGACCTAGCCCGGCGGACCACAACGCGATCGCGACCTTGTCACGCGGATCAACTTTGAGAAGGAAGGACCAATGCGCAGGATCGTAACCGCGATCACCGGCACGGCCCTCGCCCTGAGCATGATGGTGGCGCTCGCCGCCCCGGCTCGGGCGGCCGTGACGGGATACGACTCCGCCTACGCGGGTGAGAGCGCGTTCCTGACCCTGTCGCCCGGTCAGTCGGGGAGCTTCACGGTGTTCTTCCTGAACACCGGGACCACGACGTGGACCAAGGGCACCGCCACGCAAGTAGACCTTGCCGCCTGCCTCGACGACAAGGTCACCTGCAACGCGCAGGACGCCAGCGAGGCTGGCTACAACAGCGGGTGGCTCTCGGCCACGCGCTACGCGACCACGACCCAGACCAGCGTTTCGCCCGGCCAGGTCGCCACGTTCACCTACAACGTGGCCGTTCCGGCCGGCGAGGCCTCCGCGCTGCACCACTTCAACGGCGCCCTGGTGCTCTCGTCCACGGGTGCTGACATCCACAACGAGGGCTACTACCAGGACGTCAACGTGACCGCGCCGAGCGCGGCCGCGGCGACCCTGGTGTCCCTGAGCCCGATCACCGGCTCGACCGCGGGCGGCACGACCGTCACGGCGACCGGCACGGGCTTCGTCTGCACCCCGTCGTTCCCGACGGTCACCGTCGACACGACGGCGGTCACGCCGACCGCGTGCGGTAGCACGAGCCTCACGTTCAAGACCCCCGCGCACGCCGCGGGTGGCGTCAACGTGACCGTGACCAACGCGGGTGCCCCGGCGTCGAACGCGCTCCTGTTCACCTACAAGGCTCCGGCGCCGAACCTCACCGCGATCCAGCCGTTCGCGGGTACTAGCCTGATCAAGGCGACCTTCGACCAGCCGGTGTGCGTCGCCGCCGACAACGCGGGAACGCTCACCCTCGGCGGTGTCGACATCTCGGCCACCCAGAACGGCGGCACTGCCGCCATCGCGAACATCAGCTTCAACGCGACCACCGGCAGTGGGAACTGCGGCACCGGTTCCACGACCGGCAGTGCCGCCACGTCCGACAACACCGCGACGAGCACCCTGTGGGTGCGTCTCACGCCGACGCTCACCGCCGGCGACAGCGTGACGCTCACCGTCACCACCACCGGCGCCGCGAAGGTCCAGAACACCGACGGCACGGCCATGCCCAACGCCGAGACCGTTGCCGCGGCGGCCGCCGCCGACAGCTCCACGCCTTCGATGAGCAGCGCCAAGGCGACCGCCACCAGCAAGATCAAGGTCAGCTACAGCGACCGCGTGACCTGCAATGGCCTCGGGTTCGCTCAGTTCGTGGCCACGATCGGGTCGAGCGCCTTCACCGGCACGGCCCTGACGTGCACGACCAACGCGGGTGACGCGTTCGGCTCGACCAGCGTCACGGTGACGTTCGGCACGAACGACGTGACCGCTGGCGGCTTCATCACCTACACCCAGAGCTCGACATCCGCGGACCGGATCAAGAGCATCACCGGCAACAACGCGACGAGCCCGCAGACCGTCTCCGTGACCTCGCTGCCGGTCAGCACGACCAGGCCGCAGATCACGGCCGTGACGCGCACGCCTGCGACAGGCTCGTCCGCGTCGACGCTTGGCGCTGGTGACAAGTTCGTCATCACGTTCAACGCGGCGATGGACACGACCACGGGCACGACGACACCTGGCCTCAGGGCGCAGGGTGCTGCCGAGCAGAACACGGCGCCCAACCAGGACATCATCACGCTCACCTGTGGTCAGGCCGCCACCTGCAGCTGGAACTCGGCAGGGACGACCGTGACGGTCACCGTGACCGATGCCGTCAGCGCGTGCGCTGACAACGGCACGACGTTCACCGGCTGCCAACTGCCGGAGACCATCATCGACTCGACCTTCAAGGACTCGAGCGGCAACCTCGTCGACCTCAGCAACAAGCCGGCGTTACCTCAGTAGCGATCCTCCTCGCGACGCGATCATCAGGGTCGGGGCCCGCA
>CAZSRI010000005.1:18685-59160 GCA_964609145.1 uncultured Chloroflexota bacterium
CGTTACCTCAGTAGCGATCCTCCTCGCGACGCGATCATCAGGGTCGGGGCCCGCAAGGGCCCCGACCCTTCATTAGAGTCCCTGTCGTGCCTCGCGCACGCAGGCTGCGGCGAGAACGACCACGAGGACGACCTTTCGAGGGCTCGTGGGAGCAGCGCTTCGGGCTGCTCGTCGTCTGCGCGCACGTCGCGCTCGTGCCGCTGGTCTTCGACCCCGCGCTCCTCTTCCCATTCGCTCTGCCGAAGGCGCTCGTCAGCCACGCGCTCGGCTACCTGCTGCTCGCGGCTCTCGGCATCGCGATCCTCTCGTTCGGCCCTCCCGTCGTCCCCCGGTCCCCGCTCCACATCCCCGTGCTTGCCGTAGCGGGCGTCTACGCCATATCGACCCTCTTCGCGGCCGACCGCTATGTCGCGCTCGTCGGTAGCGACGAGCACGCGCTGGGACTCGTCACGACCCTCGACCTCATCGTGCTGTATCTCGGGATCGTCACTTTCGTGCGCGGGCGGAGGGACGCGGTCGCATTCGGCTCCGCCGCCTTCGCCGTGCTGGCCGTCGTGCTGGCCTACGAGGCGCTACAGCGCGCCGCTCTCGACCCGGTGAACTGGGTGAATGCCAGCGTGGAGCGGCCGGCCTCGACGCTGGGGAACTCGACCATCCTCGCGCAGTACCTCGGTGCGGGGGCGGTCGCCGCCCTCGCCGTGGCCGTGCTCGCCCGGCGAACGGTGGAGCCGCGCATGCGCATCGTGCTCGGTGTGCTCGGCGTGGCTTCCGCGACCGGCGCGCTCCTCACGGGGACGCGTTCCGTCGCCGCCGGGATCGTCGCCGGCATCGTCGTCGTCATCGCGGTGGCCGTCCTCCGTGCCGCGACGCTGCGTCAGCGGCTGTTCGCCGCGCTCGGCGGCGTCGCCGCGCTCCTCGTCTTCGCCGCGGCCGTTATGGTCACGCCGGCCGGGGATAGGGTCCGGTACCTGGCAGGTGAGCTCTCAGGAGTGACCGCCACGACGGGCGACGTTGCCCTGCGCGTGCTCCTGTACAAGATCGCTACCGACGAGATCGCCTCGCGCCCGCTTCTCGGTGTCGGACCCGACAACTACGGCGTCGAGTTCGGTCGCTTTCGCCCCCCTGAGGCCTTCCAGGTGTTCCAGTACGGCAAGGACGTGAATGAGTCGGCGGCGCACAGTTGGCTGGCCAAGGTCGCGACGGATACGGGCGTGCTCGGCACACTTGCGTTCCTCGCGGTGCTCGTCGTCGCCATCTGGGTCGTGCTCAGACGCTCCACCGGGTGGCGCTGGGCGGCCGCCGCGACCCTCGTCTCATTCCTCGTCACGGGGCTCGTCACCGTGGACGACGTCGGCACGCAGTGGATCCTCTGGGCGTCGCTCGGGGTCATCGCCATCGGCGCGCCCACCGAGCACGGGCTCGCCGCTCGGCAGGCGCGCGATCCCGTTCGGAGCGCGGCGGCCGTGGGTGGCTTCGTCGCGGCCGTGGTCTTGGCGGCTCTCTCCCTGAGCGCGTGGAACGCGTCCCGCGCCGCGCTCGCTGCCAGGACGCTCAGCGCGCAGGGGAGGTACCAGGACGCGGCCCTCGAGGCGGCCCGAGCGGCAACGCAAGATCCACGACGCGCCGTCTACTGGGACCTACTAGGCACCTCGCTCGCGAACGCCGGTCGTTTCGCCGATGCGCGCTCCGCCTACGAGCGTGCCGTCCACGCCGCGCCCCTGCTGGCCTCCTATCACGTCGGCCTTTCACGGGCGTACCTCGCGCTGTCCCAGTCGGGCGATGGTGCCGCCGCGAGCAAGGGTCTCAGTGAGGCCCGACGGGCCGTGGAGCTCGACCCGAACACGACGACGGCGCAGGACGCCCTGGGCCTGGCGCTGCTCCTGAACGGTGACGACCGCGGAGCGATCGACGCCATCCTGCGCGGCTTCTCCATCGGCACGCCATACAGGGCCACGCCCGATCCGTACGAGGTGCTGGGTCGCGCGTACCTCGATCTCGGCCAGACCGCGGAGGCGAAGGCGTGGTTGCTCAAGGGGATCGGGCGGGTCAATGACCGGGAGGCGGTGTCTCTGCGGGTCGTCATGGCTCGCGTCCTGTTGAAGGAAGGCCGTCAGGCTGAAGCCGTCGAGCAGCTGTCGACCGTCCTCGCGATCGATCCTCAGAACCCTGCTGCCAAGCAGCTGCTCGCTCAGGTCACCGGAGGGAGCTAGAGCTTGCGCCAGCCCGGCACGGTCGTCTGGCTGAGCGGCTTGCCTGGATCGGGCAAGACGACGATCGCGAACGGCGTCGCGGCGGAGCTGCGGCGCCGCGGCGTCGAGCGCGTCGAGCTCCTCGACGGCGACGCGCTGCGCGCGACGGCGCTCTCGCGCGACCTCGGCTTCTCGCGAGAGGACCGCGACGAGAACGTCCGGCGCGTGGGCTTCGTCGCCGAGCTGCTCGCGCGGAACGGCGTCGTCGCGATCGTATCGCTCGTATCGCCGTTCGAGGCGACGCGCGAGGAGGTCCGTGCCCGGATCCCGCGGTTCGTCCTCGTCCACGTCGACTGCGCGCCCGACGTGCTCGAGCGCCGCGACCCGAAGGGCCACTACGCGCTCGCGAGGCGCGGCGAGATCGCCGCCTTCACGGGCGTTTCCGATCTCTATGAGGCCCCGAAGCGCCCCGATCTCACCGTGCGCACGGATCGGACGAGTGTCGAGGACGCCGTGGCGCGCGTGGTCGAGCACCTCGAGCGGGCCGGTCAACTCCCGAGCGCCGTCGAATGACGCGGTACCTCGTCGACCACCTCAGCGCGCTCGAGTCCGAGGCGATCCACGTCATGCGCGAGGCCGTCGCCCAGCTCGAGAGGGCGGTGCTCCTCTTCTCGGGCGGGAAGGACTCGGCGGTCCTCCTGCGGCTCGCCGAGAAGGCGTTCCGCCCCTCGCGCTTCCCCTTCCCGATCATGCACGTCGACACCGGCCACAACTTCCCCGAGGCGATCGAGTTCCGCGACAAGCGGATCCGCGAGCTCGGGGAGCGCCTCCTCGTCGCGAGCGTCCAGGCGTCGATCGACCGGGGCCGCGTGAAGGACGAGACGGGGCCGCGCGCGACGCGCAACCGCCTGCAGACGGTGACGCTCCTCGACGCGATCAAAGAGCACCGCTTCGACTGCGCGTTCGGCGGGGGACGGCGCGACGAGGAGCGCTCGCGCGCGAAGGAGCGGATCTTCTCCTTCCGCGACGAGTTCGGGCAGTGGGACCCGCGCCGCCAGCGCGCCGAGCTGTGGGACCTCTACAACGGCCGCGTGCGCCAGGGCGAGCACATGCGCGTCTTCCCGCTCTCGAACTGGACGGAGCTCGACGTGTGGCGCTACGTCGAGCGCGAGCGGCTCGAGCTCCCGTCGATCTACTTCGCGCACGAGCGCGAGGTGTTCGAGCGCGACGGCGGCCTCGTCGCGGCGGGGCCGTACACGGACCCCGACGGCGCGCGCGTGTTCGTGGAGACGGTGCGGTTCCGCACCGTCGGCGACATGACGTGCACGGCGGCGATCCGCTCGACCGCGCGCGACCACGCCGAGGTGATCGCGGAGCTCATCGCGGCGCGGATCAGCGAGCGCGGCGCGACACGGCTCGACGACGCGTTCAGCGAGGCCGGGATGGAGGACCGCAAGCGTGTCGGCTACTTCTGACCGCGAGCTCGTCCGTGTCGCCGCGATCGGGAGCGTCGACGACGGCAAGAGCACGCTCATCGGCCGGCTCCTCCTCGACGCCGGCCTCGTGCCCGACGACACGCTCGACGCGATCCGCCGCTACAGCGCGATGCGCGGCGACGAGTACCTCGACCTCTCGCTCATCACCGACGGCCTGCGCAGCGAGCGCGAGCAGGGCATCACGATCGACGTCGCCTACCGCTACTTCCACACGAAGCGGCGCTCGTTCATCCTCGCCGACTGCCCCGGCCACGTCTCGTACACGCGGAACATGGTCACCGGCACCTCGCTCGCCGAGGTCGCGATCCTTCTCGTCGACGTCCGGCAGGGGCTGACGCAGCAGACGCACCGCCACGGCTTCATCGCCGGGCTCCTCCGCGTGCCGCACGCGATCGTATGCGTGAACAAGATGGACCTCGTCGGCTTCGACCAAGGCGCCTTCGAGCGCGTCGTCGAGGCGTACGAGCAGTTCGCGGCGCGCCTCGGCATCGTCGACGTGACGTTCATCCCGACCGACGCGCTCCACGGCGACAACGTCGTGCACCGCTCGACGAACATGTCGTGGTACGAGGGCCCCTCGCTCCTCTACCAGCTCGAACACGTCCACGCCGCGAGCGACCGTAACCTCGTCGACGTCCGCTTCCCGGTGCAGCTCGTCGTGCGGCCGCGGAGCGCGAGCGCCGCGCACCACGACTACCGCGGCTACGCCGGCCGGGTCGCGAGCGGGATCATGAAGCCCGGCGACCCGGTCATGGTCCTGCCGAGCCACCTCGAGACGACCATCGAGGCGATCGAGACCTTCGACGGGGCGGTCGAGGAGGCGTACCCGCCGATGTCGGTGACGGTGCGCCTCGCGGACGACCTCGACGTGACACGCGGCGACATGCTCGTGCGGCCGCACAACCGCCCGAACGTGCTCCGCGACGTCGAGGCGATGGCCTGCGTCGTGGGGGAGACGCGGATCGCCGCCGGCGCGGAGCTCCTGCTGCAGCACACGACGCGGCTCGTGCGCTGCCGCGTCGAGGAGGTGCGCTACACGGTCGACGTCGACAGCCTGCACCGGCGCGAGGACGCGGACGGGCTCGGGCTGAACGACATCGGCCGCGTGCGGATCCGTACCGCCGACCCGATCTTCTGCGACGCGTACTACCGCAACACGGTGACCGGGACGTTCATCCTCATCGACCCCGCCGACAACGCGACGATCGGCGCGGGCATCGTCCTCCCGCTCCCGACGGAGCAGAGCGCGGATGAGGCGCTCGGGGCGCTCGCATGACGGCGCGTGCGATCCTGGAGCGTGTCGGCGACGATGGGCCCTCGGGGCCGCGGGCGGCGAGAGTGTGAGGGAGGGCGGAGCGGTGAAGGTCGGGATCGTTGGAGCGGGCGCGGTCGGCGCGGGGATGGCGAAGCTCTTCTCGGACGTCGTCGTCTACGACGGGCCGAAGCAGATCGGCACGCGCGCGGAGATCAACTCGTGCGAGGTCGCGTTCGTCTCGGTGCCCACGCCGCAGGGCGGGGACGGCGCGTGCGACACGTCGATCGTCGAGGAGGTCGTGGCCTGGATCGAGGCGCCGGTCATCGTCCTGCGCTCGACGGTCGCGGTCGGGACCAGCCGGCGCCTGGCGAAGGAGACCGGGAAGCGGATCGTGTTCCAGCCCGAATACGGCCCCGCAGAGACGCCCGACCACCCCTTCAACGACCTGCGCAAGGTCCGCTGGATCGTGCTCGGCGGCGAGGCGCGCGACAACGCGGTCGCGATCCGCGCCTGGCAGGAGGTCTACAACTCCGACGTCACCATCCTGCAGACGACGTGGGAGACCGCCGAGCTCTGCAAGTACATGGAGAACGCGTTCCTCGCCATGAAGGTGACCTTCTGCAACGAGTTCTACGAGCTCGCGCAGCGCTTTGGGGTCGACTACAGCGAGCTGCGCGAGGCGTGGCTCCTCGACCCGCGCATCGGCCGCAGCCACACGTGGGTCGTGCCCGACAAGCGCGGGTACGGCGGGAAGTGCCTGCCCAAGGACATGGCCGCGATCGTGCGCTCCGGCGAGGAGGCGGGCTACCGGCCCGAGCTCCTCGCGCAGGTACAGCGCTCGAACGAGACGTTCCGCCGCGGACGATGACGAGGCCAGTGGCATGTGCGGCATAGCCGGCCTCGCCGGCGTCGAGGAGCGCGATCGCGCGAGCGTGATGCGGCCGATGCGCGACCTCCTCACGCATCGCGGACCCGACGCCGACGGCGAGTACGGCGATCGTCACGCCGCGCTCGGGATCCGCAGGCTCCGGATCATCGACCTCGCGACCGGCGACCAGCCGAAAGCGAACGAGACGGGAACGGTGTGGACCGTCTTCAACGGCGAGATCTACAACTACCGCGAGCTGCGCGATGAGCTCGCGGCGAAGGGCCACACGCTCGCGAGCGCGTCGGACACCGAGGTCATCGTCCACCTCTACGAGGAGCTCGGCGAGCGGTTCTGCGAGCGGCTCGAGGGCATGTTCGCGATCGCGCTGTGGGACGCGCCGCGCCGCCGCCTCGTCCTCGTCCGCGACCGCATGGGGAAGAAGCCGATCCTCTACTGGGAGCGCGACGGCGAGATCGTCTTCTCGTCCGAGCACCGCTCGCTCCTCGCGGGGATCGGGCATCATCCGGCGCCCGACCTCGACGCGATCCGCGTGTACCTTCGGCTCGGCTACGTGCCCGCGCCGCTCGACGCCTTCAGCGGCGTGCGCAAGCTCCTGCCCGCGCACTACCTCGTGTGGCAGGACGGGCGCACGCGCACCGAGCGCTACTGGTCGCTGCCGCCCTCGGGGACCGCGGCGCTGTCGGACGACGACGCCGCGGCCGAGCTGCGCCGCCTGCTCGAGCGCGCCGTCGCGCGGCGGCTCGTCGCCGACGTCCGGCTCGGCGCGTTCCTCTCCGGCGGGGTCGACTCGAGCACCGTCGTCGCGACGATGGCGAGGCTCAGCGCGCGCGTGAAGACGTTCTCGATCGGGTTCGAGGACGAGCGCTACAGCGAGCTGCCCCACGCGCGGCGGATCGCCGAGCGGTTCGGGACCGAGCACCACGAGTTCGTCGTCCGTCCGCTCGAGGCCGACGTCCTGCCGATGCTCGTGACGCACTACGGCGAGCCGTACGCCGACTCGTCGGCGATCCCGACGTACCACCTCTCGCGCGTTACGCGGGGCCACGTCACGGTCGCGCTCGCCGGCGACGGCGGCGACGAGCTCTTCGCCGGCTACGACCGGTACCGCGCGGCGCTGCTCGCGGCGCGCCTCGACCGGATCCCGAAGCCGCTCCGCGAGATCACGTTCGGCTCGGCGGCGTGGCTCCTCTCGCGCTCGTCGTCGCCGAAGACGCTCGCGAACCGTGCGCTCCGATACTCGCGCGTCGCGGTCCTCGAGCCGACCGCGCGCTACCTCTCGTGGGTCGGGCTCTTCGACCCGCTCCAGCTGAACGTGCTCCTCGCGCCCGAGTTCGCCGAGCGCACGCGGGGGGCCGACCTCGAGCTCGAGCGCGACGGCCACCGGTTCGGCGACGACCCGGTCGCCGCCGCGCAGCTCCTCGACCTGCGGCTCTACCTGCCCGACGACCTCCTCGTGAAGGTCGACATCGCCTCGATGGCCACCTCGCTCGAGGTGCGCGCGCCGTACCTCGACCGCGAGCTGGTCGAGTTCGCGATCTCGCTGCCGGCGCACCTGAAGGTGCGCGGGACGACGTCGAAGTACCTCGTGAAGCGGGCGTTCGACGGCATCGTCCCGCGCGAGAACATGCACCGCCCGAAGATGGGCTTCAGTATCCCGCTCGGGTCGTGGCTGCGGAACGAGCTGCGCGAGCTGACACTCGACACGACGCTCTCGACGCGCGCGCTCGCGCGCGGCTACTTCGATCCCGCGGGGGTCCGGCGGCTCGTCGACGAGCACCTCTCCGGACGCGCGGATCACGCCGGCCGCATCTGGGCGCTCGTGATGCTCGAGCTCTGGCATCGCGAGCTCGTCGAGGCATGAGAGCGCTCGTCACCGGCGGGGCGGGCTTCATCGGCAGCCACCTCGTCCGCCGCCTGCATGACGACGGCGTCGAGGTCCGCGTCGTCGACGACCTGTCCACCGGTCACGCGGAGAACCTGGAGGACCTCGCGGGCGTCGACGGGGTCGAGCTCGTGCGCGCGGACCTCGCCTCGGCGCCGCTCGAGGGTCTCATGCGCGGCATCGACGTCGTCTTCCACCTGGCCGCGATCCCGTCGGTCCCGCGGTCCGTCGCCCAGCCGCTCCCGAGCCACCACGCCTCGGCGACCGCGACGCTGCGCGCGCTCGTCGCCGCGCGTGACGCCGGCGTGCGGCGGTGGGTGACCTCGTCCTCGTCGTCCGTCTACGGCGACGTCGCGACGCCGCCGATGCGCGAGGCGATGCCGACGGTCCCGCGGTCGCCGTACGCCGTGGGCAAGCTCGCCGCCGAGGGCTACACGCGCGTCGCCGCGTGGCTCTGGGGGATGGAGACGGTGAGCCTGCGCTACTTCAACGTGTTCGGCCCGCGGCAGGACCCGCGCTCGACGTACGCCGCCGCGGTGCCGCTCTTCATCACGGCCGTCCTCCGCGGCGAGCGGCCGCGCGTGTACGGCGACGGCCGGCAGACGCGCGACTTCACCTACGTCGACAACGTCGTCGAGGCGAACGTCCTCGCGGCGCGCGCACCGCGCCTCGGCGGCGAGTCGGTGAACGTCGCCGCGGGAGCGCCGCGCTCGGTCCTCGACGTCCTCGACGCCATCGCGCGCGCGCTCGGCAGCCGCGTCGAGCCGGAGTTCGGCCCGCCACGGCCCGGCGACATCCGCGACTCCCACGCCGACATCGGCCTCGCGCGTTCGCTCCTCGGGTTCGAGCCGCGCGTCGGATTCGACGAGGGGCTCCGCCAGACCATCGACTGGATCCGCGAGCGCGCGCCCGCGTGAGACGCGCCCGCGTCCTCCGCGTCATCACGCGGATGAACATCGGCGGTCCGGCGCTGCACGTCGCGATCCTCACGAGCGGCCTCGACCCCTCGCGCTACGAGACGCTGCTCGTGACGGGCAGCGTCGGCCCGGGCGAGGGGAGCATGCTGGATCTCGGGCGCGTGGGCTCGTCGCTCCGGCCGGTGAGCGTCCCGGAGCTCGGACGGAGCATCGGAGCGTACCGGGACGCGCGCGCGCTTTGGCAGGTCGTCCGGATCGCGCGCGCGTACCGGCCCGACGTCGTCCACACGCACCTCGCGAAGGCCGGCTTCGTCGGGCGCATCGCGGCGCGCCTGGCGGGGGCGCGCGTCGTCCTGCACACGTACCACGGCACGGTCTTCCGTGGCTACTTCGGCGAGCGCGAGAGCCGGCTCTACGTCGCGGTCGAGCGCGCGCTCGCGCGGATCTCGACCCGCGTCATCGCGATCACGCCCGGCCAGCGCCGCGAGCTCGTGGAGCTCGGCATCGCTGCGCCGGAGAAGGTCGTCGAGATCCCTCTCGGCCTCGACCTCGCGATCTTCCGCGACCTCCCGCCGGCCGCGGAGGCGCGCGCCGCGCTCGGGCTCGAGCCTGACGCGCCCGTCGTCGGGATCGTCGCGCGGCTCGTCCCGATCAAGGACGTGTCGACGTTCCTGCGCGCCGTCGCGGCGGTCGCGCGCGCCGTACCGGACCTGCGCGCGATCGTCGTGGGCGACGGCGAGGAGCGCGCCGCTCTCGAGCGCGAGGCGCACGCGCTCGGCCTCGGCGAGCGCTGCCGGTTCACGGGGTGGCGGGCGGACATGGCGCGGGTCTACGCCGCGCTCGACGTCGGCGCGCTGACGTCGCTGAACGAGGGGTCGCCGGTGAGCGTCATCGAGGCGATGGCCGCAGGGCGGCCGGTCGTCGCGACCGCGGTCGGCGGCGTGCCCGACGTCGTCGACGACGGCCGGACCGGCCTCCTCGTGCCTCCTCGGGACCCGGAGGCGTTCGGCGCCGCGCTCGCGCGCGTCATCGCACTGCCGGACCGCGGCCGCTCGCTCGGCGCAGCCGGCCGTGTCCGCGCCTTCGAGCGGTACGACGCGGCTCGACTCGTGCGCGACGTGGACGCCTTGTACGCCGAGCTGCTCGGCGACGGACTGGACGCCTGAGGCTACACGCCAGCGAGGACGAGACCGGACGCCGCAGCGTCGGGGTGAGGACGAGCGCCGCGTGGAGGAGCGAAGCGACTACGATCGTCACGACAGTGGAGTCCCTCCCCGTGGCGCTCGCGTTCGCGGCGTCCGTGGCCACCGCGCTCGCGCTGACGCCGCTCGCCGCGGGTGCCGCGTCGGCCGCCGGCCTCGTGAAGCAGCCGCGCCCCGACCGCTGGAGCTCGCGCCCGACCCCGATGCTCGGCGGCGTCGCGGTCGTCGCCGCGACGCTCGCGCCCCTCCTCGTGACGGCGCGTATCGACCAGGAGACCGCCGTCGTAGTCGTGGGCCTCTTCGCGGCCTTCGTCCTCGGGGTCGTCGACGACGTCCGCGGCATGCGGCCGACGTCGAAGCTCGTCGGCCAGGTCCTCATCGCGGGTGGCCTCGCGTTCGGCGGCGTCGGCCTCCAGCTCGTCGACTACCCGGCGTTCGCGTTCGTCCTGACGGTCTTCTGGATCGTCGGGGTGATGAACGCGGTCAACCTCATGGACAACATGGACGGGCTCGCCGCCGGGGTCGCGGCGATCGCCGCCGCCGTCCTGTTCGCCATGGCGCCGCCCGTCGAGCCGGGGTGGATCCGGATCCTCGCCGCGACGCTCGCCGGCGCGTGCCTGGGTTTCCTCGCGTACAACTTCGCGCCGGCGCGCGTGTACATGGGCGACGCCGGGAGCCAGAGCCTCGGTCTCGCGCTCGCCGCGATCGCGCTCATGCTCACGAACGTCGCGAAGGCGAACTTCGGCCTCGCGCTCCTCGGTCCGCTCCTCGTGCTCGGGCTGCCGCTCTACGACACGGCGCTCGTCACGCTCGTCCGGCGCATCGAGGGCCGACCGGTGAGCCAGGGCGGCCGCGACCACGCCTCGCACCGGCTCGCGTCGCGCGGGCTCGGCGAGCGGGAGACGGTGCTCGTGCTCTACGCCGTCGCGGCCGGCTTCGCGCTGCTCGGGCTGTCGGCGTCCGCGCTCGGCCTCGCGCTCGTGCCGCTGCTGGTCCTCGTCGTCGTCGCGCTCGTCCTCTTCGGATCGTTCCTCGCCGAGTCGCCGGCGCAGCTCGCAGCGGAGGGGTCGAGCCCCGAGCGCCGCGAGATCGTCGGAGCCGCGCGCCGGCTCCTCCGGTTCGGCAGCGAGATCGGGCTCGACGTGGCGCTCGCGTCCACCGCGCTCTTCAGCGCGTTCCTCGTCCGGTTCGAGGTCGAGAGCATCGACTTCTGGCTCCCGCTGTTCGTGCAGGCGGCCCCGGTCGTCGTATCGCTGCAGCTCGCGGCCCTCGTCGTGTTCGGGGTGTACCGCACGCTCTGGCGCTACGTCTCGACCACGGACGTCACGGCGATCGCGGCCGCGGCGGTCGCGGGGACCGGCCTCGCCGGCGCGATCATGCTCCTGCTCCTGCGGTGGACCGCGCAGTCGCGAGCGGTCCTCCTCGTGGACGGCCTGCTCTTCGCGGCGGCGATCGCCGGCAGCCGCTTCTTCCTCGCGTGGCTCCGCGACTCGTTCCGGCTCCGGCCGAAGGCGGGCGCGCGGCGAGTCATGATCGTCGGCGCGAACGAGACCGGTCGCCTCGCGCTGCAGGTCCTCCTCCGTTCGTCCGAGGCGGCGTACCGCATCGTGGGGTTCGTGGACGACGACCCGGGGCGGATCGGGCGCCGGATCGCCGGCGTGCCGATCTTCGGCCCGGTCTCGGCCCTCGAGACCCTCGCGCAGCGCGAGGAGGTCGACCTCGTCGTGCTGGCGACCGAGGGCCAGCTCGCCGACCGCGCGCAGCTTCGCCAGGCGATCGAGTCCGTCGGGCTCGAGAGCCGCGAGTTCGCGCGAAGCATTTGATGCTCTAATGGACGCGCGCCGACGCGCCGAGGGAAGGGATGCGATGACCGCCGCCGCGCTCAAGGACCGGATCACCTCGCGCGAGGCGAGGATCGCCGTCATCGGGCTGGGCTACGTCGGCCTGCCGCTCGCCGTCTCGTTCGCCCGCGAAGGGTTCGCGGTGGTCGGCGTCGACGTCGACCCGAAGAAGGTCGCGACCCTGGAGCGCGGCGAGAGCTACATCCTCGACGTCCCGACCGAGACAGTGCGCGAGCAGCGCGCCGCCGGCCGCTTCTCGGCCACGACGGACGCCGACGTCCTCCGCGAGGCCGACGTCATCTTCGTGTCGGTGCCCACGCCGTTCGACCGCGCGAAGCAGCCCGACCTGCGCTTCGTCGTCTCCGCGGCGGAGTCGCTGGCTCCGCGCCTGCGGGCCGGACAGCTCGTGATCCTCGAGAGCACGACGTATCCGGGGACGACCGACGAGGTCATGCGTCCGATCCTCGAACGGTCCGGCCTCGAGGCGGGGCAGGACTTCTACCTCGCGTTCTCGCCCGAGCGGATCGATCCCGGCAACAAGCGCTTCGGGATCGAGAACACGCCGAAGGTCGTGGGCGGGATCGACCCCGTGAGCACCGACCTCGCCGCGGAGGTGCTGTCGCGCGTCGTCACGAAGGGCGGCGTGCAGCGGGTCTCGTCGGCGAAGGCCGCCGAGCTCACGAAGCTGCTCGAGAACACGTTCCGCGCCGTGAACATCGCCCTCGTGAACGAGCTCGCGATGCTCTGCGATCGGATGGGGATCGACATCTGGGAGGTCATCGAGGCCGCCTCGACGAAGCCGTACGGCTTCATGCCCTTCTTCCCCGGCCCCGGTGTGGGGGGCCACTGTATTCCAGTGGACCCGTATTACCTGTCCTGGAAGGCGCGCGAGTACGACTTCAACACGAAGTTCATCGAGCTCGCGGCCGAGACCAACATGGAGATGCCGTTCTTCACCGTGGACCGCATCCGGCGGCTCCTCGGGAAGAGCCACAAGGCGCTCCACGGCGCGACGGTCCTCGTGCTCGGGGCGTCGTTCAAGAAGGACATCGACGACGCGCGCAACTCCACGGCCATCCGCGTCATGGAGATCCTCCGCAGCGAAGGCGCCAGCGTGTCGTACCACGACCCATTCGTGCGCGAGGTGAAGCTGGCGCCCTCGCTCTACGCCTCCGATGGGAAGGTCGTGCTTCGGTCTATCGACCTCACCCCAGACACGATCGCGTCGGCGGACGCGGTCGCGATCCTCGTCGGCCATTCGGCGATCGACTACGCGACGGTGGTCCGGCACGCGCGTGCCGTCTTCGACGCGGTGAACGCGACGCGGCGGCTCGAGACCTCCGCGCACGTGGAGAAGCTCTAGGCCCGCGGTCCATACTGCTCGCATGTTCGACTGGCAGAAGCTCCGGATCCTCGTCACGGGTGCGAGCGGCTTCCTCGGCCGTCACGTCGTGCGCGAGCTGCATCGCCGCGGCGCCGTCGACGTGCTGACGCCGGGCAGCGCCGAGTACGACCTGCGCCGCCTGGATCGGGTCGAGCGCCTCTTCGAGGCCGAGCGGCCGGACGTCGTCATCCACCTCGCCGCGCGCGTCGGCGGGATCGGCGCCAACCGCGCGAATCCGGGCTCGTTCTTCTACGACAACCTGATCATGGGCGCGCAGCTCGTCGAGGTGGCTCGCCAGCGGCAGGTCGCGAAGTTCGTCGCGGTCGGGACGATCTGCGCCTACCCGAAGTTCACGCCCGTCCCGTTCCGCGAGGATGACCTCTGGTCCGGCTATCCCGAAGAGACGAACGCGCCCTACGGGCTCGCGAAGAAGATGCTCCTCGTGCAGGCTCAGGCCTACCGCGAGCAGTACGGGATGAACGCGATCTACGTCCTGCCCGTGAACCTCTACGGGCCGGGCGATCACTTCGATCTCGAGAACTCTCACGTCGTCCCGGCGATGATCCGGAAGTTCATCGAGGCGCGTGACCGGAGCCGGCCCGAAGTGATCCTGTGGGGAACGGGAAGGCCGACGCGCGAGTTCCTGTATGTGGCGGACGCCGCGGAGGCCATCGCGCTCGCCACCGAGCGCTACAACGATCCCGATCCCGTGAACATCGGCTCGGGCGAGGAGATCTCGATCCGCGAGCTCGCCGACGTCATCCGCGAGGGCGTCGGCTACCGCGGGGAGATCCGCTGGGACGAGTCGAAGCCCGACGGACAACCCCGGCGCGCGCTGGACACCTCGCGCGCGCGCGAGCGGTTCGGATTCGTGGCCTCGACGCCGTTCGACATCGGGCTGCGCCAGACGATCCACTGGTACGAGGGGGTACTGGCGGCGGAGCGGGACGCCGCGCCGACCGCCGGCTGAGCGCTCGGCGCGTCGCGTTCCCACTCGCAAGCCTCAACCTCTCCGGCGGCGTGAAGAACACGCTCGCGATGGCCGCGGCCGCGGCCCGGGCCGGCCACTCCGTCACCGTCCTGGCGCCCGACTTCGCGAAGGCGTCGCCGTTCCCGATCGATGCGCATGTGCGCGTTCACGTCCTGTCGACGCCCGACTGGCTCCCGGGTGCCCTGCGCAGGCTCGCGTACTACGCGCGCCTCGCGGTCGGGTCGGCGCGGGGCTGCGACGTCTGCGTGGTGCCGTACTCGCTGACCGTTTACCCGGCGTGGATCTCGTCGCTCGGAGCCCGTGGCTGCCGCGTCGTGCACCTCGTCGGCGCGTACGAGCCCGAGACGCACGGCGCGCTGGCCGAGTCGAACGCGGTCGGCCGCGTGGCGCGGAGGCTCCTCGCGGCGTGGAGCTACCGGCTGCCGGTCGAGCGCGTGTACGCGAGCCGCTACCTCGCGCGGCGCGTCGGCGAGCCCGACGGGCGGACGATCCCGCTGGGCATCGACCACGGCACGTTCCACGGGCGCGGGCGCGCGCCGTCGGACCTCGTGCGCGTCGGCGTGATCGCCCGGCGCGGCGCGGTGAAAGGCTGGGCCGGGTTCGTCGCGGCGTGGGCGCTCGTGACGCACCGGCCGATCGCGCTCACCGTCGTCCGCGTCGACCCGATCGACGTGCCCGCCGGCGCGACGGTGCTCGGCCCACGGAGCGAAGTGGAGATGGCCGACTTCTACCGGGGCGTCGACGTGTTCGCGTTCTCGTCGCTGGAGGAAGGGTTCCCCGCGCCGCCGCTCGAGGCCATGGCGTGCGGGTGCGCGGTCGTGTCGACACGCTGCGGCGGGGTCGATGAGTACGCGAGGGACGGCGCGAACGCGCTGCTCGTGCCCGTCGGCGATCCGCTCGCCCTCGCGCGGGCGATCGATCGGCTCGCGGGCGACGCGGAGCTGCGGGCGCGCCTGGCTTCCGAGGGCGTGCGCGCCGCCGCGTCGTGGACGCGCGACGCGACCGACGCCGCCGTCGCGCGGCTCGTCGAGGCGCCGTTCACCCCAACCCGATGAGCCCGCGTCCGCCCGTCCCGTAGCGCGTCAGGAGCGCGAGCGGCGCGCGCCATCCGCGCTCGGCGGCGGACCGCACCGCACCGAGCACGGCGCGCTCGAGCGGTGAGGCCGCGACGCGTCCGAGCTCCGCGCCGAAGCTCTCCCCGGCCGGTGCGCCTGCCGCGGCCCGCGCGGCGGCGGCGTAGAGGAGGACCCAGAACCGGTAGCGGCGGATCGCGCGGCGCCAGCGAGCGACGCGCTCGGCCTCGTCGGGATGGCGCGCGAGGAACTCGTCGCAGTAGCCCTCGAAGGCTCGCGCGTGATCCTCGGCGACGCGCTCGGCCGGCTTGTTGCTGAACGCCGCGGGATGCGTCCGGTACGACCAGAGCCGGTCCTCGATGTGGCCGACGTCGTAGGTCTCCGCGACGCGGGACCACGTGACCATGTCGGTGAACCCGATCGGGCCGTCCTCGTCGAACGGCCGCTCGCCGATCGCCTCGCGGCGGACCATCGTTCCCGACAGGGCGAGCGTGCTGACGCCGCTCGCGATGGTGCGCTCGATGTACTCGCGTCCCGGCGTCACCGCCGCGGCTCGCCGCCGCCGGGCGCGCAGCCGCCGGCCCGCGAGGTCGACGCGATCCCACGCCGCGCAGACGGCGCCCACGGAGGGGTGGTCGTCGAGGAAGCCCGCGCAGCGGGACACGACCTCGGGACCGTACACGTCGTCGTCGTGGAAGAAGCACACGTAGCGGCCGCCCGCGTGGGCGAGCGCGAAGTTGTGGTTGCCGTAGAGGCCGAGCGGCTCGGGCGGTCGGACGTACCGGACGCGCCGATCCTCCGCGGCCACGGCGAGGACGTGCTCGCGCGTGCCGTCCTCGGACCAGTTGTCGCTCACGACGATCTCGAGCGGCGCGTGACGCTGCGCCCGTACGCTCGCGAGGCTCTCCTTCAGCAGCGCGAGCCGCCCGCGCGTCGTCAGGCACACCGAGACGGATGTCGTGCTCACGGGGCGAGTCCGGCGTAGAGGTCGGCGAAGCGGCGTGCCTGCAGCTCGAGCGCGTACTCCGTCTCCGCGAGGCGGCGGGCCCGCTGGCCGAGCCGCGCGCGGAGCGCATCGTCGCCGAGCAGCGTCGCGATCCCGGCCCCGAGCGCGGCGGCGTCCGCGGGCGGCGCGAGGTATCCGTTCTCGAGGTGGCGAACGGCCTCGGGCACGCCGCCGACGGCGAACGCCACCACGGGCGTCGCCGCGGCGAAGCTCTCGAGGACGGTGTTCGGCAGGTTCTCGGCGAGCGCGGCCTGCACGAAGAGGTCGGCCGCCGCGTAGACGGTCGCCATCCGCTCCTCGTCGCGGACCCGGCCGAGGTGCACCTCCCCGACGCGCGGGCCCGCGCCCGAGGCGTCCTCGCCGACGGTCACGACGGTCGTGCCGGGCGGCGGCGGGACGAGCTCGAGCGCCTTCGCGAGCAGCGCGCCGCCCTTGCGCGCCTCGGTGCTCCCGAAGAGCACGACGTGGCCGTCGACAGGGAGTCCGAGGGCGCGGCGGGCCGCCGCGCGGTCGCGCGGGCGGTAGCGCGCGGTGTCGACCCCGTTGGGGATGACCGTCAGCGGAAAGTGGCCCAGGAGCGGGCTCTCGGCCGCGAGCCCGGCCATCCAGCGGGACGGCGCGACGAGGTGGATCCGCGAGCGCGCGTACAGCCAGCGCTTGATGCGCCAGTTCGCGGCGGTGCGGTCGCGCCGCAGCCCGGGGTACTCGGTGAGGTGCGGGCACGAGCCGCATCCGGTGCGCCAGCGCTCGCACTCGTACGAGTAGCCGCAGTGGCCCGTGAGGCCCCACATGTCCGAGAGACGCCACACCACCGTCTTCCAGCGCGAGAGCGGCGCGACGACGGGGTAGCTGAAGTAGCCCCCGTGCATGTTGTAGATCTGCACGACGTCCGCCCAGCGCAGCCACGGGTGCCCGAGGAACGCGAGCGACGACGGCAGGAAGAGGTACTGGAGCGCGGTCGCTTCGGTGAGCTCGCGGAAGGGGCGGTCGATCAAGCGCCACGGCAGGCCGCGGAACGCGGCGACGTCCGGGTCATCGGTGAGCTTGTAGCCCACGAGCATGCGGGAGGGCAAGCCGAGGTCACGCAAGCCGCGGTGGATCTTGTACGCGGAGCGCGCCGCACCTCCGACGTCGTCCGCGATGGAGAGGTGGGCGACGCGCGGGGAGGTGGGAATGATCCCGATGCTAGCGGTCGATCACGTCGTGGCGACCGAGCGCGAGAAGATGCCCCTTGCTCGGTCGAGGATCGCCAAGGCGCCGATCGCGGCGAGCGCGGCGAAGGTCGGCTCGAGGGCGAGCCGGTGCCGCCCCTCGACGTAGCCGAGCGCCTGGCTCGCCGACACGACGAGGAGCTGCAGCCCGACGATCGCCAGCGGCAGGGGACCCGCCCGCCGCCACGCGACAGCGGCGCCGGCGGCGGCGAGGATCAGCTCGAGCCCCCACGCCGGGCGGTAGAGATCGATGAGCCCGGCGGGGTAGTAGATGCCCGCGTGCGGCGGGAACCACCAGAAGTAGAGGTACTTGAGCGCGTCGAAGCGGACCGCGCGCCACGGATCCTCGCGGATGTAGACATCCGCCGCCGCGCAGAACGCCGGTCCCTGCTCCGCCTCCGGCCGGCCGACCACCTGGGACCGCAGCGGCTCGTCCATGACGTCGAGCACGCTCCTCCCGTCGGCCGTGATCGGCCCGCCGGTCGCGTACGGATCGTTCCCCAACCAGAACGTCACGCAGTTGTAGGGCAGGCCCGTCCCCACGACGCCCGTCAGCGCCGCCGTGCGGATCGTCCACGGCGCCGCGATCGCGGCCGCGACCACGGCGCCGATCAGCAGCCCGCGCCGCGGTCGGCGCCGCGCGAGCAGCGCCATCGCGACGGCGGCGAAGAGGAAGATCGTCGGGCGCGCGAGCGACGACACGCCCGCGAGCGCCCCGAGCGGCACGGCGAGGCGGGTCCGGCCCGCCGCGTACTCGAGCGCGACCAGGAGCGTGAGCGCGAACAGCGGCGCGTCGACGTTGAGCTCGTGCACGCGTACCGCGAACAGGACGAGGGCGGGGTGGACGGCGACGGCGGCGCCCGCGAGAAGGCCGGCGAGCTGACCGCCGAGCCGGCGCGCGATCAGGTAGGTCAGCGGCGCGAGCGACGCGTTCAGTGCGGCGAGCCCGACCATGACCGCGCCGTAGGCGTCCGGGCCACCACCGATCCAGTGCAGGAACGCGAGCACCAGCGGCACGGCCGGGAAGCCGAACGTCACCCACTCGCCGCCGAGGAATCGGTACCGGTAGCCCTCGCCGCTCACGATCGAGCGCGCGATGTCGTCGTACTCGAACGTCTGCGGGTGCCCGTAGCTGCCGTACGCGATCTGCGCGACGACGCGGATCGCGAGGGCCACGAGGAAGCTCGCGGCGACGATGGCGGGCGTCGAGCGCGCCACCCGGCGAACGAGCTCGTTCACGTGAGCGCGGACGCTGCCCGGCGGGTCGTGATGGGATGATACGGACCACGTGAGCGCCGCGGCGACGCTCGTCTCGATCGTCACCCCCTCGTATCAGCAGGCCGGATTCCTCGAGGAGACGATCCGCAGCGTCCTCGAACAGGACCACCCCGCGATCGAGTACGTCGTCGTCGACGGCGGATCGACCGACGGCAGCGTCGAGATCGTCCGCCGCTACGCGGACCGCCTCGCCTGGTGGGTGAGCGAGCCGGACCGCGGCCAGACCCACGCGATCCGGAAGGGCTGGGAGCGCGCGCGGGGATCCGTCCTCGCGTACCTGAACGCCGACGACGTGCTCCTGCCGGGAGCCGTGTCGCGCGCGGTCGCGGCTCTCGCGGCGGACCCCGGCGCGGTCATGGCGTACGGGCACTGCGACCTCCTGGATGAGGCGACGGGCCGGACGCGTCCCATGGACGCGGGACCGGTCGGTCTCGCCGCGCTGCTGGCGCGGCGCGCGCTCATCCCGCAGCCGGCGACGTTCGTCCGCGCCGACGCGGTCCGCGACGTCGGCGGCCCCGACGAGCGGCTGCGCTACGCCATGGACTTCGATCTGTGGCTGCGTCTCCTGCTCCGTGGACCGGCGGCGTTCGTCGAGGGTCCGCCCCTCGCGCGGTATCGCGCCCACCCCGCCACGAAGAGCAGCCGCGCCGCCGAAGCCTTCGCCGTCGAGCTGCGCGCCATCCTCGACCGCTTCTACGCGCTCGAGGGGCTCCCCATCGAGGCGATCCGCGTCCGTCGGCGCGCCTACGCGGAGGCCGACCTGGTCGGCGCGCGCGGCGCGCTCTCGCAGACGCGCATCGCCGCGACGGTCTCGTGGCTCCTGCATGCCGCCGCCGACGACCCGGCCGCGCTCGTCGCCGCGGCCTCGCGCCGCCTGAGCCCCGTCCGGGGTGAGCGGCCGTAGGCGCCCTCGCCGCCGGGCTCGTCGCGGCGCGCTTCGTCGCCCTCGCTCTGCAGGGGGCGGCGTTGCTCCTGCTCGCGCGCGCTCTCGGCGCCGAGGACCTCGGCCTCTTCAGCCTCGTGCTCGTCGTACAGAGCCTCGTCGCGGTCGTCGCGAACGCCGGGATGTTCGCCGTCACGCAGTACCACGCCGCGAGCGAGGAGATCCCGCTCGAGCGCACGGTCGCGGCCGGTGTCGTGGGCACGACCGTCGCGACCGTGATCCTCGTCCCGCCCCTGAGCTTCGTGCTCGCCTCGGCGCATCCGCTGCTCCTGCCCGGACTGCCGCTCGATCTCCTGGTGCTCGGCCTGCTCGCCGGGCCGCTCCGCATCGGCTTCGAGACGCTCATCGGCGTGTTCATCGGCAGGGGCGATCCGCGCGCGCAGGCGTGGCTGAGCCTGCTCAACGCGGCCGCCTTCACCATCCCGGTCGCGGCGCTCTTCTCGGTGGGCGCGCTCGACCTCGACATCGCGGTCCGCGTGTGGGTCGCCGCCCAGGTCGTGTCGCTCGTCGGCGCGCTGCTCGCGTTCCGGCGGATCTCGCGGCTCGCGCCACCGGGGACCGTCGGCCTCGACGCGAGGCTCTGGCGGGAGGTCCTGCGGCTCGGCCTCGGTGCCTACCTCGTGTACTTCCTGTTCTGGGCCTCGCTGCGGATCGACCGCGTCGCGCTCAACGTGACCGCCGGCGCCGACGCGCTCGGAGCGTTCGCGATCGCCGGGTGGGTCTCCGAGTCGTTCAACCTCGTGCCCGCCGCCGTCGCGAACGTCCTGTACCCGCGGCTCGCGGCGCTCGAGGGCGGCCGCGACGCGACGGACGTCGGGCGGGCCGTGCGGACGACGATCGGCGTCCTCGCGCTCGCCGCGCTGCCGGTCGCGTCGCTCGTCGGGATCGGGTCGGTCGTCATCGCCGGTCCGTCCTTCTCCAGCACGTTCCCGCTGCTCCTCGTCCTGCTGCCGGGCCAAGTGCTCTTCACGAGCGTGCTGGTGCTCGTGAACCTCTCGATCGCGCGGCGTGTCCCGCTCGTCGGGGCGCTCTACTACGGCGCGGTGGCCGTCGCGCGCATCGGCCTGATCCTCGCCCTCGCGCGGCCGGCGGGCCTGCTCGGAGCGATGTCCGCCGTCGGCGCCGCGATGGTCGTGATCGGGCTCATGGCCGGAGCGCATCTCGCCCGATGGCTCGGGTGCGACCTCGAGACCGTCCTGGTCGCCCGGCCCGCGGATCTGGCGAGGGCCGTTCGTGCGGTCGTGGGCGCGCTCCGGCTCCGGCCCGCCGGCGGAAGGGCGTAGCCGTGCTCACGGGCGAGCGGATCGTGTGCATCTCCGCGATCGACTGGGATTTCGTCTGGCAGAGCCAGCAGGAGATCATGCGCCGGCTCGCGGCGGCGGGGAACGACGTCCTCTACGTGGAGAACCTCGGGACGCGGTCGCCCGGGCTCCGCGATGCGGGGCGCGTCCTGCGCCGAGCCGCGAAGTGGCTCCGCGGTGGCCGCACCGCGCGCGTGGCCGAGCGCGGCGTGCGCGTGCACTCCCCCGTCCTGCTGCCGTTCCCCTACAGCGGGATCGCGCGCGCGGTCAACCGAAGGATCCTCGCGCGGAGCGTGGTGCCGCTCGCGACCGCGGGCGGGTCGCGACCGATCGTGTGGACGTTCCTGCCGACCCCGACCGCGCTCGACCTCGCACGGATGCTCCACCCGAAGCTGCTCGTGTTCCACCGCATGGACGACCTATCGGCCTCCTCTCCCGCCGCCGCGGCGCTCGTGCCGACCGAGCGGCGGCTGATCGCCGAGGCCGACGTGGTCTTCGCGACGTCGCGCCGGCTGCAGGAGGGGGCGCGCGCGCAGCGTGCCGACGTCCACCACATGCCGCCCGGGGTGAACTTCGACGCGTTCGCGAGCGCTCCCGCCGCCGAGCCGAGCGACCTCGCGGACATCCCGCGTCCGAGGGCGGTCTACGTCGGGGGGATCCACCGCTGGCTCGACGTCGAGCTCATGGACGAGGTCGCCCGCCTCGTCCCCGATGTGCAGATCGTGTTCGTCGGGCCCCTGCAGATCCCGCGCTTCGAGGTTCACTCGGGCAACGTCCGTTCGCTGGGGCGGCGGCCCCACGGCGAGCTCGCCGGGTACCTCCACGCCGCCGACGCGCTCGTGATCCCCTACCGGCAGAGCCGGTACGTGGACAGCGTCTACCCGAACAAGCTGAGCGAGTACCTCGCGACCGGCCTGCCCGTCGTCGCGACCCCGATACCGGAGCTGGTCCGCTTCGAGCGGGAGCAGCCCGGCACCATCCGCTTCGGCGCCGGCGCGGCCGCGTTCGCCGCGGCGCTGCGAGAGGCGCTCACGGAGAGCGATCCGGCCTTGTCGCAGCGGCGCGTCGCCGCCGCCCGGGACAACGACTGGGGACGGCGGCTCGAAGCGATGAGCGCGGTCATCGAACGCGCCCTCGCGAGAAAGGCGCACGCGTCGTGACCCGGGCTGGCTGGATCGCCGTCGCTGCGGGCCACGCCGCGGCGGCGCTCGCTCTCGCCATCGCCCTGTCGCTGTTCCTCACACCCGAGGGGTCCGCGCTGCCCCTGCCGCAGATCGGTCGGTACGCGGTCTACGCCTCGGCCCTGTTCGTCGCGGCGCTGGCCGCAGGAACGGTCGTGGGCGGCCTGCTCGTGGGTCCGAGCTGGTGGCCGGTCGTGTACCTGTGGCTCGTGCCGTTCGCGATCGTGGCGCTGCCCGCGATCGACCCATCGGCGGCGTACTTCGTCTACACCGGGGTGACGAACCGCTTCGCCGCGGGCCTCGCCGCGGTCGCGTCCGCGCTGTGGGTCGCCGGCGTCGCGATCGGCGCGACGACCGTCGTTCGGGTCGGCGACCGCGCTGGAGCCCGCCGCTGATCGCGCGTTCGTCTAGGCTGGCCCCGCCCTGATGTACGGCCCCTTCGTCCCCCACGCCCGCCGTCTCCTGCGGGACCACGGCGTCGGGCTCACGCTCGTCGACGTCGGCGCGCGCAACGGCATCACCGAGCTCGCCGCCGTCGCGCCGTTCGTCGACGCCTACGGCTTCGAGCCGAACCCCGAGGAGTACGAGAAGCTCGTGGCCGGGACCACCGACGCGTCCGTGGTCGGGCAGGTGACCCCGCCCTACCGCTCGATCCGCTACTCGCCGCTCGCGGTCGGCGCGGTGCCGGGTCGCGCGCGCTTCTTCGTGACGCGCGGGCCGGGTGCGGCCGGCCTGCTCGAGCCGAACGTCGGGGCGCTCCAGGAGATCCGCTGGAGGGGCCGGGAGTTCGCGCAGGGGTTCGGCCAGGAGGTCTTCACGGTCCGGCAAGAGATCGAGGTCGAGGTCGCGCGACTGGACGACGTCGCCCGCTCGGCCGGTATCACCTCCGTCGACCTGCTGAAGATCGACGTCGAAGGCTCCGAGTACGACGTCCTGACCGGCGCGGCCGACCTGCTGGCGCGGACGGCGGTGATCAAGAGCGAGGTCTGTTTCGTCGAGTTCCGTCGCGGCCAGCGATTGTTCTCGGACGTGGACCTCCTGCTGCGTCCGCGCGGATTCGAGCTCTTGCGCTACGAGATCCTGCCCGAGCAGGTCGGGTTCAAGGAGCGCACGGCAGGATGGACGTTCGGCGCGACGCTCGGGTTCCCCGAGCGGTACGGCCAGCCGCTCCAGGCTGAGGCGATCTACGTGAACAGGCGCATCGTCGATCACGACCGCGCGCTCGCGCAGGCGATCGTCCTCCTCGACCTGCGTTACGTCGACGAGGCCCTCCACGTGCTGCGCCACCGCGCAGCGGCCGGCGACGATCCGCTCGCGCACGAGCTCGCCGCCTTCCGGGGCACTCTCCCGCACCGCGCCGCGGAGGTCACCGCGCGCACGCTGATGACGCTCCGCGGTCTCGCGCATCCCGCCGCGGCGCTCCGTCGTTGGCTCGGCTGGAGGCGGCTCGAGCGACGCGGAGTCAAGAGACCGACGCTCTGACCTCCGCGCCTCGCGGGATCGGCGCCTCGTTCCCGAGCCTCCCCTAGGATCGCGCGAATGAAGGTCCTCGTGACCGGCTCGGCCGGATTCCTCGCGGGGTACCTCGTTCCAGAGCTGCTCGATGCGGGACATGACGTCGTGGGGATCGACAACTACTCGAAGTACGGTGAGATCGCGCGTCCGCACGACGGACATCCGGGGTATCGCTTCATCCGTGGCGACGCGAAGGACGCCGAGCTCCTCACGACGCTCTGCGAGGGATGTGACGCGATCGTTGCGGCGGCGGCGATGGTGGGCGGGATCGCCTTCTTCAAGCGCTTCGAATACGACATCCTCGCGGAGAACGAGCGCATCGTTGCCTCGACGTTCGATGCCGCGATCCGCTCTCATGCGCGTGGCGATGTGCGCCGCGTCGTCGTGGTCTCGAGCTCCATGGTGTTCGAGAGCGCGGCCTCGTTCCCGACGCGGGAGGCGGACGTCGTGTCGATCCCGCCGCCGCGCTCGACCTATGGCCTGCACAAGCTCGCGGCGGAACGTCTCGCCGCGGCGGCGACGAGACAGCACGGCATCGAGTACGCGATCGCGCGGCTCGGGAACGTCGTCGGACTGGGGGATCGGGGCGACCCTCGCGGGGGCCTGGTCAGCAGCGGCGGCCTCAGCCTCGCGATGGGCCACGTGATCCACGACCTCGTCCTCAAGGCGCTGAAGGGACAGGACCCCCTGCACCTGTTCGGCGACGGCCGCCAGACACGCCGCTACACGCACGCGGCGGACGTCGCGCGGGGCATCCGGATGTGCCTCGAGTCGCCCGCCGCGGCGAACGAGGACTTCAACATCGCGTCCCCGGTGACAACGACGGTGGACGAGCTCGCGGGTCGCATCTGGCGAGCGGTCAAGGGAGACGTACCGCTCCGGATCGTCCACGAGCCGGGATTCGAGTACGACGTCCAACGGAGCGAGCCCGACGTGACGAAAGCGCGCGACGTCCTCGGCTTCGAGGCGACGCGATCGCTGGACGCGGTGATCGACGAGGTCGTTCGGTGGGAGCGGGCGGAGATCGCGGCAGGCCGGCTCTGAAGGCCCAGCGCGGGACCGTCGGCTAGGCTTCGTCCTCGTGTCGTGGCGTAGAACGCTCGCGAACGGCGTTGTCGACCTCATGTCAACGCAGCCGCTCCTCCGGAGTTTGATGGTGCAGAGGATCTTCGAACGGGATCCGGCCACGGTCATCAAGACCGTCGGAGCGCGTTTTCACCACGACGCCGAGCTCGACGACCTACCGCTCGATCTGCGGCCGACGACGAAGCTCGCGTTCGAGGACCTCGCCGGCCTCTTTGCCAGCACGAGCCTCAACCACGGGATCGTCACGCTGACGATCCGAGAGCTCGCGTATCTGTACGGCCTGACGGCTCGGCTGCCCGCGCGGCACGCGATCGAGATCGGTCGCTTCCGCGGCGGCTCGACGATCGCGATCGCCGCGGCGATGCCGGAGGGAGGCCGCCTGTGGTCGGTCGACATCGGCGAAAAGGAAGAGCGCTTCCACTCAGGTGGGCGGACGTACGACCGCCAGCTGCAGGACTTCTCCGAACGGTTCCGCCTCCCCATCGAGCTCATCGTCGGCGACAGCCGCACGCTCGACCTCGATACGGGCGAGGTCGACCTCGTCTTCATCGATGGCGATCACAGCTACGCGGCCGTGCGCAGCGACATCGATCGCTGGGGGCGACGGGCGCGGATCGGCGGCGCGGTGCTCCTGGACGACGCCCTGCCCGAGTCGTACTTCGGCGGCCATACGCCGGAGGTGCGCCGTGCTCTCGAGGAGACGCTCGCCGCGGGCGACTTCGAGCTCGTCGCCCACGTCGACCGGATGGCGCACATCCGCAGGATCCGCTAGCTCCGCGTCGACGTCCTCCAGCGCGGCAGCGATCGTGCGGCGCGCAGCTCCGCATCGACCCTCGCGGCGACGACGCCGGGGGCGAAGTCGCGCTCGAACGTCGCTCGCCCGGCCTGGCGGATCCGAACGGCGCGCGCCGGGTCGTGGACGACGGTGCGGACGTGCTCGGCGATCTCCGCGCCCGTCGATCCGAGAAGCGCGTTCTCGCCGTCGACGATCTCCGGAAGAGCGTCCTTGCTGTTCCCGTGAGCGATGAGCAGAGCGCCGAGCGACCACGCGACCAGATGCCGCGTGAACGCGGCCCGATACGGCCCGACATTGTTCAGCAGCAGGAATGCCGCCGCGCCCCGAAGCGCCTCGTCGAGATCGGGCACGTATCCGCGCACCACGACGTTCGGCTGATGCAGGAGCGGCTCCAGCGCCGGGGCGATCCGTCCGCCGCCGATCACCTCGACCTGATGATCGACACCGACCAGGGCGGATCTCAGCGCGGGAACGACCTCCTGCAGAAGCATGCGGAGCCCGAACGTGGAGCCGGTGTTGCCGAGCATCCCCGCGTGCCCCACGATCCTGACCGGCCGCGCGCCGTACGGCGCGTCGAGCGGACCCGCCGGCGGAGGCGACGCCTTCCACACGTTCCGCACGTACACCGAGCGCGGATGGCCCTTCCGCGCGTAGAAGCGCGCGTTGTTCGCATGGATGTTCGCGATCACATCGACGTCGCGGACGATCGCCATGTGCGCGAGCTCGAACTCGCGGAGCCACGCGGCCGCCCCCGCTCTACGCGCGGCTGCTCGGACCGGGTGGCTCGCGGTCGGGGCGAAGAGTTCGGGCGCGCGCGTCCGCGCTAGCCCGGGCATGAAGTCGATGTCCCCGTGATACGCCACGACCGGAGCGGCGCGTCTGGGTCCCGAGGCCGCGCCGACGCCTTCGGGGGCGATGATGGGCAGGACCACGTCGGCGCGTGCATCGCGTACGCGTTCGGCGATCAAGCTCCTGACCCGGACCGACGGATACGTCGGTCCGATCAGGGGGCGGCCAATGGCGATCCCCGCCAGCCGTCTCAAGCGCGTGACCGCCGACGCGGGCGGCGTCTCGTACACCCGCCGATGGAGCGGCTCCGCGATCTCGACCCCACCGCGCCGCAGCGACGCGAGGTCGTCGCGCTCCTCGTCCGTCGGCGAGAGGTCGCGGTGATGCACGTTGAAGATCAGCTGCAGCGTGAGGTGATGTCCGAGCAAGGCGAGCTCGCGCATGAGCTCGTGCACGATGATCCCGACGGCCGTCACGTCGGGGCGGTCGTGCGTCCCGTGCGGGACGTTCTCCGAGATCACGAAGATGCGCATTCGTGCGTAGGATGCCCGACGTGAACGTGCTCGCTGTGGTGCCTGCGCGCGGGGGGTCCCGTGGTGTGCCCGGCAAGAACGTCCACCCGCTCCGCGGGCGCCCGCTCATCGCGTACACCATCGAGGCGGCGCGCAGGGCGAAGCGGATCCACCGGCTCGTCGTCTCCACCGACGACGCGGCGATCGCGGAGGCCGCGCGATCGCTCGGCGCGGAGGTCGTCGACCGTCCCGCCGAGCTCGCGTCCGCGACCGCCCCGACGGAGCTCGCGCTCGCGCACGCGATCCAGACGCTGCAGCGGGACGGCTTCGACGCGGGCCTCGTCGTCACGCTCGAGCCCACCTCGCCGCTGCGCCGCGCGGCGACCGTCGACCGGTGCATCGAGCTGGCGCTCGGTGCCCCTGGTGGCTCGGTGATGACCGTCGTCGAGGTCACCGCGCCGCTCGGGCGGCTCGTCGACGGACGGTTCGATCCCCTTGTAAAGGGTCAAGCCCGTCGCCGGCAGGACCGGGAGCCGTTCTACGCTGAATGCGGCGTCGCGTACGTGACGCCCGCGGACGCGCTGCTCGCCGGGAGGTCCGTCGTCGGCGACGCGCCGCTCGCCGTGGTCGTCCCCGCGGACGAGGCGACGGACATCAACACGATCGACGACTTCGCCATCGCGGAAGGGATCCTGGCGCTGAGGGAAGGAGCGAGACCATGAAGCCGGTGGTCGTGAACGGACGGGAGATCGGCCCCGGACGGCGGCCGTACATCGTCGCCGAGGCCGCGGTGAACCACGGCGGGGACTACGCCGTCGCCGAGCAGATGACGTACGTCGCGCGCGCGATGGGCGCCGACGCGATCAAGTTCCAGATGCACGTGCTCGAGAACGAGATGTTGCGCGACGCGCCGCGGTCGGCGAACTTCGACGAGCCGCTCTACGACACCCTCGACAAGACGAACCTCACGCTCGACGAGCACCGCCGGCTGAAGAAGCTGTGCGAGGCGATCGGGATCGACTACGTCTGCACGCCGTTCAGCCGCGCCGCGGCCGACCTGCTCGAGGAGATGGACGTCGTCGTGTTCAAGGTCGGCTCCGGCGAGCTGACGAACCTGCCGCTCCAGGAGCACATCGCGCGGAAGGGCCGGCCCATGATCGTCTCGAGCGGCATGAGCACCATCGACGAGGTCGCCGAGACGGTCGACCTCATCAGGTCGATCGGGACGCCGCTCATCCTCACGCACTGCGTCTCGATCTACCCCACGCCGTACGAGCGCGTGAACCTCGGGATGATCCCGGAGTACCAGGAGCGCTTCGACATCCCCGTCGGCCTCTCGGACCACTCGCGCGGGATATACACCGGGCTCGGGGCCGTCGCCGTCGGCGCGTGCCTCGTCGAGAAGCACTTCACGCTCGACAAGATGCAGAAGGGTCCCGACCACCCCTCGTCGATCGAGCCCGACGAGCTCGGCGAGCTCGTGAAGGGCGCCGACGCGATCTTCCGCGCGCTGGGGACCGAGCGGCGGATCTTCCCCGAGGAGCAGGAGATCGTCGCGTGGGCCCGCGAGAGCGTCGTGTCCGAGGTCCCGATCGCGAAGGGGACGACGATCACGAAGGACATGGTGTGGGTGAAGCGTCCGTCGCCCGGCCCGGGTGTCGTGCCCGCGAAGGACCTGAAGAAGGTGATCGGGCGCGTGGCCGCGACCGACATCCCGGCCGACGTCCAGGTGAAGTGGGAGCAGCTCGCGTGAGGCATATCGCGGTCGTCACGGGCGGGCGGATGACGTACGGCTACTCGCGCCCGGTCCTCCGCGTCATCGAAAGGGACCCCGACCTGCGCTACTCGCTCATCGTGACGAACCAGCACCTGCTGCCGTCGTTCGGCTCGACCATCCACGAGATCGAGGAGGACGGCTTCGAGATCAGCGACCGCGTCTACATGGCCCTCGACGGGTACACGCCCACGACGATGACGAAGTCGCTCGGCGTGTGGATGCTCGGCGTGTCGGACGCGTTCCACCGCCTGCGCCCGGACATCGTCCTCGTCGTCGGCGACCGCGGCGAGCACCTCGTCGCGGCGATCGTCGCGGCTCACATGAACATCCCGGTCGGCCACATCCAGGCGGGCGAGCTCTCCGGGAACGTCGACGGGATGACCCGCCACGCCATCGCGCGCTTCGCGCACATGCACTTCGCCTCCAACGAGGACGCGGCGACGCGGCTGCGCCGGAGCGGCGAGCAGGAGTTCCGGATCTTCCTCACGGGCGCGCCGCAGCTCGACGACCTGGTGAACGGCGAGGTGGCCACGCCGGCTGAGACCGCCGCACACTTCGGCCTAGATCCGGTGCGCCCGCTCATCCTCGTCGCGCAGCACCCCGTGACCGAGGACTTCCACGACGCGGCGGCGCAGATGGAGGAGACGCTCGTGGCCGTCTCCGACCTCCGCGAGCAGACGGTGATCATCTTCCCGAACAACGACGCCGGGAGCGAGAGCGTCCGCCGGGCGATCGAGCGCCATCGCCACGAGAAGGTGCGCGTCGAGCGCAGCCTCCCCCGCCGCCTCTACGGCGGCCTCATGCGGACGGCGAGCGTCCTCGTCGGCAACTCCAGCAGCGGTCTCATCGAGGCGCCGTGCTTCAAGCTCCCGGCGGTGAACGTGGGCGACCGCCAGCGCGACCGCGTCCGCGGCAACAACGTCATCGACGTCCCGTACGACCGCCGCGAGATCCGCGCGGCCATCGAGAAGGCGCTCTCTCCGGAGTTCCGGGCGTTCATGGCGACGAGCTGCGTCAACCCCTACCTCGGGGACGGGCACGTCGCGGAGAGGATCGTGGAGGTCATGAGGACGATCCCGATCGACACGAAGCTGCTGAAGAAGCAGATGGCCTACTGAGATGGTGGAGCCGAGGCTCGAGCCGTACGTCGTCAAGACCACCGACCCGATCCGCGTCGCGATGCTGAAGATCAGCGAGAACAAGCACCGCGCCGTGATCGTGCTGGACGGCGAGCGGGTCGTGGGGACGGTCAGCGACGGCGACCTCCGCCGCGCGTTCCTCGACGACGTCCTCCCGGGGGCGCCGGTGACGGAGATCATGAACATCAACTGCGTCTCCACCACCGACAGGGACCCGGAGCGGGGCTACGCGCTCCTGGTCGAGAAGCACGTGACCGTCCTTCCCGTCGTCACCGAGGAACAGACGCTCGTCGATGTCGTGCTCGCCTATGAGCCCTTCGGCGACCGACCGCCCGCGCGTGCCAGCTCGTAGAGCGAGCGCCGTCCGCCCCGGCCCGCTCGCATCCTCCTATCTCGCGGGTCGCCGGCTTGCGCGGCTCGCCAGACGCGTCGCGCTCTTCGCGCTTTCCGGCACGTACCGCCGGGAGCTGAGGCGGCGGGAGGAGGATCTTCGCGCATTTACCGCCCAGGTCGAGCCGATGCTGCGCGGTCTGCCCGGCATCGCGCCCGGGCGGACCGCGCTCTTCGTGAGCGGCAACGGCCCCGCGATCGAGACGGAGGTCGGTCTCATCGCGGCGCTTCGTTCGCGCGGCTTCCGCGTGACGACGCTGAGCGTCCCCGATCCCGTCGTCCGCGGCTACCACCGCCTCGCGGGCGCCACGAAGCAGCTCTCGTGGGACGACGTGCTCGCGCCGATCGGACGGACGGCAGCCGAGACCGAGCTGGAGCACGTACGCTCGTTCGGCGAGGCCCTACGGATCGTCGACGACGCCACCCTCGTGGGGCGGCACGCCGCGTCGACGGCGCTGCGCGCCCTGCGGGTGGGCACGATCGACCTCCGCTCAGCGCCGGTCCGCGAGCGCTTCCGCCGGCAGCTCCGCTTCTCCGCTGCCGCGGCGCGTGCCGCGGAACGGCTTGTTGCGGAGGTCCGCCCGGACCTCCTCGTGTTCAACGACCGCGGCTACTCTCCACAGGCCGAGCTGTTCGACCGCGGCATCGCCGAAGGCGTGGACGTCGTCACCTGGAACGCCGCTCACCGGAACAACACGCTGATGCTGAAGCGCTACCACCGCGGCAACCGCGACGACCACCCGGCCTCGCTCTCCAGCGGCTCCTGGGACATCGTGCGCGCGCTCGGGTGGACTCGGGAGCGCGCCGCGGCGGCGCTCGAGGAGATCGCGGGGTGCTACCGCAGCGGCGAATGGTACGCCGAGGTGGGGACGCAATTCGGCACGCGATCGGTCGACCGCGACGCGATCCGCGCGGCGCTGGGCCTGCGGCCCGGTGTGCCCTGCGTCGCCGTGTTCCCCCACATCCTGTGGGACGGGACGTTCTTCTGGGGCGACGACCTCTTCGAGAGCTATGAGGAGTGGCTCGTGCGCACGATCGAGGCGGCTCGCGACAACGCTCGCGCCGACTGGGTCGTCAAGATCCACCCCGCGAACATCATCAAGAACGCGCGCGACAACGTGCGCGGCGACCCCGCCGAGCTGCGCGTCATCCGCGAGCGGATCGGCGCGCTGCCGGACCACGTCCGGATCGTCCCCGCCGACAGCGACATCAGCACGTACTCCCTGTACTCGGTGGTCGACCATTGCGTCACGGTCCGCGGTACCGTCGGCATCGAGGCCGCGGCGAACGGGATCCGCACCCTCACCGCGGGGACGGGACGCTTCGACCGGCGCGGGTTCACTCGCGACTTCGCCTCGCCCCAGGCGTACCTCGACCACCTGCGCTCCATCGGCGGTCCCGACCCGATGACGCCGTCGGAACGCGAGCTGGCCGAGCGGTACGCGTACGGCCTCTTCCTGCTCCGACCGCTACGCCTGAGCACGATGCGGCTCGAGTACCTGAGGGACGGACGCGCCACGGTCCACGCGACCATCGCGCAGGTGGCCGACCTCCGGCACGCGCCGGACGTCGAGTCGTTCGGCGTCTGGATCGACGACCGGACACGCGAGGACTACCTCTCCGCTCCCGTATCGTGACCGCGGTGACGCGGAGCGAGGCGCTCGACTACTTCCGAACGCACGCCGTCGAATGGCGGCAGTGGGCCGAGGGACGCGAGACGGAGGTCAACGTCATCGAGCAGCGCAACGCGCACGTGATCGCGGTCGCCGAGCGGATCGGCCGCGTGGCGCGGGCCATCGACCTCGGCTGCGGGACGGGAGAGCTCGTCTGCGACCTCGCCGCGCGCGGCGTGGACGCGCTCGGGGTCGACTTCGCGCCGGAGATGATCGCGCTGGCTCGCGGACTCGCCGAGCGCCGCGGTCTCGATCGGGCACGCTTCGTGGAAGGGTCTGTATTCGACGTCGTCCTCCCTGATAGGGGCGCCGACCTCGTCGCCGCGAACGGCCTGATCGAGTACCTCGCCAAGGACGACGTTCCCCGATCGTTCGACCTCGCGCGGCGGATCCTGAAGCCGGGCGGCTCCCTCGTCGTCGGCTCGCGGAATCGCCTCTTCAATCTCACGTCGTTGAACGAGCACACGCGTCTCGAGATCGACCTCGGCGAGCTCGAGCATCTCGCGCTCGAGGCCATCGACATCGAGTCCGCTCGCGATCAGAGCGACATGATCGACGCGCTGTCGCGGCGGGACGTCGCGGCGCCCTTCCCTCACGTTGCGCAGCCGAGGACGGGGATCGACGTGCGCGTCCGCTGGCAGTTCACGCCGGGCCAGCTCGTCCAGATGGGACGCGCGCACGGGTTCCGCGCCGTGGACGTGGCCCCGATCCACATCCATGCCGTCCCGCCAGCGTTGAAGGCCGAGCAGCCCCGGACGCACGTCGCGCTCGCGACGCTCCTCCAGGGCGAGTCCGGGACCGCATCGCACCGCCTCATCCCGCAGGCGTCGACGTTCATGCTCCACGCCGTCCGCGAGGACTAGGCCTGCTCACGATCGTCATGTACCACTACGTGCGCGATCTCGCGCGGTCGCGCTATCCCGCGCTGACCGGCCTCGACCTCGCCGCGTTCGTCGGCCAGCTCGAGCACCTCCGCCGCCACCACACGTTCGTCGGCGTTCCGGATGTCGTCGCGGCATACCGCGAGGGGACCGCGCTCCCGCCGGACGCCTGTCTGTTGACCTTCGACGACGGGTACGTCGACGGATTCACGAACGTCTTCCCGCTCCTCGATGCGGTCCGTGTCCCCGCCGCATTCTTCCCCGTCGCGAGCGCGGTGGAAGAGGGGCGCGTCCTCGACGTGAACAAGATCCACTTCGTGATCGCCGCCCGCGGGGACGCGCGGGCGCTCGTCGCTGAGCTCTTCGAACTGCTCGACCGGGCGCGCCGCTCGGCGTCACTCCCCTCGAACGACGAGTACTACGCGCGCCATGCGCAGCGCGGACGCTGGGACGGCCCCGACGCGATCTTCCTCAAGCGGATGCTGCAGCGGGTCCTGCCAGAGCCGCTGCGCTGCTCCGTCCTCGACGAGCTGTTCCGCCGTCACGTCACGACCGACGAGCGCGGGTTCGCCGCGCAGCTGTACATGAGCGCCGACCAGCTCCGGTGTCTCGCGCGGCACGGTATGTACGTGGGCTCTCACGGATACGACCACCGATCGCTCGCGGGTCGGGAGCCGCCGGACCTGGACCGCGAGCTCGACCAGAGCCTCGCGTTCCTTCGCCGGGTCGGCTCCGACCACGGACAGGACCGGGTGATGTGCTATCCGTTCGGGGACGTCGATGACACGGTGAAGGCGGCACTGCGCGCCAGGGGCTTTGTCCTCGGCCTGACGACGCGTCCAGACGTGGCGCAGGCGTCGGACGATCCGCTCGAGATCCCGCGGCTCGACACGAACGACCTGCCGAAGCCGGTCTAGGCGCTTCCGAAGAGCAGCGCCCGCCACACGTACGCGCGGCGCCGCAGGAGCGCAGGGACGAGCGCCGGGAGCGCCCGGAGCGAGCGGACGTTTCGCACGTCCCAGGTGTCGAGCCCGAGCCACCGGGCTGCGAGACGAGCGCGGGCGGGAAGGCTCATGTCGCAGTCAGTGATCGGATAGCCGAGGCGCTCGGCCCAGGGTCGCGTCCGCGCGAGGATGAACTCCTTCTCGCGCGACGTGAGGACGTCGTCGTACGCGAATGTCTCCGTCATGTTGCGGACGACCGTCTGCGGCGTCGCGATGCCCCGCTTGCTCGGATTGAACGGCAGGACGCCCATCTCGCGGCCGCCGAGTACGGTCTGCTGCGTCGGATCGGGTGGCTGTGCCGCCCCGAGCCACTCGCAGCATTCGCGGATGCCACGCTGCGGATCGGCGGTGAGATCCTCGTATCGGAGAACGAAGTGCCGGTCGTCGTGGCGCGTCACGACGTCGACGAGGGTCCGCGCGTGCGGCAGCCACCGTGCCTCGAGGAACATGCGCAGCTGGTCGCCACCGTGGCGCCAGAACGGCCAGTTCTTCACGACCATGTTCGTTCGCTTGAGCGAGGCGTAGTTCGGGATCGGATCGCGGACGATGTGGATGAAGCGCATGCTGGGGAACGTGCGTGCGTACTCCTCGACATATGGCGTTTCGATCGATTTGAACACGGTCCAGCGCGGCTCCAGGTCCGTGCGGGCGTCGTACGCCTCGCGGACCGCTTCGAGGAAGCCGAGCAGGAACTCATCCGCCCGATGCGCGGGCCGAGTGCGCATCATCGCGAACGGATCCGACCGCGGCGAGAGGGGCTCCCGTAGCTGCGGCAGGTAGGTATTGCGCAGATCGTCCTCGTGCTGGCTGAAGGAGCGGATCAGTAGCTCGGTGCTCACCGCGTCATCGAGCGCGAGCGGCTTCTCGGTCGTCGCGTTCTGCGCCGTGTAGCGCCTGACGCGGCCATACCGGCTGAGGTCGCTGAAGACGGAGAGATACGCGACCTCGACCGGATGGACCCAGAGATCGGGGCTGCCGTCGAGGAGCCGCATGAGCAGCGTCGAGCCGTTCCGGCCCGCGGCGAAGATGCCGACCAGCCCCGCGCCGCTCATGTCCGAACGAGCGTCCCGACGGGCGTCGGATCCGACCACTGCTGCTGCACGCGGACCACGCCCAGGACGTCGTGCCCCTGCCCCCTCGCGTAGCGCGGGTCGTCGTCGGGCAGCGGGTCGGCGACGATCTCGAACGCCGCTGCCGACGGCACCTGGTCCTGCCAGATGTGCGTCAGCAGGCCGATGTTGACCTCGAACCATCCGGCGACAAGCGGGTTCGGGTCGATCCGGCAACGCATCCGGTACGAGCCGGGACCGAGGTCGACCTGCCGCTGGCCGGACAGCGCCGAGAACACGCGGACGGCCTCGCGGTTGTGCACCCACGCGAGCAACTCGAGCGTCGCGACGCGCTTGCGCACGTCGAAGGAGATCTCGAGCGTGATCGGCTCGCGCTCGCCGAACCGCGCCCGCGCGCGGCCCGCATCGTCCACCAGGCGGGCCCGCGTGAGGCGCATGTCGCCGTGCATCGTGGTGCGGACCGACTCGCGCAGGCGATCCGGCGTGAGGTCCACGTCGCCGTCGGCAGGTGCGGCCTCGCCCGCGCCCTGGAGATACCGCTCGACGACCCCGGCCGTCGGTCCGTCGAGCGCGACGTGCCCACGGTCGAGCCAGACGCACCGGGTCGTGAGCGTCTTCGCGGCGGCCAGGTTGTGCGTCACGAACAGGACGGTGTGGCCGCGCCGCGCGTCCGCGCTCATGAAGCCGAGGCACTTCTTCTGGAAGCTCGCGTCGCCTACGGCGAGCACCTCGTCGACGATGAGGATGTCGGGCTCGAGGTGCGCGGCGACGGAGAACCCGAGCCGCAGGTACATCCCGCTCGAGTAGTGCTTCACGGCGGTGTCGAGGAACTGCTGGGCCTCCGCGAACTCGACGATGTCGTCGAAGCGGCGGTCGATGTCCGCGCGGGACATCCCGAGGATCGCGCCGTTCAGGTAGATGTTCTCGCGGCCGGTGAGCTCGGGATGGAATCCGGTCCCGACCTCCAGGAGCGGACCGACGCGGCCGCGCACCTCGGCGACGCCTTCGCTCGGATACGTGATCCGCGACAGGATCTTGAGCAGCGTCGTCTTCCCCGCGCCGTTCGCGCCGACGATCGAGACCGCCTCTCCCGGCGCGACCTCGAGGTCGACGTTCCGCAGCGCCCAGAACGGGACGAGGTGCCCGTCCCCGCCGACGTCGCGGCGGAACGGACGCATGACCGCGCCGGCCAGGCCCTCGCGCAGGCTCCGGTACACGAAACGCCTCTTCGAACCGGCACTCGCCGGGATCCGGAACTCCTTCCCCAGGCCTCGCGTGCGGATGGCGAACGTCACGCGTGCCCCGCGTGCCTAGACGACATCGGCGAAGTTGCGCTCCATCCGCGTGAAGTAGATCGCCCCGCCGACGAGGAGGACGACCGAGACGAGGGCCGACACGTACACCGCCGGCGTCGGCGGCACCGCCGTGCCGAGCAGCGCCCAGCGGAACCCCTCGACGACGCCGACCATAGGGTTGAGCCCGTAGATCGTCCGCGCGGGCTCCTCGAGGAGGCTCGCGGGATACGCGACCGGCGTCGCGATGAGCCACGCCTGCACGAGGAATGGCACGGCGTACCGGACGTCGCGGTACTCGACGTTCAGCGCCGAAGACCAGAGGCCGACCCCGAGGCTCGTGACGAGCGCGAGCAGCACGAAGGCGGGCAGCCAGAGGAGCGCGCCGGGCTCGGGGCGGACGCCGTACCAGAGCGCGAGGCCCACGAGCACGACGAAGGCCGCGGCGAGATCGGGCAGGCCCGAGAGCACCGCCGAAACGGGGATCGCGAGGCGCGGGAAGTACACCTTGCGGAGCAGGTTCTGGCTCGCGACGAGGCTGTTCGACGCGGTGCTGAGCGCGTTCGAGAAGAACGTCCACGGAACGAGTCCGCAGAAGGCGAACAGGGGATACGGCAGGCCGTCCGAGGGGACCTTCGCCAGGCGCCCGAAGAAGACCGTGAAGACCACCATGGTGAAGACCGGCTGGATGATCGCCCAGCTCACCCCGAGCGCCGTCTGCTTGTAGCGGACGCTGATATCGCGCGCCGTGAGGAAGTAGACGAGCTCGCGGGCGCCCCACAGCTCGCGGAGATCGACCCTGGCCCAGCCGCGCGGCGGCCGGATGACGTGCGCGTCCATGCGCTTCCATTCTCGCGTCCGCGATGCGCGGCTACCATCCGGGCGGGTGATCGACGGCGTTCTCGTCGTGCCGCTCCGGCGGATCGCCGACGCGCGCGGCGAGGTCCTCCGCATGCTGCGGCGCGACGATCCCCACTTCGAGCGGTTCGGGGAGATCTACTTTTCGACGCTGAGGCCCGGCGTCGTGAAGGGCTGGCACCTGCACCGGACGATGACCCTGAACTACGCCGTGCCGGTGGGCGAGATCCGCCTCGTGCTCTACGACGCGCGGGAGGGCTCGCCGACCCGCGGCGATGTGCAGGAGATCCACCTCGGCGGCGACGACTACCGCCTCGTGCGGGTCCCGCCGGGGGTGTGGAACGGATTCCTCGGGCTCGGCGACCGCCTGGCGGTCGTCGCGAACTGCGCGACCGAGCCGCACGATCCCGCGGAGATCGTCCGCAAGGATCCGCGCGCGCGCGACATCCCGTACGACTGGGGTGCGATCGACCCTGCCAGCGGTTGAGCCGCTCGCCTAGCATCCGGCCGATGCAGGTCGTCATCCTTTGCGGCGGGGTCGGTACGCGCCTCGCGGAGGAGACCGAGGTCCGTCCGAAGCCGATGGTCGAGATCGGCGGGAAGCCGATCCTTTGGCACATCATGAAGATCTATTCGCACTTCGGCTTCCACGACTTCGTCCTCTGCCTCGGGTACAAGGGCGACGTCATCCGCGACTACTTCCTGAACTACTACGCGCGCAACAGCGACGTCCGTGTCCATCTCGGGTCGGAGAAGATCGAGCACCTCGCGGTGCTGCATGACGAGCCGAAGTGGACCGTGGTGCTCGCCGAGACCGGCGAGGACACGCCGACGGGCGGCCGCGTGAAGCGGGTGTCGCGGTACATCGAGGGCGACCGCTTCCTGTGCACGTACGGCGACGGCCTCGGCAACGTCGACGTGCCCGCGCTCGTCGCCGGGCACGAGAAGGGCCGACGGCTCGCGACCGTGACCGCGATCAGGCCCGTGACGCGCTTCGGCCGGCTGCGCGTCGACGGCGAGCGCGTCCGCGAGTTCCGAGAGAAGCAGCCGCTCGCGGAGGGCTGGGTGAACGGCGGCTACTTCGTCTTCGAGCGCGGAGTGCTCGACCACCTCACCGACGACAGCACGATCGGCGGCGGCGCGACGAGGGACGCGCAGCACGACGTGCTAGAGCGTCTCGCCGATATGGGACAGCTCACCGCATTTCGGCACGAGGGGTACTGGCAGGCGATGGACACGCTCCGCGAGAAGCGCCAGCTCGAGGCCGAGTGGAGCTCCGGTCGGCCCGGCTGGAAGGTGTGGTGACCGAGCCGACGGCGGACGGGCTCCGGCGCGCGTACGCGGGGAAGAGCGTGCTCGTGACCGGCCATACGGGGTTCAAGGGGGCATGGCTCGTCGCGTGGCTCGCGAGCCTGAACGCCAGCGTCGCCGGGTTCGCGCTGCGGCCGCCCACGCGGCCGTCCGTCTTCGAGGACCTGAGGCTCGAGGAGCGGTGCATCGATCTCGACGGCGACGTGCGCGATCTCGCCAAAGTGCGAGCGGCGGTCGAGCGTGCTCGGCCCGAGGTCGTCTTCCACCTCGCGGCGCAGGCGATCGTGCACGAGGGCTACCGCCGGCCGATAGAGACGTTCGAGACGAACGTCGTCGGGACCCTGAACGTCCTCGAGGCCGTGCGCACGGCCGGTCGACCCTGCGCCGTAGTCCTCGTGACGAGCGACAAGTGCTACGACGTGCGCGGCGAGACGCGGCCGCGCACCGAGGACGACCCGCTCGGCGGGGCCGACCCGTACTCCGCGAGCAAGGCGGCCGCCGAGGTCGTCGCCGTGGGGTTCCGCCGCTCGTTCTTCCCGCCGGAACGCCTCCGTGAGCACGGCGTCGCCGTCGCGACGGCGCGGGCGGGGAACGTGATCGGCGGCGGGGACTGGGCCGCAGACCGGATCGTCCCCGACGCCATCCGCGCTCTGCAGGAGGGGCGCCCCATTCCCGTGCGCAACCCGGGGCACGTTCGCCCGTGGCAGCACGTCCTCGAGCCGCTATTGGGATACCTCCTGCTCGGGATGCGCCTCGGCGGGACCGACGGGGCCGGATACTGCGAAGCGTGGAACTTCGGGCCGGACGTGAGTGAGGAGCGTCCGGTGAGCTATCTGGTGGAAGGCGTCATCCGCGCGTGGGGAAGCGGCAGTTGGGAGCGCGCCGCGGGGCCTCAGGCCCTCCGCGAGACGCCCACGCTTCGGCTCGACGCGTCGAAGGCCGAGGCGCGTCTCGGCTGGCGGCCGCGCTGGGACCTCGACAGCGCCCTCGCGCGGGCGGTCGACTGGTACCGCGCGCGGCACCGCGGCGCCCGATCCGACGAGCTGCTGACGCTCACGCTCCGGCAGATCGACGCCTACCTGACGGCGTCGTGAGCGAGGGCGACCTCCGCGCCCGCATTGCGGAGCTCGTCCGCGAGCTGGTAGACGCGCGCGAGGATCGACGCTTCGTGCCGGGCACGACCCCGGTCGGCTACGCGGGCCGCGTGTACGACGCCGACGAGGTCGTCGCGCTCGTCGACTCCGCGCTCGACTTCTGGCTGACGGCGGGACCGCGCGCGGCGGAGTTCGAGCGCGAGCTCGCGCGCGTCGCCGGGACGAAGTACGCGCTCCTCGTGAACTCGGGGTCGTCGGCGAACCTCGCCGCGATCAGCGCGCTGTCGTCGCCCAAGCTCAAGGACCGCTTGCGGCCGGGCGACGAGGTGATCGCGACGGCGGCCGCCTTCCCGACGACCGTGAACCCCATCGTCCACAACGGCTGGATCCCCGTCTTCGTCGACATCGAGCTCGGGACGTACGACACGACGCCCGAGCGGGTCGAGGCGGCGATCGGCCCGCGCACCCGCGCGATCGTGCTCACGCACACGATGGGGATCCCGTTCGACGCCGAGCGCATCGCGGCGCTCTGCCGCGAGCGTGGGCTGTACCTCGTCGAGGATTGCTGCGACGCGTTCGGCGCGCGGATCCACGGCAAGCCCGTAGGGACGTTCGGTGCCGCCGCCACCCTCTCCTTCTATCCGGCGCACCAGATGACGACCGGCGAGGGCGGCGCGGTGCTCACCTCGAGCGGGAAGCTCAACTGGATCGCGCGCTCGTTCCGCGACTGGGGCCGCGACTGCTGGTGCGAGCCGGGCGAGGACGACGTCTGCCGGAAGCGCTTCGGCTACCAGTTGGGAACGCTCCCCGCCGGCTACGACCACAAGTACATCTACACGCATCGCGGCTTCAACCTGAAGGCGCTCGACCTCCAGGCGGCGATCGGGCTCGTCCAGCTGCGGCGCCTCGACGGATTCGTGCGCGCGCGGCGCGAGAACTGGGAGGCGATGCGCGCACATCTCGCGCGCTACGCGGAGCACCTCGTCCTCCCGGAAGCGACGGCGGGATCGGAGCCCTCGCCGTTCGGCCTCGTGCTGACCGTCCGCGACGGCGCGCCGTTCACGCGGGCCGACCTCACGCGCCACCTCGAGGCCGCGAAGGTGCAGACGCGCGTGCTGTTCGCCGGCAACCTGCTCCGCCACCCCGCCTATGCCGACGTCGAGCACCGTGTCGCCGAGCCGCTCGCCAACACCGACGCGATCACCGAGCGCACCTTCTTCGTCGGCGTGTATCCCGGGATCGACGTAGT